>CAVKAR010000034.1:0-17096 GCA_963654425.1 Lachnospiraceae bacterium
GATCTAGAAGGCAGCATCGCATATAAGGGAATGAAATTCATATAATATCTATAATATTTCGAATAAACGCCTATAATACTGGTATCAAAAGATACTAGAAAAAAGGGATGTTGATATGAAACGAGGAGAAAAGCGCTACAAGGAAAAGCCCTTATTGGACGAAGAGGGGATCAAGAAGATCCGCCTTAAAAGCTCGCTCAGCCAAAAGGAATTCTCTCTCCTCCTTGGCTTAGGGGAGATATCGATTGCCCGTTACGAGAAAAAAGCCAATCAGAGCCGCCTCATCGATAATCTCATCAGATCTTCCGAATACGACGCTTTGTTTCTTTATGATAGATATCTCGAGAACAGGTGCTCTCTTTCTCTGCAAGCGAGGAAGAAGGCTCTTGCCTATATCAAAAGACTGAGGGAGAGCGAAGAAGGGAAGAAAGCCTCGAAAATGAAGGAACTTCGTTTCTTGATGCTGCCTTATATAGATGAGGCATCTTTGACGGGGGATGCCCCTTTATCGATCGATGCCATCGCCTCTTTGCTGAGCCTAGGCAAAGACAAAAACGGCGCCATCAGCCGCAATATGCTCAATAAATACCTTTTCTATTGCGATTTTCTCGCCTTTTTGCGTTTGGGCAAAGGGATGAGTGGGCTCGTCTATAAGAAAGTCGAAGACGGGGTTGAGCCCCGTTTCCTCGATGAGATCCTCTCTTATCCTTCCTTCAAGCGCAGCTGGAAAGTGGTCTTCGACAAGAACGGCACCTCTTTCCTCGCCGAAAGAGTCGCCAGCAAAAGCAAAGGCGATCTGAGCGCAGAGGAGAAGGAAATCGCCAAAGAAGTGAAGGAGCGTCTTTTATCGCATTCCGAAAGAGAGCTCTCCCTTTATGCCTTGAAGGAGAAACCTCTCAAGAAAATAAAGAAAGGAGAGCTTATCGATTATTCCCTTTCTTCATTTCTAAGCGTCGCAAAATGGTGAAACGGCTTTATAATAGCAATCTATGATCCAAGTCGTTTATTCTTCCGACCCCCAGTTAGCCCAAATCGCTCTCTCGAAGATCGTCAAAAGCACTTTCGGGGAAGAGCTCACCCCGCTTAATTCGGTGACTCTTGACATGGGACAAGACAGTTTCTCGACTCTCGTTGAGGAATGCCTTTCTTTGCCCATTGGATGCTCTAAAAAAGCCGTCATCGTGAAAAACTGCTTCTTTTTGTTGCCTCCTATGCGCGGAAAGAACGCCTTGAAGATAAAGAAAGACGACACGGATGAGGCTTTTCTTTCTTACCTAGAAAACCCCGATCCCTCAATCTATCTATATATGGCCGCTTATGGCGGAAGTTTGGACAATAAGGGGAAATACGCGCGCTTATTCGCCTCTTTGGGCATTAAGCCTTCCTCGGTCAATGAATTCACGCTCGAGGATTGGAAGAGATTCGTCCCAGCTTTCTTCGCGAAAAAAGGCATCAAGATAGAGGATGAGGCCTCCTCTATGCTCATCGAGCGGCTCGCTCTTGATTACGGGCGTTTCCTTTCTGAGCGCAATAAGCTCGTGAGCTACGCCTCGGGAAGCGGATATCTCAGTTTGGAGGATATAAAGGCGCTCGTCGCTCCGCCGCTAGAGGAAAAAAGCTACGCTCTCACCAATGCCCTCACGAAAGGCGATGCCAAAGAGGCGTTCCACATCTATAAAGACCTCAAGATACAGGGATATGATGAGGTAGCTCTCCTCATCCAATCCGCGAATCAGTTCCGGAAAATGAATATGGTTTCCTATTTGCTCAGCCAAAGAATGAGGGAAGAGGATATCGCCTCAGCCCTTTCTTCTTCCTATAAGATGAGCGTATACCAGGTGCGCGCGATATCCTTGAATCTCCGCAGAATGAAGAAAGAGGCGCCTCTACGGGCGCTTGAAGAGATATACAAAGCCGAGAAGGCGATTTTTTCCGGCGAGATGGACGCTCCGCTTGCCTTCACAATCTTTTTGTCCAGATTCCCTTTATGAAAATCGTGGTTATCAGCGATACGCATGGAGATAATTCGCGGATTGAGAAAGTATATCTCCGAGAGCAAGATGCCGATGTCTACCTCCATGCTGGCGATATCGAATCCGGGGAAAGCGAAATAGCCCCTTTCCTCGGGGTGAGGGGCAACTGCGATTCTTTCTACTCTTCCTATCCTTTTTCCCGCGAACTATTGACCCCGATAGGCAAACTCCGCATTGAGCATCGGCCGATAAATTCGGAAGTGATGTTGCTTTATTTGCATAATGAGGGAGTGAGGATCTTCGTTCACGGGCATACCCACAAAAAAGAGGCGATTCTCTCTAACGGCATATATATCTATTGCCCAGGAAGCTTATCCTATCCTCGGGATGAAGGCGGTGGCTCGTATCTGGTTCTTGAGATAGACGAGAAAGGCATCAAGCATACTTTCAAGAAATATTGAGGATTGTTGCCTCTCCCGTTCCTCTCGATGAACGCATCCTTTGCATAATGAAAAAACGAGGCATTTGCCTCGTTTTGCTTCTTTTTGAATGCCCTTATTTGATGGCGGCGACGACGCGGGAAAGGTGGGCTTTCTTGCGGTTGGCCGAATTGACGGTGATGGCTCCGTCCTGGGAATATTTGTCGAGAAGGGAAATCGCGACTTTCAAGGCGTTTGCGGCTTCTTCCTTCTTTCCTTCGTTGGCGAGAGTCTCCACTTTCTTGCTCGCGGTGCGGATCTCGGCTTTGCGGGTGCCGTTGAAAGAGGCGTTGCGGGCATAGATGGAGATGCGCTTTTCTTGTGATTTGATGTTTGCCATATCTTACTTCCTAAAATTGTGTGCTTTTTTCTTGCGTAGCGATTATAGACTCCTAAAGAGGAAGAAACAACACTTTTCCTTCTTGAAGGAGAGCTCTTCTCACTCTTTGCTTTCTTTCTTGGCGCTTCTAGTTTCCAGGACTTCTTCGGCGAAGTCATTGACGCTCAATAGGCGCCCGTATTTAGAAGGCGATATCGTTATTTTGAAGGCGCGGTTGATGTCTTCGACAAGCGAGACATAGCTCATTGAATCGCCGCCTAAGTCGCGTCCGAAATCGGCATCGTCGTCGATTTTGTAAAGAGGGATCAAAAGAATGGCGGCGAACTTCTCTTTGATGGTCTTGATGACTTTCTTGACTTCCTTCTCCTCGTATCTCGAGAAGTCGCGGACGCGCTTTTGGGCGTTGACGCTTTTCCCATCCGTATCGATGAAATCATCATATTCGCCTTTTTCGAGGGCGTCTTTAAGGATGTAGCGCTTGACTTTCATGTTACCAGCCATCGGCATCGAATGCTTATAGATGAGGAAGCGCTGAACCCTCTTTTCGTTCTGAAGGGTGGCGTTTATGGCTTTAGCATCGGCGATGATGGAAGGGAAATCATCGCTCGTGGCGGAATTGTCGAGCTCGAAGATAAGGACGATCTCTTCGTCATTCGAACCTTCTTTCTTGACGCCGAGGACCACATTATTGACGACGTGGGCGATGCTTTTGAAATAGAATTCAATCTCATCGGGGTAAACGTTCTCGCCATTGCTATTGATGATGACGTCTTTCATCCTGCCTTTGATGTAATAGGAGCCGGTTGTGTCTTTTTCGGCGATGTCGCCGGTATGGAAATAGCCCTCATCTAGCATCGTGGCTTTCTCTTCGCCGCCGATGATTTCGCGGATATGGGCGCTTTCCGTCTTGACGAGCAGCTCGCCTTGCCCTTTCTTTCCGCCTTCGATGGGGGCTAGTTTGAAACTCACGCCATGGAAGGGATGGCCTATCGCCCCTTTGAGGCGATCGGAGACGCGTGGGGAAAGCTCAACGGATACCACGCCTAGCTCCGTCATGCCGTAGCCGTTATATAGAGGGTAGCCGAGCCCATTTATGATATGGAGCGTCTTTTCGTTGAGATAGCCGCCTCCGGCGATGCAATACTCGATGCCGTTGCCGAGTATTTTGTCCCTTATCCGATTCTGCACGATGCCCCAGGAGGCGCTTCGAGCCTCCCCGCGCGAGATTTTGCCAGTGTTATAGGCAATCATCCTTCTAAGCAAATCGGCTTGGCTTTGTTTCCCTATAGCCGCGCTTCTTTGGGCTTTTTGGGCGATGGCGTCCCAAAAAAGGGGGACGCTGTAGATATGGGTGCATTTGCCTAGCTTGATGGCGTTGAGGATATCGCGGTTGGAGCCGCTAGAAGGGTAAACGAGGGCTTTGCCGTAGAAGGTGTACCAGAGGAATACCGCAACGAAGCCGAAAATGTGGTGGAAAGGAATCATCGCAAGATTCCTGATGCGCCCTGGATGCATGATCGTGAGCGACTCGTTCGGCATATCGAGGGCAGAGGCTATCTGATAGCACATCGCATTGCCGTTATAGACCATCATCTTCACTTTGCCCGTGGTACCGCTTGAGCAGAAAATGACCTCATTGTTCCAATGCGGGGTGAAATTGTAGTCGGGCTCGCTTTGGGTGATTTTGTTGATGCGGAAAGTGGGGATGGAGTAAGTGAAGGCCTCATTGCAGATGATGGCTTTGGCCTTAGCCTGCTGCAAAAGGTTCTCCGTGTTCTCGTAAGGGAGCTTGGCATCGATTAATAGAGGCGAATGCCCGCTCATGAGGATAGCCCAGAACATATGGGGCCATGAGGGGCAGTTGCGGAGCTTCAAAGCGATGACGGAGCCAGCCCTGATGGCGGAAAGGGCGGTGGACATTTTCTCGGCGAGCTGATAAGTGATGGTTTTGTAAGTCTCGTAATCGTAGTCGTGGACCTTATCGTCCTCGTCGAGATAGACGGTGGAAATCTCTTTCCCATGGAGATTCATCGCCATTTCGTAAATATCGTGGAAGCTGCGGTTCGTATTGAGGAGGGCTTTGGCGGTGTCGAGCAGCCTAGCGACCCCTTCGCGTTCATAATGTTTCATAATAAATCTGTCGTTTATCGTTTGAGCAGCGGCGCATAAAGCGCCTTCAAAAGGGCAAAAGGAAGCCTTTGCCCTCTTATTCTAGCGGATTTCTTGCCCACTTAGTTATAATTAAAAGCGTTTTGGAGGGCTTATATGGGTAGATTCAAGTGCAATAGCGAGCTTATGATCCTCTTCATGGGGACGCCGGAGATCGCCGCCGATGTCTTGAAGGCGCTTATCGGCGCTTCTTTCAATATCGTCGGGGTGGTGAGCCAAGAGGATAAGGAAGTGGGGAGAAAGAGGATACTCACGAAAGCGCCGAGCAAAGTCGTGGCGGAGTCGCGCAATATTCCGACCTTTTCGCCACACAGAATAAAAGAAGATTATAAGTGGGCAGAAAAGCTCTCTTTTGATGTGATTGTCACGATATCATACGGGCAAATCGTCCCCGAGGCGCTCCTGAAGATGGCCAAAATCGGCGCCCTCAACCTCCATGGCTCCATCTTGCCGAGATATCGTGGGGCCTCCCCTATCCAGGCAGCCATCAGAAACGGCGACATAGAGACGGGCATCAGCCTTATGGAAATGGTCGATAAAATGGATGCCGGCGATATTTATGACATCAGGAAAGTGGCGATTGATGAGGATGATACCTATTCCTCGCTTTGCCTTAAGCTCGGGGACGCCGCTTCTTCCTTGATCGTGGATGATCTTCTTGAATACGCGAATGGCGAATTGAAGGGCGTCAAGCAAGATGAAAGCCTTGTGAGTTTCACCTCGAAGATAAAGCCAGAAGATGAGCATTTGCCGCTTTGTTTATCGAGCAAAGAGGCCCTTTGCTATATCCGCTCCTTGGCAAATGAGCCTGGGGCTTATCTATATTTGAACGGAAAGAAATTGAAAATATACGGCGCCTCTTTCTTTTCTAATGAGATCAAGAGGGAAGTCGGTTCCCTTATCCTCGATAAAAAGCATCTCTTGCTGCAATTGAAAGACGGGATCATCTCGCTCGATTATGTCCAGAATGAAGGCAAAAAAGAGATGAGCGGGGCTTCTTTCCTCCAAGGCGCCCATTTGACGGGGGAAGAGAGATTCAGATAAAGAGAATAGGGTTCTTCAGCGGTATTTTCGGCGATGACCCTCGCCTTTCACCTTCCTCTATTTTGCCAAAAACTTGTAAATAAGAGGCCGAAAAGGTCCTCAAAACTTGCAAATGTGAAGCTAAAAAAGTCCTCAAAACTTGTAAAATACCGATATTATCGGATTTTTTAGCGTCAAAAAACGTTGGCCGAAAGATAGCCCCTTTTTGATTCGAATACGTAAAATTCCTATCGGTTATCGATATTGCCGAAAGCACCTTAAAACAAAGGGAAAGATCTAAAAGCAAAAGAGATCGTCAAGCGTTATGACACTATTGAATACGCCCCAATAACCGCTTTTTTCCACCCCAAAAGCGCTTATAAGAGTGTTCGCTACAGAGATTTTTTGACTGACTTTCTTTTTGACGGCCTCATTCCTGGAATTGATGGTGAAGAAACATTCTTTGTCTACTTTGAAGGGTGTTGAATGGAATTTCATCTCGCAAAGATTGATGACGTTGTCTTTTCGGCTGAGGACCATATCTATCTGCATGCCATCCTCTTTCGAATAGAAAGCGCTTGAAGAGGTCTCTACGCCGCTTATCCCGAGCGCGGATTTAATCTGAGGTATGTGGTTGAAACATAGATTCTCAAAGGACCTTCCAAGCCAATAATTGATTTTATGCCCGCCATAGTTTTGGGAAAAATAGTCATCATTCTCCCCTTGGTGTTGCGCAAAATTCAGATAAAAGAGGCAAAAAGGATCGACTAATTTGTAGCGGCATTCCCTTTTGCTATATCCGAATGGAACGTATTTGATGATGAAATCGCTCGCCAAAAGGCCGTTTAAGTAGCTAGTCAGGCTCCCGCCTTCTTTGATTCCGGTCTTTGCGGCGATTTCCTTGCGCGTGAAGCCAACGCTATTGGTGCACAAGAGTCTTACGATTTCCATTGCCTTTTCGCTATATGGGAAAACTGAATTGAACAGCCTGTCGAATTCAAGGCTTAGCTTCGCGCCTTTTTTGAAAATGATGTCATCGACGCTTTGGGCAAGAGAACGTCCCTCGCCTATATAATTGAGATAATATGGCACCCCGCCAAGAGCCATATATGCGCAAGCGATTTCGTAACGCGATAAAGAAATTCCTTTTTCCAGGAAAAATTGCTCAGATTCCCTAAGCGTAAAAGGGGAAAGCTTAATTTCGTAAGTTACCCGATCATAAAGCCCGCCGTGATTGTTTATGAGATTGTTCTCCATCCAAGAGGTTGCGCTTCCGCAGACTATCATAAGAAGATTGTCTTGCCCGCATCCGAATGAATTCCAAAACCCTTCGAATGCCTGAATGAAAGATGAGCCTTTCTCATCAAGCCACGGAAGCTCATCGATGAAAACAACCAATTTGGATCCATCGTCTTTTTCGACTATGAGCTTGCGCAGCAAAAAGAAAGCCTCAAACCAATCTTTGGGGCATTTTTCATCACTTAAGCCGTAGGCGCGTAGGCTCATCCAAAAATGCGTGAGTTGTTTCGCAATCCCCTTGTCTGTGCCGCTTTCTTCTTCATTAGGCGCGAGTCCAGCGTGTTTGAAGGTGAATTTTCCAGCAAAAGCCTGATTGATGAGAAATGTTTTTCCTATCCTTCTTCTTCCATAGACAGCGAGAAGTTCAGCGTGCTTCGATTCATAGAGCGTTTGCAGCTCTTTCATCTCTTTCTCTCTTCCAATCATGTTCCTATCTCCTTCTTTGGTTTGATTATCGCTGTCATTATCTCAGCCGTCAACGGTGATTTTTGTCATTTCACGGCTGGATATATTATCGAACTGTTATTGAAATATAATAAATAAGATAGACATTATCGAAATAATATTGTTTTTCGCATTCGCAAGAGGCATCTCAGCCGTGAAGAGGCATTTTTAGGCGTTCACGGCTGAGATGTGTTTTTTCGTATCGGAGGCCATAAACAAAATCGATCAATCGCTCGCATTTGGGGAATGGTTTTATTGAGTGAAGGGATGTAGCTATTTTGGTCAAGAGAGAAGCCTGTTTGCTTATTTATGAAGACGGTCCTAGCGGTATGAGCCCCGTGGTTTGACGAATGGAGAAAGATATCCTTTTCATTGCCACGCTTATCTTTGCCTTCATAAATTTGGGTGGTCGGTTTTTTGCCTCTATGAGCAAAAACGAGCTCTTGAGAGAAAGGCATGGCCATTATCTTCTAAGGGAAAAGGAGACGGGATCTTATAAGGGAAGTTATCGCTTTTGCGCAAAGACGAAGAATTCGGTATCACTAGAGGCGAGCAATAAGTCTATGATTATCCCTTGAGGATTCACTGATATGGACAAAATGAACAAACAGGCGCTCGATGAGCGGCAAATAAGCAGCAAAGAAGTGTATAAAGGGCATCTGCTCGACGTGTATGAAGATGAGGTGATGCTCTCTAACGGGGTAAAAAGCAGGCGCGAATACATCCGCCACTGCTTAGCCTCCGCCGTTTTGGCTTTCGACGAAGAAGGCAACATTCTGCTCGAGGAGCAGTTCCGTTACCCCTTCCACACGGTGGTGAATGAGCTTCCGGCGGGGAAAGCCGACGGGAAGGAAGACCCGCTCGATGTGGCGAAAAGGGAGCTTCTCGAGGAGACTGGCTATATTGCCGATGAATGGGATTATCTCGGGGAGTTTTATCCTTCTGTAGCTTACACCGATGAGTCCATTTACTTATATGAGGCTCATTCCCTCCACAAAAAAGAGCAGCACTTGGATGTCGACGAGAGCCTCATCGTAAAGAAAGTCCCTTTCGCCTCTTTCATCGAGATGGTGAACAAAGGCGAGATCAAAGACGGCAAGACGCTCGGGGCGCTTGCTTACTATTTGGCCAAAAACCGCAAATAAGGGATAAAAAGGCCCTTTCTATGTTTAACGAGCCATTCAAAACCAATTACCATTCCCACAGCAAAAGGTGCGGGCACGCCGAAGGGGAGGACGAAGAATTCGTCCTTTCGGCGATCAAAAACGGATATGAAATCTATGGTTTTTCCGATCATGTGATGCTCCCTAAGCGCGAGCAGAAGGGGATGAGGGGAAGCTATGAGAAAGACGCCGAAGACTATTTTGCGAGCATTCGCTCGCTTGCGAGGAAATACCAAAACGAAATCGAGATCTTTTTGGCATTCGAAGCCGAATGGTATTACGGGCATTATAGCCGATACTACGATGATTTATTGCGTAGCGGCACCGTTGATTATCTCATCATCGGGCAGCACTGCTTCATTGACGAAGAAACCGATAAAATCGTTTTCTACGGTCAATTGAAGGATCAAAAAGAGGCCACCATCAAATACAAAAACGATCTCATCGCCGGCATAGAATCGGGCAATTTCGTATATGTGGCCCATCCTGATCTCTTTATGCAGTGGTACCCATCATGGGACCTGTTCACCAAAGGGATCGCCTTAGAGATAATAAAGGCAGCGAAAAAGCAGGGGACGCTTCTTGAACTCAATATGGGCCCTGCTAGATGGGGCGAAAGAAAAGGGCTTGGGGATGATTTCAAAGTCGCTTACCCCAACGAAGAATTCTGGCATTTGGTGAGCGAAGAAAAAGCCGATTGCATCGTTGGGATCGACAATCATCGCCCATATGAATTATCTAATACCCCTTATGACTGGATGAGGAGTTTCATCGAAAGGCACGATCTTAAACCAATTGAGCGCTTGTCTTTGCCGTTTAAGAAAAAATAGAGGATTCGCCAAAAAAACTGTTTAACGATCTAAAATTTGTTGCTTTTTTTGGCAACTGCGGATGAACGATGGGCATTCACACCCACTCATAACGAAAACAAAACGTTGAAAAGGAAAATAGCGAATCCGTCTTTTTTGCCTTGAAAGCTTGGCTTAGTAGCTTTGCTCATCATTAGTGAATTTTTGAGACATCCTAAGGTCATTATCATCCTGAAATAGGCGCGATGTTCTCGATAAAAAGAAGTATTTTCATCAATAGATCATCCTTCACTCAGGAAAATGCCTTCGACTAGTAGCCGAATTCGAGAATATGACGTCGTATTGGCAAAATAAGAGAATTCGAGCCCGTTTCGATTGGCTGTCGATTTAAGCGGAAATTTCGGATGGGAAAATCTCGGCGCATTGCTTTAAAAAACGTCTGTCAGATAGTGAATCTTTCGCATAAAGAAATTACTGGCGTTTCAAATGATAGGTGAAGATAAGCGAAAAACCGGCTTAATCCATAATTGCGCATCAATGAAAATGGTGACTATTTCGACCGCTTATGAGGTAACTGGGGATTCTTATGCGGATTCTCGAGAAGGAAAGGAAAAAGCAGCCTTATCGCGCTATAGTTAAAGCTACTAAAGAAACCGATTGAAGGGGTGGTGATATGTCTTTGAAATTAGACGATCTTGAAGAGTTTAAAAAACATAGAGTTCAAATTTCGGAATCCTTGTCCAATGAATTTGTCGGAAGAGAAAAAGAAATCGATGATATCTGCAGTCTGCTAAATCAAAAAGATTTTGTCGCTATAACTGGACCTGCCGGAATCGGCAAAAGCAGGCTGGCAGTGGCGGCTATTGAGAAATATTCCTTGGAGAATGATGGAATCGATGTTTTATGCGTAAAAAGTTTTGGCGATTACATATCCGCCATAGACGAATCTATAGAAGACTCTAAGAAATATCTTTTACTAATCGATGATGCTAGCGATCTCAAAAGGCTTGACGAGGCGATTGAATGTTTGAAATATCATCGAGAAAACGTGAAAGCTATATTTACCGTTAGGGATTATTTAAAAAAATGTATCGATGACGATGCCGTATTTTTTTATGGGATTGATTCTCTTAGTGATGATGAGATAAAGAAAGCAATCAAAGAAAACACGCAAATCAAGAACGATGAGTGGCTGAATAAAATCACGAAAGTATCTAAAGGGAATATAAGGCTCGCTTTCATCGCTGCCGATTTCGCTTCGAAGAACGAGAATGGTTTTGCTTCTCTTTTCAATGTCAAAGACATCATGGGTTCTTTCTACAAAGAGCAAATCAGAAAAATGAACGATTCAAATAAACTCGCTGTTTCGGCAGGGATAATTTCTTTCTTTAAAAGCGTTAATTTGAACCAGCTGTTTTATATCTCACCAGTCTTGAAGAACGCCGGCATCAGCAAACAAGTATTTTTGCGTTGCGTCGACTCATTAATCTCGATGGAATTAGTCGATGAATGCGTTGGCGTAGTTAAAATATCTGATCAATGCTTTGCGGATTATTTGCTGAACTATGTTTTCGTTGAAAAGAAATATCTAAGAATTAAGAGCTTGATAGTAAGTACATACAACTATTACAAAAAGAGAATAATCGAGTCCTTAAATGCCATTCTTGGATCTTACCTGACCGAGGAATCCCTATCTTATCTCAAAGATGAAGCCATTGAAGCTTGCGCCTCGATAGAAGATATAGAGCTGAAGCATGACATAGAAGTTGCCTTCGCGCCTCTAGCTTTGGACCACGCCGCGATGGAATTCAAGAATGGCGTCGAAGACTATAGCGACAAGAAAGACATTAGATGGCTTCTGGAATTGTTTCAAACCATTTCTAAGTCGAAGTACCAATCGATTGCAAATGTAGGCATTATCCGTCTTTTGAAAAAGACGAATTCAAAGAAAGAGAGTGTCTTTAAGGCAATCAGCGAAGCCTATTCCTTAGGCTATAATGAGGTCAAATCATCGTTCGTATACCTTGATTCCTTCGTATCTTATTTGTTCAGCAGCAGTATCCGCGACGAGCATTTTTTTCTACTCGTTTCGTCTTATCTAAAATACTCATTCAGGAATTCGAGATTCACGGAGGATAAGAAGTTTCGATTTTGTACTTTCAGCATAAGGGATGACATGAATGGGATAATCCCATTCAGAAAAAGATGCTGGGATTATGTTTTTAGCTATGGATCAGAGGCCTCGATTAGCGTAATCATTGATTTTGCCAAGCGACATATAACGGAAGGTTCCAAAGAGATAGTGAAATCAGATCTTATGGCAATAAACGAACACTTGGATGGCTACGAAGGCAAGAAGTTGATTCAAGCCATTTTATGCGAAGAATTGATGAATGATGCAAAAAGATTCGGGTTCGAAGACGAATTGTTTTCAAACCCTGAATATAGCGGGCTTCTTGGAATAATTTTAGAAAGAAAACCGCGCGGTCAAAACTTTGATGAATATGGGAAGGCGCATAAAGATAGTGTGTATAACTTCTATGTGGCAAACAAATCGAGCGTTTTCGAGACACTGAGTAGCATCAGCCCAATCTCAAGATATTATGAGCGTGATATCAAGGATTTCCTTATGATAGTTCTTGAATTCCTCGATGAATTCTCCAGATTTATTTTAAACGTTTTCGTTCAATACAAGGTTTACCCATATTCAGTTGTAGAAAAGGCCTCATCGATAATCGGATATGATGCGCTATATGAAAAAATCAATTCAATCTCCGATGCGACTATGAAGGAAGAATATTTATATTCTTTTTACTCGTTAATTAATGATCAAGACTGCAAAACCACATTTGGATTTGGGGATTGGATTAAGTCAAAGCGAAATTTCGATATAAAACCTATTTTTGCAAGAAATGCGTATTCTCTAAGAAAAATAGCGGAAAACTCCGGCATCCCTTATCTAAAGCTCATAAAAATAATCTTCAAGAAAAGAGAATATAGCGAAGCTCTTGTCAAAGAATACCTTTCATATCTCCTTTTTAAGGATGCATCATTCAATGAACTACTTGATTTAGATAATGATTTGGCCATAAAGATATACGAATTCTTGATGGCTCAAAAAGAAAACGATTATCGGAACAAGGCACTCAAAGGAATAGTCAACGCCAGAAGAAGCTACATCAAATCATTCGCAAAAAGATATCTTGAAGACGGAGTTGAAGATGAAGAAGGACTAGAGGAAATCATTTTCGATGACGATAACTGCAAATCATTCTTTGATGCGTGTATTGAAATAGGAAAAGAGAAATTGCCATATTTTGTTCCTTGTTCTTTGCAACGACTCGTTTCGCGAAATATGGGAAACCAAATCATGCTCGATTGGATTCTTGCCTATATAGATAAGAACCGTTGTGATGATAAGTCCATGGAATCTCTATTTTCCGTTTTGGCGGGAATAGACTATAAATGCAGGAATCGTTTTCTCGCCAAATATTACGAAAAAGGCAAAGACGAGGGAGTTTTAAGATGCGCTTTACTCAACGCATGCGGTTCTTACTCCGCCGATTCCCACGAATCATATTTCACGGCCAAGATCAAAAGTCTTGAGCCTTTAAAGTCGGGCTTAATCAGATGGGACAATCTGAATCTCATTTCTTTTATCGATGAGCTTATAGAAAGTTACAAGCGGAGTATTAAAAATGACAAAGTCAGTCAACTTGTTGAGTATGTTGATCCTGATTTGGTAAGCAAGCTTCAGGAAATTGACCAGAAATCCGAAGTCTCACTTGTCGATGCCTTCAAGCTGTACTCGGAGGATGAGAGCTTTCGCAGGCTTCTTTCATCTGGGTATGTTTCTTATAAAGACGGGTGTTTCGTGACGAAATCGGATACCCCTTTGAAGTTCGCTGACGTCATTAAAAACAGAAAGATAATAGGAATCAAAATTGTTCAAGCCGTTAACGATGCCGATGTGAACTACGAGCAACGCCTATCTTCAATGAAAGCCATCGTCGAGAGGTTCGAAGCGAACAATCAAGCTACGCTTATTGAATGTTTATATTCCTTGTTTTTAGAGAAAGGATGGACTGTAAGTGAATTTACGGAAGAGACGGCGCTGACGAGAGACCTTTTCAGTAAAATCAAAAACAAGCAAAGAAAAAGGCTCAGTAAGAAGATTTTGGTCCAAATCCTGATTGGGCTTAGACTCCCTAAGGATCAGAGGGATTATCTATTGGAGAAGAATCAAACTCAACTTTCTCGATACGACGTAGAGGACATCCTTTATGAGTTCGTGCTCGCATCGGGAGTTGATATAGATACCGCTGATGAGTTACTTAAAGATTTGGGAAAAGAAGGATTTATAAAAAAGCATGACTGAAATATTTTCTAAAAATACAAAACGACCATTCAGGAGGACAAATTCATGAAAAACCGCTCAAATAGCCCATAAAAGCTGTATTTTGAGAAAATACGGGCATTTTTAGACCTCGAATAAAATGAATCCGGAACGACTTAGTCACGTTCCGCTTTCATAGAAAAGGAGGAAATGAAAATGTCTAAAACAATCATTGATGATGGTTATTCGTCATATCTGGTTGAAGGTGCTACTTTCGTTGGCAAGTACCAGATACCGTCCATCTCGAAACACGATGAAATCATCATTCCAAAGGATATGATCCCGTTCGACAAGAGGAACGTCGTGAAGGAAAGAGAACTAGCTATAGATTTCTACATGCATGACGTGACATTCAGGCAAGTTCTGGTATCGACAAGCAAATACCTTAATCAGTTATCAAGGTTTGCGGCGGTGATTTCACCGGATTGCTCACTCTATAGGGATATGCCGTTATGCTTGCAGATAACCAACACCTATATGAATAGGGCTGTTGGCTTCTATCTTCAAAAGCATGGCGTGTATGTGATCCCAAACGTCAGGTGGGGGGATGAAAGAAGCTTTGAATTCTGCTTCCAAGGGCTTCCAACAAACGACATCGTATGCATCAGCACGCACGGCTGCATTAAAGGCTATGAAAACAAACATTACTTCAAGCTTGGTCTTGAGGAAATGCTCAATGTCTTGAAGCCTCAAGTCGTATTGGTACACGGGATTATGCCTGATGAGGTGTTCTCCGAGTACTTAAGCGAGACGAAGTTCTTCCATTACGAGAGCTATATCTCCAAGAAGAAAGGAGGCAAGCGCAATGGGTAGCGGAATCTCTGGAAGCTATAGCGGAACGATTCAAGGATCGCAACCATACGCGAGTACCTACCATGTCACGAATGATTTGCTTGAACGAGATAAGCAGGATTCAGATATATATAATCCGATTGGCGGATATTTCAAAAATCCGACGGCGACTGATCTTAAAGAATCCATAGTCGGCAATTGCATATGTATCGATGGAAAACATGCTCATGGAATCATGACATATGTTATGGACGAAAACGGAAATATCATCTTCGGGACCAGAAAGAACCCGAATAACGCCAATAAAAGAGCGCCACACCCAACTTTGATAGGCGGGAGAGATCCGAAGGTCAAATGTGCTGGAATGATTACTTTTTCAAAAGGGAAGGTTGTTTCGATAGACAATAGAAGCGGCCATTTCAAACCAAATATCAAATCGATGGAGCTGGTTAATGATTTCATGAACAGACTTTCAAAAACAAAGCCAGAGTTGTTCGACAAAAAATCAAAATGGAGGAAAAACCGATGAGAACGATAAAAGAAATAACCAAGGAACTATTTAGCGTAAACTACGAAGACGATTTCGAGGATGAGGAAGTAGCCGATGCTTACGAAAGAAAGGCTGATGAAATGATAAAAAACTACAAGTGGTCGGATGTTTACGCTTGTTGGTACGATTATCTCATAAACAGCTGCGACGGCGAAGAAAAGGTGCTGAATTTCGCTAACTTGTTTTGGTGCTACGAAGGCTATAGGCAATTTATTCCGAACGCGGTGGAGTTTTGCGCCTTCTTTTATGCTTGCATATCATTCGATCATCATCCGGAAGCGATATCGGTGGTTGATGGCATCGCATGGAATGCTCTTGTGAAATCCGGCACGATCTCTCAATCCGAAATATCCTTTGATGATTTTGCGCCTGCCGATGTCCCCGCAATCGGTGAAGCGATTAACAAGTGGAGGGAAAAAGGCTATGGATTGCGTTAACTATCAAAGAAAATTCCTTGCGCATTAAGGCACGCACCTTGGAAATACGAGCTTGAGCTCAAGGATAACGGATAGGTTTAAATGGAGTGATTGCTTTGTTCAATTGTGAAATCAAATTTCGCATTAGCAATGACAAGTTATGGCTCTACAGCAAGACGCTTGCTAAAGGCACAAAGATTTTAAAAAACCGAAAAGATTAAAGCGATATTGAGTGCTAATAAGAGGCTATAGAAATCTCGATCACAATAGCGGGAAATAACTCTCCGTTACCTTCTTCACGCTTTTGGGAAAAATTCCACTCGCCGCTTAATACCAATTAGCTCATCTGCTTCTAGCTTGGAACGCAAAAAGCCAATGGCAAAGGCGAAAATCAGGGATTTGGATGTCCTATGTTTTGACGTAATCGCGTCTATAGTTGGAGAACTAAAAATCGTTTGTCGAATCGTCAACGTTTTATGAGAACCATCGCTATAAGATATTGTCATCGGCGATAAGAAAGCTGATGGATTTTGCCAAACGCGCTGTTTAAATTACGCCAAACTTGCCGTTGTTTTTGTGCCAAACTTTCCGTTTTGCTGTTTTTATATCAAAAAAGATTCAATATTTGCTGAGAAAAAAGGTATGTCGATAAATTCATGCGTACCCCCTATTAATGGTTTGGCGAATGAAGGCAAAGCCAAAGAAGGCTTTAGGGTCCTTAAGGAACTTCGCGAATACGTGATTTGCCTAAGGAAAAATCCATGAAAGAAGATAAGATAGACACCATCAACGCAAGAATTCCCTTTTTCAAAGCAAAGGAGGGGCAAGAAAAATGAAATACCGCAAACTCGTGCGGGACAATATCCCGTCCATCATCGAAAGCAATGACAAAAAGGCCATCATCAGGATTTTGGGCGATGAAGAATATTTCCTCGCCCTCAAGGAAAAGCTGAAGGAGGAGACGAAAGAATATCTCCGCTCTCCCTCTAGCTTAGAGGAATTGGCGGATATCAGCGAAGTCGTCCTCGCTTTAGCCGCCTATCTCGGATACGAGGAAGAGGATCTTGAGCACGCTAGAAAAGAGAAAGCCTTCCTCAACGGCTCTTTTTCTAGGCGCATCTATCTAGAGGAAGTGAAGAGCAAATGAAAAAGGGCCCGAAGGCCCTTGCTCAGTAGCGGAGTTTCTTCGGCTCTTTAAAATCTGAGTTGGTATTAGTTTTTGCGATACCAACCGGCGGTTTAA
>CAVKAR010000035.1:0-16544 GCA_963654425.1 Lachnospiraceae bacterium
CGAGAAATCGAACGATTTACAACATCATGTCAAGCGCTTAACTGCAAAAGACCCGTTTCAATCATCTCTTTCACCCGTTATCAAGTCGGCGAAGGAATCGACAAAACCGCCTCTTCCGAAGAATAAGGAACAAGATGATGAAAACCGCCCGAAAACGGCGGTTTTCTTTATGCGGTTTCTTTCCCTTTTGTTGGCTACAGTTGCTATAATTACCTCATTATGGACACGAAATACAAAAGAATCATCGTGAAGATTTCCGGAGAAGCCCTATCCGATCACGAGGATGAGACGATTCTCGACAAGAAACAGCTCGAGAGCGTCGCTACGGCGATAAAAGAAGTAAGGGGTTTAGGAGTCGAAGTCGGGGTAGTGGTCGGCGCTGGCAATATCTGGCGCGGGCGTTTGGCCGAGAAAATCGGCATCGAGCGCTCAACCGCTGATTATATGGGGATGCTAGGCACCATCATCAATGCCATGGCCCTTCAAAGTGCCTTCGAGGAAGCGGGGCTAGAAACGCGAGTTATGAGCTCTATCAATGTGCCGCAGGTCTGCGAGCCCTATATCCGCCGCAAAGCCGATCACCATTTATCATCGGGAAGAGTCGTTATCTTCGCCGGAGGCATCGGCAATCCTTATTTCACCACTGACACTACGGCGACTCTTCGCGCCCGTGAAGTGGGGGCTGAGGCTATCCTTATGGGCAAAAACGGGGTAGAAGGGGTTTATGATTCCGATCCGAGGAAGAGCCCTAACGCCAAACTCATCAAGCATCTTTCTTACCACGAACTCGTCGAGAAGAAACTCGCGGTCATGGATTTGACGGCCGCCACGATGCTTGAAGACACGAATATCGAAATCAGGGTATTCGGGCTCAACTGTGCTGATGACCTTGTCAAAGTCGTAAAAGGTGATAATCTAGGCACTACGATTGCCAAGGAGTAGATTTATGGATCCAATAGTGAACGAAGCCAAAGACAAGATGGAGAAATCCATCAATAGCCTTCTCTTCTCTTTCTCGAAATTAAGGAGCGGAAGGGCAAATCCGGCTATCTTGAACGGCATCAAATGCGATTACTATGGCGATAAGATGGAAATCACTTCCTTATCGAGCGTCTCGATGCCTGAGCCGCGCCAATTGCTCGTGAAACCCTATTCCCGTGATGACCTTAAGGCGATTGCCGCCGCTATCGCGAGCGCAAATCTTGGCATCAACCCGCAAGTGGAGGCCGATGCCATTAGGTTAGTGATCCCCCCTCTTACCGAAGATACCCGCAAGCAAATCGCCAAAGAAGCCAAAGGGCTATCGGAAGAAGCGAAAGTCAGCATCCGCAATATCCGCCGCGATTTCCTTGACTTGCTCAAAGAAGACGACTCGATGAGCGACGATTACAAAGACCGCGTCGAGGACGATATCCAGAAAGAAGTGGACGCCGCCAACAAGAAAATCGAGGAGCTCCTCGCCGAAAAGCAAAAGGAAATTCTCTCAATTTAAGCAAAATCTTTGCAAAAGCAGCCTCTTTTTGAGGCTTTTTTCGTTTTTAAAAGGCAAAATAGGTCTCTGATGCCTCCTAAATCCGCCCACATCAACTGTCTTTTTTACTGATAGTCAATGATATATAATCATTGCCATGAAATCTTCCTTCCAGCTAAGCAAGAAACTTGACCATGTCGCCTTTATCATGGACGGGAACGGAAGATGGGCGAAGGCTAGAGGATTGCCTCGTTACCTTGGGCACAAAGAGGCTTGCAAGCGCATTATTGAGCTTTTTGAGTATTGCCGTGAATATAACATCCGCTACATGAGTTTTTACGCTTTCAGCACCGAGAACTGGAACCGTCCGCAAGAGGAGATCGATCACTTGATGGATTATCTTGAGGAATTCTTCCATAAGGAAATCGATTATCTCGATTCGGTGGGGACGCGCATCGTGGTCTCGGGCGATTTAGGGAGAATCAGGGAACAAACAAGAATTGTTTGCGAAAACGCCATCGAGAGGACGAAAAACAATAACGCCTGGTTCATCAATATCTGCCTCAATTACGGAGGAAGAGACGAAATCGTGAGGGCGAGCAAGAAAATCGCCGAAGACTATAAAGAAGGGAAAATTGGCCTCGACGATATCAACGAGTCCACCTTCAAAGATTATTTGTGGAATCCGCTTTTGCCGGATGTCGATTTGCTCATCCGCACCTCTGGCGAGGAGCGCTTATCGAATTACATGCTTTACGAATGCGCCTACAGCGAATTCGTCTTCACGAAAGTAAAATGGCCCGATTTCAAACGTGAGGCTTTTATCGATTGCTTAAAGGAATATTGCGACAGGAATAGACGATTTGGGGGTTTGAAGAATGAATAACGAGTTGCCGCACCTAGAAGTGAATCAGCTTTCGGAGAAGACGAAAACGTCAATGAGGACGCGCATCATCGTCGCTCTCGGGATGCTTGTGACCTTGATCCCGGCCATTTTCCTCGGGGGGTGGGTCTTTTTCTTTTTGCTTGCCGTTTTCATCGCTTTCGCGGTTTACGAGATGATCATCACCACCAAAAAGAAATATCCGTGGTGGGTCTGGGCTTTCACTTATCTAGTCGTCTATAGCTACGTCTATTGGTTCGTCATCAAGGCCAATATCCTTCAGCTTCAGCTCGCTAGGGAAAGCGGTGCTGCTTTTGAGTTTTCCTTAGAGAATTATTATTCGGGCATCGTCATTTCGCCGATTTCGGTGGCTGTCGCTATCGGGGTGTATTGCCTTTTCGCCGTTTTGGACGATAAGTTCGATTTCGCCGATGTGGCTTATTTCGTTTTCTTTACCCTTCTTATCGGGCTAGGTTTCCAATGCTTCTTTTTTCTCCGCTACTACCCGTTCTATCTCTATAGCCACAATCCGGCTTATTCTTCCACCATTTGGGTCAATAGCAGGACAGGGGCAGAGCTCCCTTCTTTATGGCAGTTCAGCTATTTCTGGAGCGTTGCTTTGATCTTCAACATGCTCATTACCGCGACTTTGAGTGATGCGATCGCTTATTTTGGCGGCGTTTTCTTCGGCAAGCATAAGATGAACCCCCGTATTTCGCCGAATAAAACATGGGAAGGTTTCTTCTTCGGCATCATCGGCGGGATAGCGGTCTCTTTCGCTTTCTCGATGATTATGGCCGCGACGGGCTTCCCGCTTCTCCCGACTCTCGCTCTCTCAAATTGGTATTGGAGCTTGCTTTTATCGGTGGTTGGCACTCTCTCGGGCGTGCTCGGCGATCTTTCCTTCAGCATGATCAAACGCCACTACGGCGTGAAGGATTTCGGGAGGATCTTCCCAGGGCATGGCGGAGTCATGGACCGCATCGACAGCAATTTATTCAGCGCCATTGCGATGAGCGTCATCCTTATCTTCATCACCAATAGCTGGAACTTCGCTTTATGAGGAAGGTGTGCTTGCTTGGGGCGAGCGGGAACATTGGAACGCAGACCCTTGACGTTTTATCGCATAATCACGGCCGCTTTTCGCTCACTTCGATATCGGTAGGTAAAAGAATCGGCCTCATCGAAGGAATACTCGATAAGTTCCCGTCCGTTAAGCGCATATGCGTGCAAAAAGAGGAAGATTGTCTCCTTCTTAAGGCTAAACATCCAGGCATCTATTTTTACTATGGCGATGAAGGGCTATTGCGCTTATTGAATGAATCCGATGCCGATATGGTCGTCAACGCTTTGGTTGGCTTTGCGGGGCTAGTCCCTTCCATCCGTGCCTTGGAATTAGGCAAAATCCTTTGCCTCGCGAATAAAGAATCGCTTGTGGTTGGCGGGGATTATATCAATGGGCTTCTAATGAAGGGCAAAGGCGCTTTATACCCTATCGATTCAGAGCATGTGGCCATCGCCAAATGCTTAAAGAGAGTGAGCAAAGACGATGTTGAGCGGATTCTTATCACCGCAAGCGGCGGGGCCTTCCGCGATCTTAGCCGCGAAGAGCTGAAGAAAGTGACGGTAGCTGACGCGCTCAATCACCCAACCTGGTCAATGGGGAAGAAAATCACCGTCGACAGCGATACGATGTTCAACAAAGGCTTCGAGATAATCGAGGCAAGCGTTCTTTTCTCTTGGCCTATAGAGAGAATCGAGCCGCTGATTCACTTAGAAAGCCGCCTCCATAGCGCTCTCCTCCTCAAAGACGGGAGTTACATCGGAGAGGTCAACAAACCCGATATGCGCGGCCCGATCGCTTATGCCTTGTTTGAGGGGGAAGTACCTCTCAACGATGTCATTCACGTGAACAAGCTTGAGGATTTTGGCCCCTTCCATTACCGGGAATTCTCCTATGCGCGCTACCCGGCGGTGAAAATCGCCATCGATGCTTATAAGGCTGGCAAAATCCATCGGGCGGTATTGAACGCTTCGGTAGAAGAGTGCGACTATCTCTTTTTGGAAGGCAAAATGCCTTTCGCCTCAATCGAGGATAATGTCTTGAAGATGCTTTCTTCCATTAAAGAGAAGAAAGAGACGAGCCTTCGTGATATTCTTATCGCCGACAAACAAAGCAGGGAAAAACTTCGTTTATATTCCGGAGAATAAATAGATGCATATATTCGTTACGATAATAATATTGCTTGTGATGCTTGGCATCCTCATCAGCACCCATGAAGCGGGCCATTTGCTTGTGGCTAAGCGCTTCGGGGTGTATTGCGATGAATACTCAATCGGCTTCGGCCCGAAGATCTTCTCGCGCAAAAAGAAGGGCGGAGAGACCACTTTCTCGATCAGAGCCATCCCTTTAGGGGGGTATGTCTCGATGTACGGGGAAGGGGTCAATGATGACAAAAACGACGAAGAGGAAAACAAATTCGCCAATATCCCGCCTGAAAGAAGCTTAGAAGGTATCGCTGCCTGGAAAAGGTGCCTTATTTTAGTGGCTGGCATCACCGTCAACCTCATCCTTTCTTTCCTTTTCTGCCTAATTTACGCCATCTCTTTCCCCAATTATCAGAGCTATCAATCGCTTTCCGCCGTCAATATCGATACTTCGGTGACCGCAAATTACGCCACCTCCGCCTATACTGGGGGAACGCTCCGAATCGGGGTGAATTCCTCTCATCCATGGCTATACGGATTCTATGTCGAAGGCGATGTCTCTCTATTTGGCGAAGAAGAGAGCCAAAGCGACTATCGCCTTCTTTCCGTCGGCCTAGCGATATCCGAAAAGCAGACCGAATACGGTTTCATTATCGACGCCGATGCCATTTTGAAGACGAATTTAGGCGATAAGAACATCGTGGCCCTTTATTACCCGTCAAACGAGAAGACGGGCAATGATTTCTATTCTTGCCTCACTTTCTATACGCAAAGCGATGACGAGGTTCCCGCTGCTTCCCTTGAAGGCCAGCTTGGCCTCAACCATTACCCGGATTTCGGCGCTGGGAAAATCACGATATCCGACGGAGAGAGCGTTTCGATGAATATCACCCTTGCCGATATGAATAATGAAGGGCATATCGTGGCCTCAAGCGTCAAAAAGAGCATTGAGGCGACATATTCTTCCTCGAAATGGAGCGGCCCGACTTTAACCACTTATAGCAACGAGTATTGGCTGCCCTTCGGGAAAAGGCTCCTTGTTGGCTGCCTTGACTGGGTCAATTTCTTCCCGCTTATCGGAGAAGGCATCAAAAGCATCTTCATGGGCAACATCAATAATGTTGGCGGAATCGTCGCGATGGGCGCTGGCTTATCGCAGTTATCCAGTTACATGGGGTGGGGGAAGACCTTCTTCTATTATGGGGGGCTCATCTCGCTCAACCTCGCCATTTTCAACTTATTGCCTTTTCCTGGATTGGATGGGTGGGGACTGCTTGTCACCATCGTTGAAAAAGGCTTCAAGAAGAAAATGCCGCAGAAAGCGAAGAGCATCGCTTCGCTTGTGGGGCTCGGCTTGCTTATGATTTTCGCCGTCTTTATAACGATCAAGGACATTCTTCAATTTTTATTGTAGCGATATGGAACAGCGGATGCTTCGTTTTCTTCAGTCGATCAAAGTAGCGGATCCCTCTAGCTATGATCTTTCCTTTTCCTATTGCCTGAAAGACGAGAGAAACCGCTACAAAGTCAATTTCCTCATCAAAAAAGAAGTGCCGTGGGAATACGACAAGCTCGAGGAATTCATCGCCTGCTTAAACAATATCCATTATCTCTACGATATCCGCTTCGAATATGAGAAAATCCCGCAAATCGATGATATTTCATCTCTTTTCGCCTCTTGGCAATTAGCCCATTATCGCAGCGTTTCCTCCTTTTCCCTCATTGAAGGGAAAGATAAGCAAATCTACGCAAAAGGGTATGAGAATACTGACGAAAAGGAAAATGCGCGCCTTTTGAAGGAATTCAACGAGCTTCTTTCTTTTCTCTCTTATCCTCCTCTTCATGAATACGAAGAGAAGAAGGCCGAAAAACAAATAGAAAAGCAGGAAGAGAGAGAAAAAACAGAGAACAAAAGCGAATACGAGCTAGAGCAGGAGAAGCAGTATCAAGAGGAGATTGGACGCGTCGAGCAGGAATACATCAATTCCATCAAAAGCGAACGCTACTCGAGAAAAGGCAATTATCTCGACGTCAAATCCATCAAGGAGCTCTATTCCCTCCAAATGGTGAACGTCAAATTCAAAGGCGTCATTTTCGAAGCCGACAGCAAAATAAACCGCAAAGGAAGGCTCACGGGGAGCTACGGCATCGGCGATGATGATTCAGCGATCGACATGAAGGCCTTTGAAGGCGGGAATGGCTTATCGGCCGAGGAAATCGCCGGTATCAAAGTCGGCGATTACTTGCTTGTGAAGGGAAGAGTCGCCCCCGATAAATTCTCAGGCGAGCAACTTGTGACGATCGATGCGATAGAGAAACTCCCTCCTAAGCCATTACGGACGGATGAAGCCGAAAGCAAGCGCGTAGAGCTCCATCTTCATACCAAAATGAGCACGATGGACGGCTTAGGGGAGATGAGCGACTATTGCGCTTTGGCCAAAAACATGGGGATGGAGGCGATTGCCGTCACCGATCACGGCTGCATCCAAGCCTTCCCCGATGCCCAAAAAGCCGCCAAAGCCACGGGGCTCCACATGATTTATGGGTGCGAATTCTATATGTTCGACCCCTTTCCCGCCTACGTTTTCAATCCTTCCGACGTTCCTTTGTCGAATGCTCGATATTGCGTTTTCGATACCGAGACAACCGGTTTATCGAGCATGTTCGACCGCATGACGGAATTCGGCGGAGTTTTGGTGGAAAACGGAACCGTCACCAAACGCTTTGACTCCCTCATCAACCCTGGCGTGAAAATCCCTCAAGTCATCGTCGATAAAACGCATATCACTGATGAGATGGTCAAAGACAAGCCGACGATTGAGGAGCTTATGCCTCAAATCGAGGAATTCGTCAAAGACACGATCCTCGTTTCCCATAACGCCTCTTTCGATATCGGCTTTTTGAACGAATCGCGGAAGCGCATGGGCTTGCCGCCTTTCACTAATCCGGTCATCGATACCTTGCCTTTGTCCCACTACCTTTTCCCGGATAGGAGATACCATAATTTGGAAGCCTTATATAAGAATTTGGGCTTGCCGGATTATAAGGAAGATGCCGCTCACCGCGCCGATGCCGACGCCGAAAGCCTTTGGAACGCTTGGGCGGTGATGCTCCCTATCCTTAATCCGAAAGGGAACCTTCTGCATAAGGATTTGGCATCGTTGCGCATCGATGAGAGCTATTTCCGTTTCGCCCCGCTCAAAGAGAAAGTGGAAAAAGGCCAGGCAAGCCTTGATGAGCTTAACAATATCGTCAAAGAAACCGTCTCCAATTTCTATAAGAACATCCGGGCCACGCATATGATCGCCTTAGTCAAAAACGAGCAAGGCCTCAAGGATTTATATGCGCTTGTCTCTCTTAGCAATACCACCTACCTTGCCGATCTCCCGAAGATACCGAAGTCCGAGCTAGCGAGACTCCGCAAAAACCTTCTTTTCGGGAGCGCCTGCTTCAATGGGGAGGTCTTCCGAAGCGCCACTTATGACCCCTATGACAAGCTCAAGGAGACGATGTCTTTCTATGATTACATCGAAATCCAGCCGCTCGAGAATTACTCGTATCTTATAAATACCCGCGATATCAGCGAATCGCGCTTGCTTGAGGTGCTTAATACCATCATCAAGGCCGCTGATGAATTGGGTATACCGGTTTGCGCGACGGGCGATGTCCATTACGTGAACCCCGAGGATAAGATCTGCCGCGATGTCTATATCGAGGCTAAAGCAATCGGCAATGGCTCCCATCCGCTCAATCCTCCTTTCAGGGCGCGTTTGCCGCGTTTCCCTAACCCCGACCAGCATTTCCGCTCCACAAGCGAGATGTTCGACTCTTTCAAAAAGTGGCTCCCTCTTGAGAAATGCCAGGAGATTATCGTCGATAACACCAGGAAAATCGCCGCCGAGACGGCTGAGCTTCAGCCAGTCAAAATGGGCACTTTCCCTCCTAACGCCAATCTTCCTGATAGTGCGGAGCGTCTGCGGGAAATCTGCTACTCCAATCTTCATAAGCGATATGGCGAAGACCCTGATCCGAAAGTCAAGCAGCGTCTTGACGATGAGCTTGACGGTATCATCGGCAACGGATATTCCGTTACTTATTACATCGCCCATTGCATCATCAAGAAAGCCAACGAGGACGGATATTTCGTCGGCTCAAGAGGCTCGGTAGGCTCTTCTTTTGCGGCTACGATGGCCGATATCACCGAAGTCAATCCCCTTGCTCCGCATTATCTATGCCCCAACTGCAAGCATTTTGAGTGGGCTAACGACGATCCGAAGTTCAAGAACGTGCGAAGCGGTTTCGATCTCCCTCCGAAAAAGTGCCCGCACTGCGGATGCGAGATGGAGAAAAACGGGCAATCGATCCCTTTTCAGACCTTCCTTGGCTTCAAAGCCGAGAAAGTCCCGGATATCGACCTCAACTTCCCGCCCGATTATCAGTCGCGCGCCCACGCCTATACGCGTACCTTATTAGGGGAGAATAACTGCTACCGCGCGGGGACGATCGAAACGGTTGCTGAGAAGATCGCCTTCGGCTTCGTGCGCGGATATTACGAGAAGATGGGCATTGACCCTAATACCGTGCCTACCCCCCAAATCGCGAAAATCGCGAGCAAATGCCAAGGCGTCAAGCGCACGACGGGCCAGCATCCTGGCGGAATCGTCGTTATCCCGAAAGACATGGACGTTTTCGATTTCACTCCGTATCAGCATCCGGCGGATGATCTCACAAGCGACTGGCTCACCACCCATTATGACTTCGCTTCCATGCATGATGAGGTCCTTAAGCTCGACTTATTGGGGCATGTTGATCCGCTTGCTCTACGAAAGCTGACTCTCTTGACCAATTACGACTTCAAGAAGATACCGATGGATGATCAAAAAGTCCTCTCTCTTTTCTCTTCACCCAAAGAGCTCAATATGGCGGATAACCCGCTTAAGTTCGCCACAGGGGCGGTGGCTCTCCCAGAATTTGGCACCAATTTCGTCCAGGGGCTTTTGTCGAAGGCTTTGCCGCATTCTTTCAACGACCTTCTCATCATCTCCGGCTTAAGCCACGGAACCGATGTCTGGAACAACAACGCCGAGGATATCATCACGAGCAAGACCGCGAGCCTTGATGGAGTCATCGGATGCCGCGACGATATCATGAACTATCTCATTTCGATGGGCGTTGATTCCTCCCTTTCCTTCCAAATCATGGAGGATGTGAGGCATGGGCATGGCAAATTCAAGAAGAAAGAAGCGGTGTATGTGCCGGAAATGAAAAAGCACGGGGTGCCTGATTGGTATATCGAATCATGCCGGAAGATCCAATACCTCTTCCCTCGCGCCCACGCCACAGCTTACGTCATGGGGGCGGTGAGGATGGCTTGGTATAAGCTTTATATGCCTCTTTATTTCTACGCCATCTATTTCTCCGTCCGCTGCGACAAATGGGATATCGCGACGATGAAGGAAGGGAAGAAGGCGGTGTACAAGGAGATTGCCAGTCTCCAAGTCAAATCGCAGGATAAGAAAGCCTTCTCGCCGAAAGAGGCGGAAATCCTCAAGACGCTTATCGTCGCTAGCGAGATGCTAGAGAGAGGATATCGCTTCAGCAATATCGATTTATACAAAAGCGATGCGCAGGATTTCGTGGTCGATGAGAAACATAAAGCCCTCATCCCGCCTTTCATGGTGCTCGATAATCTTGGCCTAAGCGCCGCCGAGACGGTCGTCAAAGCGAGAAAAGATGGGGAATTCATTTCCATTGAGGACCTCAAAGATCGCACCAAATTAAGCGAAAGAAACATCGAAGATCTCCGCAAACTCGGCGCGCTTGACGGTTTAGGCGAAAGCAACCAGATGACACTCTTTTAAAAAAGAAACGAGAGTGATAACATTATCGCTTGCAAAGGGTCATCCCTTGCATAACGGGACGTAGCATAGCTTGGTAGTGCGCCTGGTTCGGGACCAGGAGGTCGCGAGTTCAAATCTCGCCGTTCCGACCATTCATTGTATTGATGGAACTTTAAGTTCTTGCTGATAAACCTATAAAAGGACGCAGCCATACGGAAAATTTCGAATAGCTGCGTTTTCTTTTTACAAAGTGGCGATGATCACTAACGAAAATGGGATTCAGTAACAAATTTTCGAACATGATATATCGTGAAAATCAACAAATTTTCGAACATAAAATATTGACAAAAGCAACAAAAAATAGAACATGGTTTTTGTTTTTTAGGTCTTGCCAGACATTTTGCGCTTTGTTTTCAGACATGTTTTCAATCTCGAAAATCCTTTCTTGATAAGGTTTTTCAAAGCAGCAAAAACAAATCGCTTACTCGAATCTGAATGTCGCAAGGAAATCCTTGATGAGAAAGGAGCAGAAGTGGGGAAAAGTGCAGATATTGGAATCGAATCCAATATTGCTCTTTGCCAATTTTATCCCGAAGCGAATTTCTGGATAAGCATCGCTTTTTATCATGGTTGAAAGCGATTTTGAGTTATTGTTTCCAGCTTTTACCTCAATAGGTACAAGATAATCGCCACGTCGCACGAAGAATTCCTCCTCTAATGTCGAATTCTCTTTTTTGTAATAACGAAGGTCGTAGCCGGATTTTACGAGTGCTTCGCCGACGATGCTTTCGAATAGACCTCCTTTGTAAACGTCTATGTTCTTGTTTTGCCGGAAATCCATTTGAGCCTCATCGTCAAGTTGGGAAAGAAGCAAGCCATTATCTGCGTAATAAAGTATGCAGCAATCCTCAATGACATTTCCTTTGAGTGGCAAATTTGGCGTTTGCAAAGCTCTGCTGATATTCACGATGCCGGCATCTTCAAGCCATTCAAGCGAACCACAATAATCGGCGAATCTTGCGCCTGAGCGTATTTTTGAGATTTGAAATTTCTTGTTTTCTTTGCCTAATTGAAAAGGAACGGACCGAAATACGTTTGCGATGCGGCTTTTATCAAGGCCTATGGCATACTTTTTGATGTCATCTTCGTAGCCGATGACGATTTGGCGTTGAATTTCGAGAGTGTTCTCAAAGGTTTTCTTTTCGACAAAATTATATACGCATTCAGGCATGCCACCGATTATGCAATAGTCTAAAAACAAGCCATTGTAGATTTTGAGAACCGACGAGGAAAACGGGGCAAATGCGCACATATGCGATAGAATGTCGTCTTTGACGGAGTTTCCATATCCAAGCGCCCACAAGAATTCCTCAAAGTCGAGCGAGCGCATTTCGATTTCCGTTTTGTATCCGACGCTGATGCTTGATATTTCCCGATAATGAACGCCAAGCAAAGAGCCACTGCAAATCACATCGTAATCCCCGCTAAGCGAAAAGAATTTCAAAGAAGTTACAATATCAGGAAATTCTTGGATTTCGTCAAAGAAAATAAGAGTTTTTCCTTTAACGAACCGAGCCTTAGGATTTATGCGCGAAATGTTTTTGATGATTTCTATTGGCGAATAACCATTTTCAACGATTTGCTTATAAATTGGGTTTTCCGCAAAATTAATTCCAACTACATTTTCATAGTTTGCTTTGGCAAAATTTTCAATCGATTTCGTTTTTCCGACCTGCCTTGCTCCTTTGACGATCAAAGGTTTGCGATTGAGATCTTTTTTCCAATCAAGTAGATATTTATCAATCTTGCGCCTTAAATAATCAGACATCGTTTTGCTCCTTTATGCAAATTTTATAGTAAAAGATTCGATTAAAACATATTTATTTATAAAAAATGAGCGACTTTTATTAATTTAGCGCATAAAAAATGAGCGACATTTTTTTAAAAAACGATTAAAAAATGAGCGAATTCCCGTTTTTTGTCCTGACTTTGTACTTGCCAAGAAAAGTGGACACTTATTTTTCTTTTCCGCCTTTTCCTTTTCTAGAAGTGGATGAACCCGCAAGTTCACCTCTTTTTCTTTTTTGAAAGTGGACAATCTTTCCCAGACGAATTTGATTATCGATTAAGAATTACTGACGAGAAGATATTCTTTTCCCAGTTTTTACTCAGCGATGAAATTTCCGGAGAGCCTGTTGAGCTGTGTCGCATAAAACATTCGACGACTGAATTGATGTTTCTATTTTTGCACTTGGCAGATCTTATCCACATATTAAAAGCCGATTTTATGACAAAAAATAACTACAAAAAATACAAATACCTGCAGAAAAAGTAGATAGAAATCTTGATGCTTATAAGTATTTGGCCTATTATAAGTACAAAATACGTAAGTTCCGGCAAAAAAAGTAGGTAATATATGGAAATAAAACGGCAAAAATACCTTGATCAGCTGATAAAAAAGAAAAACAATGGTTTGATAAAGGTCATCACAGGTTTAAGAAGATCCGGCAAATCTTATTTGCTGAATACTTTGTATCGCGAATATTTGCTGACACAAGGCGTTGAAGAGTCGCAAATCATCTCTTTCGCCTTTGACAAAATGGAAGATGTCATGAAGCTTGATAAATATTTGCCGAACGAGAAAACCTTGTTTACCGACTCCAAAGGCAACTACATCGTCAATTCGAAAAAATTCATCATCTACATTTTGGAAATGACTTCCGACGGCAAAGATTATTATCTCTTGTTAGACGAAATTCAATTGCTGGATAAGTTCGTAATGACGTTGAACAGCTTCTTATCCCATGACAACTATGACGTTTATGTAACCGGCAGCAATTCCAAAATGCTTTCTAGTGATGTGATAACGGAATTTAGGGGTAGGGGCGATCAAGTACACTTGTATCCTTTGTCGTTTAAGGAGTATTACGAAGCCGTCAATAAGTCATTTGATGATGCTTACTATGAATATCAATTTTATGGCGGAATGCCATACGCAGTGCTTTTAGGAGGCGAAAGTGAGAAAGCAAAGTATCTAAAGAGCTTATTTAGTGAGATTTACATCAAGGATATAACGGAGCGTAACGACATAAGGGATACTGATTCTTTTACAAAACTGCTTGAAGTTTTAGCAAGTTCAATCGGGTCGTATACCAATCCGTCGAAGTTGGAAAAAACCTTCAAAAGCATCGAAAAAATAACGTATGGGCATATCGCAATCCAAAACCACATTGAATGCACAAAAAACGCATTTCTTGTTTCGGAAGCGAAAAGATACGACATAAAAGGGCGCAAATACATCGGCGCGAATTCAAAATATTACTTTACGGATATTGGCTTAAGAAACGCTTTATTGAACTTCAGGCAATCGGAACCGACCCATATTATGGAAAACGTAATTTATAATGAGTTAATCATCCGAGGATACAATGTCGATGTGGGAATTGTCGATATAAGCGAGCTAAACAGCAACGGGAATTATGCCTTGAAGCAATACGAAACGGACTTCGTGTGCAATAGGGAAAATGAGAAAATCTATATCCAATCTGCCTATTCAATGGAGACGTTAGAGAAACTGGCCCAAGAGAAGAAGCCATTGATCAACATCAAGGATAACTTTCGGAAATCGATTATCGTCAATGATCGCGTTCATCGGTATTGCACGGAGGAAGGGATTGAAGTGATAAGCCTAAGAGACTGGCTTTTAGGCAATTGAACTTCATTGAGTCAATATTATGTTTGTTCGCCTTTTGCAAGGATTTCAGATTTTGCTTCTAGCAACTTCTAAGTTTACTTCTAGGCACTTCTAAGTTTGCTTCCAGCCCTAGAAGTTATTGGGGGTCAACTTTACCAAAGCGTGATTGGAAAGATAATTCGGATAGGTCCCGTTATTATCGACAAGAAGGTATTTCTTCTCGATGAGCTTGCCTAAGATAGCGCTGCGGAAATAGGTGGAAGAAGTGATTTTGAGGGCCGAGGCAATCTCACTTGAGCTTCTTTTATTTATGTAACACAAAGAAAGGATCTTAAGGTCCCTTTCTGTCAAAGAGACGTCATTCACATATACATCAGGCGCATCGTTTGTTTCGCTTATGATGCCTTTCGCGTAATTGAGATTAGGCAAAACGAGCGTGAAATAATTTTGATCGGCATTGATGAAAGGTTTGTGCTCAGGTGAGGAAGAATAATAATCCTCTGCAATCAGATCGAAACCGCTGCCTTTGTTTTCGACGTAATCGATTGCCTCTAATGTTCTAGCTATGACCTCGTTTCTTCTTCTAGGCGTAATCGCGGTAATATTCGTCTCTTTGATGATTCGCTTGCTTCCCAATAATGAGCCAGGCGAGGTGATTTCCAGCCTATCTACATAGACATCAATTTCGATGATTGATGTACTCATGTAGTAATTGCGATGGGTGAGAGCGTTGCTGATGGCTTCGCGCACAGAGCGCTCGGGGAACGATGGTCTTTCCTCCCTTCCTTCATCGGTTTTTATCCAAAGTGTGGCAGAACGGGAAACGATATACGAAGTGGTTTCATCTATGACTTTGGTAATCGGGCCAACAAAAGTCGATGGCGCTAGCATGATGCGCTCGCCTTTATTAATGGAAGGGTAAAAAGTGACATCGACTCTTGTGAGTTCGGAACGACAGCCATCGCGGAATAGCAAAGCGCCTTTCGATAACTTGAATCCATCATTGCAAAAGCCAATCGATACGAGCTGCTTCTTGGTTAACTCTTCTCCTTTTGCTGCCATTGCTGCTTTTTGTAGCGATGTAAAGTCATTTTCATTGTATATTTGCTCGGTGAAGAACGAATCATAAGAGATGTTTTCGCTCGATAGAACGAGATCGCGAATTTCTTCGGGACTAGCGAGACGAGAAGAGGAAAAATCGCGCACGAAAACGATAGCTGCCCCTTTTTCGTGAACGAATATCGGCTTTGAAGGCGAGGGGTTTACACGTATCTCAAGAATATATCGAGTTTCTTTCCCTTTAATGGGAAGTGGTTTTATAGAGTAATTGATGTCAGGCTCTAATTTTTGACGAATCTCTCTTTGAACCAAAAGAGCTTGCTTGTCGGCCTCTTGTTGCGATAAGGAAACAATTTTGTGGGTTTTATCTTCCACTCCGACAAAAATGCTTCCACCCTCGCAATTAGCGAACGCAGCAATGCTTTTTAGCCAAGTCATTTCCATGTTTTGCCCGTCTTTGCCTGAGCCTTCAAGGAGGATTCCCTTGAATTCGACTCTATCTGTCTCAATGTTGATTCCAGGGTATATTTCTTCAAATTTCATATAAGATGCCTCGTCTTTATAATAACCTATTCATTCATTTGCTTCTAGCAACTTCTAAGTTTACTTCTAGGCACTTCTAGGTTTACTTCTAGGGTTCGAAATTGCTAGGGGACAACGCTATATAGCCTTTTCGCTATGTGACAAATTCGCCCAAATAGGGCTTCTCATTAGAATCTTTAATGAATGGAGGGGCGAAAAAATATATCGCGATTGTTTTCTCGAATATAAAATACGGGCATGCAGAAGAAAAAAGAATCCTACAATCCCATTAAGGCTAGGCAAATCGAACTCCTCAAGAAATATTATGAGATTGATGAGGAAAGGAAGGTCGTCAAGATAACTCTCGCTTATGGGAAAGCGAGTGAACTTTTCGTGAATGACTATTTTTCGGAAGAGCATCCGGAATTCAACGGGGAAATACTCGCTAGAGTGGGGGATATCATCGGGAGAGTGCCATCAGGCTATAAAGTCGACCTCGGCTTTTCGATCGATGACTATGAAGGTTACGAACCGAAGGCTTTGCTTGAGTCTTTCAACGATGCCGTCGAAATGAGCCATTACAGCGTTTTAAGCGAGGGCAAAAAGAACGGCCTTCGGATCGCTCTCCTTCTTGTGGCTGGCATCGCCTCCCTCATATTCATGATCGCCGGAAGCCACAACGGATGGTTTGGCGATGATTCGATTAAGGATTTATTGACTGAGGTGATCGATATCGTCGGCTGGGTCTTTATCTGGGAAGCCGTATCCATCATGTTTCTTTCGCCAAGCGAAGAAAGAAAGCGCACGATGAAGCTGAAGAGCAGAGTCGAATCGATATATTTCATCGATGGGGAAAGTGGCGATAAG
>CAVKAR010000036.1:0-16081 GCA_963654425.1 Lachnospiraceae bacterium
GCTCCTTTAAGCGTACAATTACCCCACGGCCGAAAAAACGGGGGGTTATTCGGCGCTACAATATGCACAAAATAGAAAAAGTAAAGGGTGGAAAGGCATATGCCTTCTTCAAGAGATTCTTAGACATCTTCTTCTCTCTTCTCGCAATCATCGTTTTATCGCCATTGTTGATCATTATCGGATTGCTGGTTGTCACTACCTCTAAAGGGCCGATGATTTATTCTTCCGATAGAATTGGGCAATACGGAAGGAAGTTCCGTTTTTTCAAATTCCGCTCAATGAAAAAGGACGCAGAGAAAGAGCTCGATGAATTGCTTTCTAAAAACGAGGTCAAAGGCGGAGTAACTTTTAAAATCAAGGACGATCCACGCATTACCAAATTCGGGAAGTTCTTACGGAAAACATCGTTGGATGAGTTACCTCAGCTCTTCAATATCTTGATTGGCGACATGTCGATAATCGGCCCACGCCCATGCACGGTGAGGGAATACGAACTCTATAACGATTACGACAAACAGCGTTTGCTTGTTCCTCAAGGTTTATCTGGCGAATGGCAGGTCAATGGACGCTCAACAACCACTTTCGATGAGATGATTGAGATGGACCTTGATTATATCGAGAACAAGCGCAGTCTTGCTTATGATACCAAACTTGTTTTTAAAACAGTTGTTTTAATATTTACGCCAAACAAGAATGGTGCCGAATAAGTTTAAACTTAAAGGCGCCTTCTCTTAGGCTTATACTTTGATAAGTTTTCAAAAAAGGAGAACGTGATTATGGAGAATAACGACAACCGCCAAATCCTCGTCATTCAGGACGGGGAGGAGCAAAAGCCTTCCAAATGGTCGATGAAGAAGTACGGGCAATCCATCAAAAAATACAAATGGTGGGTGACGGGAGTCACCGTCGGTCTTGCTTTAGCGGCCCTTCTTGGCGTCCAATACGGCTATAACGCCTCGAAAGCCAAATTCGATGCCCAATTCTCCTATAACCTTCCGCTCAATATCGATGAATCGACGGGTAATGGCACTTATGTCGATGGCTCCTCTTTCAAATACTATGACATCATTTCCGAGGAGAATCTGAAGACCGTCAAGGAATCGAATGAGAAATTCGCCTCTCTCGACGTTGATAAAATCGCCAAAAGCGGGGCTATCTCGATATCCGTCAATGGCCGCACCGACTCGGATACGGAAGTTTTCACGATCACCACTCCTGTGACCTACACTATCTCCGGCACCCTCAAATCGTTCGGCGATTCCTCGACCGCGAAGGATTTCGTGAAGGCCCTTATCGAGCTCACGAAGAGCAAAGCGAGCGAGGCCGTGAATAGCTACACCGTCGTTAATCTGATTCCAGAAGATTCGATTTTCAATAATCTCGATTTTGACCGCCAAATCTCGATCATGCTCTCCCAATATAGCAGGGTCCTTTCAACATATGATGGGCTCCTTGCCTCTTATTCCGACAACAACATCATCAAAGGAAGCGACACCGAATTGCTTGAAGTCATCAGGAACAATTACCTGCTCTCTTATGTCGATGGCGATAAATCGGCCTTCACCGTCTTAAGCAACAAACTTGAGGACAAGAGCTACGTGAATTATGATGCGAGCAACCCCCAAAAGACGATCGACACCCTCATAGAGCTTGGGGAAAGCGACATCAAGAACATCAAGAAGAATCTTCAGAATATCAATCTCATCCAAGACGCCTTGAGCCAATTGGATGTGAGCTCCGATACCACATACGGTGATAACTCGATTCAGCAGAAAATCGCCGCTTATAACCAGAGCATCCTCGATCTCAAGACCGCGAATAACGAATACGTGGAAGAGCTTGAGGAGCTTGGCTATAACGTCCCTGACACCATCACGCTCGACAATGTCGAAAGCATCGACACAGTCGGAGGCGATGGGAAAATCCAAAAACTCCAAGCCGTCATCGATGATACTGATGAAGGCAAGGCCTGGGCGGAAGAAAACGCCACCTTCAAAGCGAGCATCGATAGCTACAAAGATCAGCTTGTCGCCGATACTGAAGCTGGCTCAAAAGTAGCCCGTTACGTCTATACCTATAACCGGAACAGCGTCACTTATGTCTATGCTGGCATTATCTCTACTTCCGGCGGCTTCTCCGCTTGGATCGGCGCGATCGTTGGTTTATTGGTCGGCTTCCTCGCCAGTTCGCTCATCTGCTGCTCCATCTACATCAACAAAGAAGACGATGACGATAATAAGGCCGTGAAAAAAGCCGAATAAGCCAAACGCGAATAAGGCGAAGGGAAAGTGGTTTTATCAATCGATAAAAACAGAAGAATCAATCCGCCTTATTTTTGTTTTACCCTTCTTTTGGGTTTATATCTCCTTCTTTCCTTGTTCGCTTTTGAAGCCGTGAATATCTTCCAGGATGGCACGGAGATATTCATGAATGACGTCGAATTCTATTTGGTGAATACGATGGCTATCGCTTTTGGCGTTTTCATCATCATTTTCGCTGGGAGCCTTTTCAAAGCGAAATTCAAAATCGTCCCTTTTTTCTTTTTGCTTGCTCTTTTTGTTTCCAATTCCTACGCCATTTTCGCTTTGCCTGAAATCGTGCACACGATGGGCGAGCTCACTTACATAGTCTCCGCTGGCTTCAAAATCCGCTCTTTTTGCTCCTTTATCAACGTTACCCTTTCTCTTTATATCCTTTATGCCATCGTGCCGCAGTGCAAGCTCACGGAAGGAGGGATGAACTACTTGTTCTCCTTCATTAGCCTTGTCGCCATAAGCGCGATCATCGCTAGCTATTTCCTTGATACGCCTATATACAAAGAGATGCTCTCTTCAGACGAATTCCATATGTGGGGCGGTGCGAAATCCTTCTGCACTGAGAAAAATACCTTCGGCTCTTTGATTTTGTTTGGCATATGCGCTGAGATATACCTTTTCTTCTTCGACAAGAAATGGTGGCGACTTCCTCTACTAGCCTATTATTTCGTAAGCGTCTTCCTCACCCTTTCAAAGGATTCCATCGTCTGCTCGATCTTCGTTTTCATCGTTGCGATCTCTTATGCCTTTATCCGCTTGTTCGCCAAGAGCAGGAAATGGTGGGCGCTGCTCTTATTCGCTTTCTATATCGGGATCAATGCCGCTTTGTGCTATCTCTTCCTCCATAACGAGGTTTTTGCCGGCTCTTTCGTCGGCAAGATTTTCGCCGTCATCAAGAAATCGCTCCTCGAGCCGGAAGGTTCCACGATGGGGGCGAGGGAAGTCATCTGGCATAAGCTCATTGATTTGGTGAAAAGCGACAAGCAGTTCCTTGTTTTCGGGCTTGGCGATGCTTCTTTCCCCTTTATTTTCGCTTTCGCTACCGACGGGGCCTGGAATCTCACTTTCTACGCCCACAACGGTTTCCTCGATCAGCTTGGAAGAGGTGGTCTTATCAGGCTCACGGTTTATTTCCTTCTCCTTATTTACACCTTTGTTTTGTGCTTCCGCTTTTTCTCCTCGAAGAAGAGCAAGGGCGGCGGTTTATACCTCATTTTCCTTCTGACTTTCCTCCTTCATAGTTCGGTGGAGAGCGAATATCTCCTTGGTAACGATTTCAAGTCCGACATCTGGAGCCTTTTGACGGTGGTGCCGCTGCTTTCTCTTAACGAGGATAAAAAGCATCCGGAACGCAATAGAGGGCTCATCGCAGATTATTGCTCAGCCCTTATCGAGTGTCCTTCTTCCCCCTTCTTCTCTGCTTTATCAACGCTCCTTTCAAGCGTCTCCCTTTCTTTATCGCCCGTCTTCCTTTCTCTTGGGCTCAGCTCTTATATTTCTCTTTCCTTCGGAGCGATTCTATCGGGAATTATGATGGCGCTTGCGATTGTCTTTATGGCTATCAGGGTCCGTTATTTCCATAGCGACAAGGAGAAGGTGGCCTTTATCGTCTCTTCGCTCTTATTCATTTCCCTTTCCTTTGCTTCCGCCTTTATCATCAACGCCCATTTCGCCGCCTCTCCTATTCCCTATACCCATACTTGCTATGCCGTCGCCCTCTTCGTGACGCTTATTTCCGTATATGGCTCAATCATCGTCCTCGATAAGGATTTCGCCCCAACGAAAGGGACTAATCGCATTGAAAGAGCATATCGGAAAAAGAACGCCAAAAGGCTCTTATTCTCCAAATAGGGGCTTAAAGGCAAATATAGGAGAGGCAAGAGCCTTTCCTTCCTCTTTTTATACTAGGGGTATAATAAAAGTATAATAAAAAACTCTTTTGAGCAAAAGCGACTGATAATCGAATGTTTTTCGCTTTTGTATAGGAATTAAAAAGGCTCTTGTTTATACCGATGGTATAATAAAAACTCAAATAGAGGCAGACCTTTGCCCGCCCCTATTTAGCGATATCCCAACGCCCGTATTTTTTGCCGCCAGACCTAATCAGAAGACCCCTGTCTTTTAGTTTTTTCAGATGCTTTGTGATCGTGGGCAAGCTTATGCCTAGCTTCTTTGATAATTCTTTCGCCGTAATGAAAGGATCGTCTTTTATCAAAGAAAGGATCGCGTCCATGGTCGTGAGGCCGTAATCGAGCCTTGAGGAGAAAGGTATCGTGACATCGATGTAGTTCTCGCCGAAAGAGAAGGAATTCTTTCCGTATCTTTCCACGATCGTTGGTACGCCTTTTCCTGAGCGATCAGAGATGTTAAGTTGCAGCAGGATATGCGCTAAAGCGGGATTGACGGGTCTGCTTACCCCCTTGAAAAAGCCGTCATAAGTCTGGTCTGGCCCAATCACGCCATGCGAGATAATCTCAATCCTGTCGGTGAAAACGGAAATCTGCGGCGCATTAAGCGCAAGCCAATCGTTGTGGACGAAAGCATTTATGACGGCTTCTCTATATGCGTCGTTGTCGAATAGATATTCGTCGCTTCTTTCCAATACCCTTCCGCTTTCATCGGTAATTGGCACATTGAGCACGTCTTTCCCATAATTAGCGACCGCATCGAGCGCATAAAGGATGCAAGTGTTGCCGAATTCCTTCACGGACTTCAAACCGTCTGCTTTTTTCGTTCCGTTGAATATCGAGACGCGCACGCTAATGGCGTTTTCGTCAGCCAAAAGGAGAGCAAGCAGATTGTATTTCCCGCTTTCTTCATTCATGAGCGAGAGATTTTTCTCAAAAGTGTCTTTTTTGAGAGATTTTCCTCTCGATTCATAATAAAAGAAAAGCTTTTTGAAACTGAGATCCTGCCTTTCCGAATCTGTGTTGGTGATGGTCGGGACCCCGTGCATCAGCACTTTCCATAAAGCTGCTTCCCTTTGAGGGTACTTTTTCAAAGCTTCTTTGCTTGAGCCGATTCTGATATAGCGGTCATGCATGAATTCGGTTGGCACCTCTTTTGCTGAGGGAATGGAAAGAAGGACGACCCTTCTACGATTAATCTCCCCCTCTATGAATTCAAATGGGATGCTAGGGGAGAGATTGCGCGCTAGATAATGCTTGAGAGGTTCATGATTGACGTCTTCTTCGTAATCAAAATCAGAACCGACGATTTGGTGCGTTGAATCATCAACGCCCCAAACCATGTATCCGTTTTTCTTCCCTATCATCGCGGAGGAGTTGCTGATCGCTGAGATGTATTTCCCGATTTCTTCAGGATTAGAAAAATTAACTTTGTATTCAATCCACTCCGTTTCGTGTGGCAAATCGATGAGATCTTTTACGATATCTTCTACTTTCATAAGCTTCTTTAACTTGTTTTCGCGACGGTTTGCTTTCTCTTATTATAAATCTTATTTATACCAGGGGTATAATAAAAGTATAATAAAAAACTATTTTGAGCAAAAGCGACTGATAATCGAACGTTTTTCGCTTTTGTATAGGAATTAAAAAGGCTCTTATTTATACCGAGGGTATAATAAAAACAAAGACGAAAAGCCGCTAAAAACGTGCTTGCGGTCTCTAAAACGACTTTTGTGGTTTATGGTAGGAGAAATCTTGAATTTCTTTCCTCTTCATCGAGTTTTTTCAAGGCTCAATCTCAGAATAAATTTTGACACATCGTCGGTTTAACCGTTTTTATGACCTTGAGCTCTTATACGAAATGTCCGTCCATTTGTGATGATGGTGGCAGTGGATGCAGACCGAGTCATAGGTATAGGTGTATTTGGTGGTATTGATTTCATACATCGACTCATAGTTCTCGTAGATATCTTCGCTCCCCGTGCCAGTTGCCACCGTATTGCCGTGATCATCGGATATGGTGACAGTCGTTTCGCGTGTCCCTACTTTCCTCGAGCGTGTTTCATAGCCGTATGATGTTCCAGCCTCCTCCCAGTCCGTGTCTATCAAAGTATCGACGCATTTGGAGTGGCATTTCGGGCAACGGGTGGCGCCGATGCTAGCGAGATCCAACGCGTTGATGAGGAGGAAGATGGCGGCAATCACGCAGGCATGGATATAGTAATTGAGCGAGACGCCGAATTTATCGAGGAAGAAATAGGCTCCAGCGAATGCGGCCGCTAAAAGGAGAGCGAAAGCAAGCTCGAAATAGGGGTTGCTCTTCAAAGGCTTTGATAGATTGAAGATGATGTTGACCATTAAGGCACACAAAATGCCGTACATGTAGAAGATGACGTAATATAGCCATACATCCTCTTCATGGATGATGCCGTTTAGGTAATACCCACATAAATAGATATGAGCGGAGAGAAAGACGATCACGAAGACCCATTTCAAGAACATGGCGATTGATGGGGCTTTGAAGCTTTTCCGCGTGAGATCCTTTTCTTTCTTCTTCCTTTTCGCAAGAAGAGCGCTGAGCGGAAGGAAAGGAAGGCGAATGAGGGCGAAGGCGAAGAATATGGCGAAATAAATGAGAAGGCCCGCGAAGAGTATTACGCCGGGAATGCGGAAAATGGCATAAAAGGGCTCTTGCGATTGCTGCAAGTAGGAAAGTAGCCAAGCGTAAAAAGAAGTGTAAGAGGAAATGGATGGCATATTCTCTAAAGCGAAGCCGCTGAAGAGATTCAGAAGCGTCAAAAGGAAAGAGATGCCAGAGATTACGCCAATCCATATATAAAGCCGTTTGCCGCTCATTGCTCTTTCTCCCCATAAATCGTTGGTTTCCCATCAACATAATGCCAGTATGTGCCTTCCTTGCTCGGCTCTTCTTCCGAATAGATGGCAACAGTCACTGCTCTAGATGAGGCGTCCCCAAATAGCGTATCCGCCCCTTCTTCATTCCCTTTGTAATAGAAGCATTTGAAACTATCGGGATAAGGATGTGTATGTGCCTTTTCATCAACATAGGCGAAAGCTTGATAGCCGATGCTCTTCATTGAGGCGGGGATAACGACGCTTTCCAAAGAAGTGCAGCCAAAGAAAGCGCTGGTCTCTATTTCCTCTAACCCGTCCGGAAGCTCTATTTCCTTTAAACTCGAGCAATAGGCGAAACTTGAATATCCGAGTTTCTTGACGGTGGATGGGAGGTTAACCTCTTTCAACTTCCTTGCGTATAAGAAACATGAGCTAGGTATTTTCTCAATCGCGGAAGGAAGGAGAGTGAAGGAAGTGAGGTCACTATCGTAAAAGGCGCTTCCAAGAGAAGAGAGTTTCTCGCCTAGAACGACCTTATTCACGCCGCTGCCGGAAAATGCATCATCCTCAACCGTTTCGACATTGGGAAAATTTGCTTCAAGAAAGAGGAAATCGCTGTTAAGAAAGGCGTTTTTCTTGATAGTGGTAATCGAGGAAGGGAAGAAAGAGCCCTTGACTTCAAGTTTTTTCTCGATGTTCCCGGCATGGAAAGCCTCTTCCCCTATCGTAGTGACGGCTTTCCCGTCGTATTTATCGGGGCAGCCAAATAAGGAGCCATACAAGATCCTTTGCTGGTAGGTGACATCGTTTGAGCCATAGTAGCCTGTGACGTGGTAATCAATGCCCGAAAGAGCCATCTCGCCGTCAACTTCACTGAATTTCAGCACATCGTAATTCATGCGGTAGCCGCATCTGCACTCGTAATCGTATAGGCGTCTGCCATCTACTTCATCTACCTGCACGAGCTTATCGAAGATATGGCTGGAGGAATTCTTTTTCTCCCCATCCGCGATCCTGTAGTGCTCTTCCTTATTGAATGCGTCATAGAGGAAAGATTGGTCAAAAAGATTGAAAGAGGCGTTGCATGAAGTCAGTGGCAGAGCGAGGAGAAGGAATAAATGTTTCTTCTTTTTATACATATAGGGGTATTTTATCCAAAAATGTGTGGCGATAGTACTCGAACTTTTAGGCAATATGTTCAAATTTATATTTGAGTTGACGCCTAAATGCTGGTGGCAAGGATACGGTATAACCCCCGTAACCCCTGTTTTATATTTTCAATAGGGGTTATAATGCCGTTATATGTTTTAGGAGGCTCTTTATATGGATGAAAAGAAGATTTTGGCAGAGCTTGAAACAATTAGGAATGAGCTACAAGAACTTCCTATGGGGTATATCTCCGAAAAGAATATCGCAGGGAAAAAGCGTCATTATTTGCAGTGGAACGAAAATGGCAAAAAGAAAAGCAAATATGTCAACGACGCTTATTTGGCCGAAATGAAAACCAAAATAGAGCGAAGAAGGCTTCTCTGCGCAGAAGAAAGGAAATTGCTGAAGCTTTTGCCAAAAGAGAAAAAACCTATGCGCAAATTTCACATGAACGTGCTTTTGAAAGACGAGCTCAAAAAATACGCTTACGGTGTAAAAGACTACAAAAAAAGAAGCATTTATAGAGATATCGATGAATTTATCCATGACAATAAAAGCGAAAAAATCCTCATTCTTTATGGTTTGAGGCGCACTGGCAAAACAACGCTTATGCGCCAGCTGATTTACGCGATGGACGAAAAGCATCTCAATCAGACTGCCTTTATCCAGATTCTGCGAGGCAAAGGTCTCAGCGAGTTGAACGAAGACCTCCGCCTTCTATTGAATCTCGATTACAAATATATATTTATCGATGAAGCCACGGCGATGGATGATTTTATTGAGGGAGCCGCGCTTTTATCTGATATTTATGCTGCATCAGGCATGAAAATAATCCTTTCTGGCACGGACTCACTCGGCTTTTACCTTTCAAAAAGCGAAGCGCTCTATGATCGCTGCCTGTTTCTTCATACGACTTTCATACCTTACAAGGAGTTCGAGAATGTTTTGGGGATAAAAGGAATTGACGAATTCATCGCTTACGGCGGAACGATGAGTTTATCCGGCCTTAATTACAACTCTGATTCGCCTTTTGCGAACAAAGAGAAAGCTGACGAGTATCTCGACAGCGCCATCGCCCACAATATTCAACACTCTTTGGCCCATTATCAATATGGCGGGCATTTCCGCTCTTTGTACGAGTTGTACGAAAAAGACGAATTGACAAGCGCAATCAATCGAGTTGTAGAAGACCTCAACCACCGTTTCACATTAGAGGTTATCGATAGAGATTTTTCTTCACATGATTTTGGCATGGCCGCGAAAAACCTTCGTTCAGATAGGAATAAGCCAACTTCAATTCTTGATCGTATCGATAAGGAAGCGTTCACGAAACGTCTTAAAGAATTGCTTGAAATCAAAAACAAAGAAGAGAGAAAAGTTGATATATCCCCAAGCAATTGTGTCGAAATCAAGGAATATCTCGATGCATTGGATATCACGGTCGACGTGGAAATCAGGCATTTGCCAGCAGGAGGGAGTAATTTAATAACCGTATTTACTCAACCAGGATTATGCTACTCGCAAGCCCGGTTTTTAATTCAATCGCTCTTGCTTGACGAAACTTTCTCCTCGCTTTCAGCTACGGAAATGGATTTTATCACTGAGCTGATTATTTCTGATGTAAAAGGAAGAATGATGGAAGACATCGTGATACTTGAGACGAAAAAAGCTTATCCGGACAAGGATGTTTTCAAACTTCAGTTCGCGGTTGGAGAATTCGACATGGTTGTTCTCGATAAGGAGAGAAAGTCCGTTGAAATTTATGAGATTAAGCACAGTGAAGAGCGCGTTAAAGATCAATATAGGCATCTTGTCGACGAAAGGAAGCTTGAAAGTACCGCATTTCGATTCGGAGATATTGTTAAAAGAGCCGTTATCTACCGTGGAAATGATTATCTTGAAACAAACGGCATTGAATACAAAAACGTTGAAGAATATCTAAAAGAACTGCCGTAGTTTTTCACTGCCGCATAGAGCGCGGCGCTCTTTCGCCCGACAAATTTCCTTGGTGCATCTCTAAGGAAATGTCAATGAATGGCGCACAATGCCAAACTTGGGAAAGGCATTGCTTATTCATCTAGTTAGTATATACTAACCGCTATGGAATGGATTATTTTGCCTGTTTTTTATCTTCTCTACTGGGGCTTGTGCTTCCTTCTCACGGGGACTGACAAAAAGAATCTGCTAGGCCTTCGCTCATATCCGGAAGAAGTGAGGAAGATCGTGAGGGAAAATGAAACTCTCAAAGATATTGTCCCGAAAGAAAAATCGCCCTCTGTCATCTTTCTTAGCAATCTCTTCGCCTTTGCTCTCGTCTTTTTCCTTCTCGGCATATTCCTCAACAAAGCTCTCAACGTGAGCGGATTCGTGACCTTCTTCATTTATTTCCTTATTCTTGGCGAAGGGCTAAACCTTTTCGATCTTCTCGTGATCGATCTACTCTGGTGGCGGAATAGCAAACGCATCCGCTTCTCTTTCTTAGAGGAAAAAGAGCCTTACCAAAACCCCAAAGAGCATATTCTCTCATTCGTGCGCGGAGTTCACACCTTTGCCCTGGTCGCCCTTTTCTCCGCTCTTTTTTCATCTCTCCTTTGATTTTGAAGCGTCTTAAAGCCGCAGAACTGAATGAACGAAAAGTTAATCCAATGACGAGGGTTCGCTATTTTCTCCATGCCAATGGAGCGAAAAAGAATGATGATTTGATGCGATAATAAAAAATAGCGATGTTTTTGCCGGTTTTTTTCAAGGTTTGAGATGCTTGCAAAAAGCAAAGAAAAAACCATCATTTCAGATGGTTTTTGCCGTGATTTATCGATTTTGAATCGCATCGATGGGCTTTTTGTTGGCGATTTTGGTGACGGGGAGGAAAGCCGAGATGATGCTTGAGATCAAAGCGGCTCCAAGCAAAGCTAAAACCACGAGGATATTCGGGCTCATGAGGTCGAAGGGGAGTCCAGTCGATTTGATGACGGAATTGCTGACGAGGCGCGAAATCGCAAAGACCGAAACCGTTGATAAGATGAAATTGACGAAGGCGATGATGAAGGCTTCGGAATAGAAGATCTTGAAGACATCGCTCCGCTTGGCTCCGACGGCCCTGAGAATGCCGATTTCCCTCTTTTTGTTATTGATGGAGATGGAGATGAAATTGTAGAAGAGGAGCATCGAGAAGACGGCCATCGCGATTCCGACATACAAGAAGACCTGCGTGAGGATGGAAATGAGGCTAGCGTAGGATTCGACCATCGAAAGCCTGTTGCTGCTCATGGTCAATCGCCATGCTGTGTCCGGGATTTCCGAATAGTCGCTGGCCTCGGTGAAGACGCGGCTTTTCGAAAAATAGAAGTTGAGGAATTTGTCCAAGGTGATTTCGCTTCCGCCATAAGTGACGAAGCCAACGCGGCTCCTCGTTCCGTCATTGATGCCGTATCCATTGGCTTTGAGCTTATCGATGATGGAATCCATATCGCTCTTTGAGATGCTCAAAAAAGAATCTTTGTAGAAGCCGTCGTTCCCTTTGAAATCGAGCCCGACGATCGAAAAGGACCAGGATTCTTTGCACTCCTCGTAATTGTTGCCTTTTTTCGTCGGGAGGGTTCCTACGATTTTGTCGAGTTTGACTTCTTCGGTGATGGCATCGAGATAGCTTTTTTCCTCTTTTTCCCAAGATGCGGCCACTTTCTTGCCAGGCTCTGTGTTTTTCCCATCGCCATAAGCAAGGTATGACCACGTGAAGGCAATCAGATTTTCTTCATTCTCACTATATTCCGGATTGGCCTCGAGTATCCTTTGAAAATCATCGATTTTCTTGCATTCTTCATATAATTCATCAAAGTGCTCTTTGACGTAATTTTCAGTGAAAGAATCATAATTATTGAAAATCTGATCGATGGCGTAGATGAAAGAGCCTTCCTCGGTGCTCAATCCATCGCCTCCTTTTTCCTTCATCTCATTCACGAGCTCAACGGCTTTTGAGATGGTGATGACCGCTTCGCCTTCCTCTAAGGAGGTTTTGCTCTTGTCGAAGAAGTAATTGCTGCCGCTATGAGAGGAATAATAAGCGAGATAGTAGTAACGCTCATTCTCATCTTCTCCGGCGATCAAGGGACGAGAATCGAGCTCGATATCGTCAACGACCGCCTTTTGGCTTGGCTCCTTCATGTATAAGGAGGTATGGGTGTTGGGATTATAGCCTTGGGAGAGATAGTAAAACTCCGTTCCATCGGCATCGCCATAGCTTATATCGCTGATTTTGTTGCGGTAAGAAGCCAGATGATCCGGGAATTTGGTATCGATGATGCCGGATATTGTATAAGTAGAAGACGCGCCTGAGGTTGAATCGTAGACAGAAAGGCTAGTTCCGATGATCGTTTCCTCATTCACTTTCGAGGCTTCGACGCTATTTATCCCTGAGGCATATCCTAAATCTTTGAATGACCAATACGCATAAAGGGGCAAAAGGCATTCATCGTCGGTTGATGGCATTTTGCCGGCGACAATTGAAAAACCTAGCGTCTTCAGATCGCCTTCGCTCACGTTTATACGCGATGAGATCCTCCTGGCGTGGAAGAGGTCGGTGCTGCTAGCAGTAGAAGAAGGAAGTGGCAATTGGCCGCTTGCGTTTTCCGCCACGAAAAGCTTCACGCCTGTCGTTTCCTCTATTTCCTTTATCCTTTCATCATTGAGACCAGAAGAATAGGTCTTGTCATTCGCGCTTACCCCGAAAATGGAGATATCGCCCTTCGTTATCGTGGATTTCATGGCTGACTGGGCATTGAACAAAGAGAGAGTCATGCTCGCGCCGAATAAGGAGAAAGCAATGGTGGAGAGCAAAATCGTCATTACCAAGCGGAACGGTTTCACGCGAAGGGATTTCGCGCCCATCCTGAAGGCACTAGAAAGCGAGAATTTGCTCTTGATTGGCTCGAATTTGCCTTCGCCCGTCTTGACTTTGCTAGGATCGGTGTCGACGAATTCCTCCCGGTTCCCGTCTTTATCGATTTTGGCGGCTTCGCAGATTGCCCCATTCACATGGGGATCGCCGACGATATACACATCGCCTCCGCTGTTTTTGATGGCTTCGTTTATGAAAGGCAAATCCTCGGCTTTGAGCGTGCGATCCTTGTTCAGGCGGATGATATTATCGCCAATCAAAGATAACCCATCTTCCGTCACCTGGCTTTTGACTGCGGTTTTGCTGATGTCGGAAATGACTTTCCCGTCCTTTAACTCGATGACGCGGTCGCCGAAATGCTCGGCGAAATCGCGGTCATGGGAGACGATGATGACGAGGCGGTCTTTCGCAAGGCTTTTGAGCGTTTCGAAAACCTGTTTGCCAGTGTTGCTATCGAGAGCGCCAGTCGGTTCATCGCCGAAGATGATTTTCGGGTCTTTGACGAGGGCTCTGGCGATTGCCACTCTCTGCTTCTGCCCGCCCGAGAGCTCGTTGGGCTTTCTTTTGCCATACCCTCCGAGATCGACTTCTTGCAGAATCTCCTCGATTGCCTCATCTGTCGCCTTTTTGTGCTGAAGCTGAAGGGCGAGCCCTATATTCTCTTTGACGGAGAAATCGTTGAGGATGTTGTATTCCTGGAAGATGAATCCCAAATAAGTGTTGCGGTAGGAGTCCATTTCCCCTTTCGAGAAGGACTGGCTGCTCTTGCCGTTGATGATTATTTCGCCTTCGTCCGCCTCATCAAGCCCACCCATGACGTTTAGGAGCGTCGATTTGCCCGATCCTGATTTCCCGAGAATGAAAACGAGGCCCGTTTCCGGGAATTTGAGGCTGACGTCATTCAAGGCGTAAACCGAAGAGCCTCCTTTGACTTTGTAAACGCGTTTTAAATTTCTGACTTCAAGCATTTGGGGAGCTCCTTCTTTGCGCTTTTGCAATTATAGCGAAACGAAAAGCCTTTTTCCTTCGCTACCGCCAGAAAGGATAATCGTCTACGGATTTTCGCCGTTTTCATATTTGGCGATTCATGAATGCTCGCTAGGGCTCAGCAATCAATCTCCGCAACGCCTATAGGACGATTTTTGTCCTAATTTTGCTAATCTTTTTGCGAGGTTGTATACTTTGCTCGCCGAATCACTTTCGGCACTTGTTCTTTGGGGTCGTACTTGGTCTTGACGGGGATGTATTGGGCTTTGATTGCAGTGGCCTGATGAGCATAACCATCGAAAAACAATAACTGACAACAGTTACAAACCATGGATGAACGTGGCTTCACGCGCATCCTATGCTCGCGCTTAATAGTATCCTAAGGGATTCTCGGCAATAGATCCGAGAGCAGCATGTCCGCCGCTGATGCGCAGCTGGTTAGCGGATAGGGCATAATAAACAGCTTCTAAGCCGTTTGCCTTGATTTAAGCAAGCGGACGAAAACCTTCTAATCTCGCTTAGGGGACTTGACCTTATCACGCCCTTAAGTTAAATCACGATAATGTCTAAACTGTAGACGTCATCGCTGGATCTTCCTCGGACAGGGGTTCAACTCCCCTCGGCTCCACCATTAGAGAAATCAAGTATTGATACATATGTGTCAGTACTTTTTTTGCATACACAAGATTTTTCAGTGGTCCCGCAATAAGTTAAGCAAGGTTATTTTTTGCACTTGAAAACGAATATTTGTGTCTTCAGGTGCAAAAATCGATGGATTTTGCACTTGAGAATGATATTATTCGTCTAGAGGTGCATTTTTATGGATATCAAATCGGCATATTTCCAAATGAGCAAAGATGAGTTCGACTCATACTTGAACTCTCTTAAGAATTCAACGAATACAATCCATTTATTGAATGACGCCTTTTTCTATAACCAAGAATTAGATTCCATGAATCTTTCGATGAGCCTAAGAAAGAAGATGTTTGAATTCGATTCTTTGATTGATTCTTTTACAAATTTCTCTAAGAGGCAAATATTGCAGTCCTTCCTAATTGAAGAAATCGAATCTACGAACGAAATAGAAAACATCTATTCAACAAGACACGACATCTTTTCGATCATTTCGCAAGCATCGTTATCAAAAAACATAAAGGTGGTATCTATCGCTAACGCGTATAAGCAATTGCTAAATTCTAAAGGCAGTCCAATCGAAACGTGTCTAGATATCAGAAAACTATATGATGCGGTCTTAGAAAATTCCATTGATAAAGCTGATCTTCCCGATGGAGAATTCTTTAGAAAAAATAACGTCTATGTTTCTAATGGAATAGAAACCGTACACACAGGAGTTGTCGGTGAGGAAAATGTCATTAAGGCCATGAATTCTTTCACTGATTTATATAATTCAAACAATGATCCAATCATTAAAATGGCCTTATGCCACTACATCTTTGAAAACGTCCATCCTTTCTATGATGGAAATGGTCGTTTAGGAAGATTCCTATTTTCCAATGGCCTATATCTGGAAACAGGCAGTTATTTCTCTTTGGCTTTATCTTGTTGTTTCTCTCATCAAAAAAGCAAATATTACAAAGCCTTCAAACTAGCAGAAGACAGATATCAATTTGGTTGTTTGAATCTTTACGTAGACGCAATCCTAAAAATCCTAATTAACGAAATAGACAAATTAATGGAAAAATTAAAGAATGATAAAGCTGAAATAGAAAGAAACGTCATCGGTCTTTCTTCCTCAACCAAATCTGAGGCAAAGATATATAAGTTAATCATTGAAAGTTCGTTTTTATCGGACTTTGGCGTTTCTAATGAGGAGATAACCAAGGAAACCGGCGTTTCAAAAAGAACGCTTATATATGCTTTAAACAAACTAAGAGGCTCTAACAAGCTTATAGAAACAAAAATTGGTAGATACACCTACCACAAAATGAAACTTTAGAAATCTTCCAAATAAA
>CAVKAR010000037.1:0-15295 GCA_963654425.1 Lachnospiraceae bacterium
GAACATTGTGAGGGCGGGCTTTTCTTTATTCAACATACATTCGTGAAACGCGGCCATACCGCCTTTAATCCCTTTATTTTGGCTTTTCAGGCGATTAGAATAGACGTGTTCGTTGAAAGGAAAGAGTAAGCGAAGAACTTCCGCATAGGGAGAGACCGATAGTGGAACGGCCTCCGGAAGCTCGCCGAAAGTTCGTCCCGGAGAACGGTGGCGAGAGCCATCCCTCGGTCCAGGTTACGGCCATAGAGCGATGGGGAAAGCCCATCGAAGTGGGATGGCACCGTGGTGTAATATCACTCCCGTGTCGCCTTTTTTGTTTTTGGAGGTAAAAATGAGCGAAGAGAATAAGCGCCTAGAAAGCATTCGCGATAGTGCATTAGGGGAGCTAGAGGAAGCGAAAGACGAATCGATGCTCGAGAAAATCAGGAATACGTATCTCACGAAGAAAAGCGAGCTCAATTCCCTTATGGGGATGATGAAGAATCTGCCGGTAGAGGAGAAAGCGAGCTTCGGCAAGACCATCAATGAGGTGAAAAACGCCATTGCCTCGCGATACGAGGAAAAGAAGAAAGAGATCAGCGCAAGGATTCTCAAAGAGAGACTAGAGAAAGAATCAATCGATATCTCCTTGCCAGGCGATAGCAAGACCGTTGGCTCAGTCAATCCGATTTACGCCATCATCGACGAGATGATCTCGATTTTCGTCTCGATGGGATTCGAAGTGAAAGAGGGGCGCGATATCGAGACCGACCATTTCAATTTCGAGCTTTTGAACGTCCCAAAGGATCATCCGGCCCGCGATATGCAAGACACTTTCTATATCACGGAATCCCTATTGCTCCGCACCCAGACTTCGGCCGCCCAGGCCCATGCGATGATGGAGCGGGAGGAAAAAGGGCCCATCAAAATGATTTGCCCTGGCAAATGCTACCGGCGCGATGACGACGATATGACCCATAGCCACGAATTCAACCAGATCGAAGGGCTCGTGGTCGGCAAAAACGTCTCGATGGCAGATCTGAAGGGAACGCTTGAGCTCTTCGTCAAAAAGATGTTCGGCGAAAAGCGCGAAATCAGGATGAGAAGTTCCTATTTCCCTTTCACCGAGCCAAGCGTCGAGGTCGATGTCAGCTGCGCCAAATGCGGCGGAAAAGGCTGCGATATGTGCAAAGGCACGGGCTGGATTGAGATCCTCGGGGCAGGGGAGGTGCACCCCAATGTCCTTTCGATGTGCGGATATGACCCCTCCGTCTATAGCGGTTTCGCTTTCGGGGTCGGGGTGGAAAGGCTTGCCATCCTCCGATACGGGATCGATGACATCCGCCGGCTTTATCAGAACGACTTGCGCTTCCTTAAGCCGTTCATCGAGAAATAAGGAGAGAGCAACATGAAAGTATCACTCAAATGGCTCAATAAATACGTCAAAGTCGACGATATCTCCCCGCGCGAGCTCGCGGATAAACTCACTTTCGCCGGCGTCGAGGTGGAAAGCATCGATAAGCTTTCCGAAGCGACGGGGTTAGTGATTGGGGAAATCAAAAGCTGCGTGGTCCATCCAGACAGCGATCATCTTCATATCCTCATGGTCGATGAAGGCGAGAAATACGGAGTTCATCAGATCGTTTGCGGGGCCCCCAACGCGCGAGCTGGGATAAAGGTCATCGTCGCTAGAGAAGGGGCGCTTCTCCCGGAAGTCACGATCAGCAAAGGCAAAATCAGGGGCGTCGAGAGCGATGGCATGTGCTGCGCTCTTTATGAGCTTGGGATCGATAAGAAATTCCTCTCCGAGAAGCAGTGCGCCGGCATCGAGGAACTCCCGCTCGACGCGCCAGTCGGGAACGAAGATCCGCTTGGCTATTTAGGATATGACGATACCGTTTTAGACTTGTCGCTTTTGGCCAATCGGAGCGATCTAAACGCCATGGAGAATGTGGCGTATGAAGTCGGAGCGCTCCTAGATAGACCGGTCACTATCGAAAGAAAAGAGATAGATGAATCCAAAATAATCGAAGAGGAATTCAACGTATCCAGCGAAAGCGAGGCTTGCCCCTCTTTCCATTGCCGCATCGTGAGAGGGGTGAAAATCGGCCCCTCGCCGAAGTGGATGCAGGAACTTCTTTTATCTGAAGGAGTCAGAAGCATCAATAACGTCGTCGATATCGGCAATTACGTGATGCTCCTCACGGGCGAGCCGCTCAATATGTACGATTACGACAAACTCAAAGCGAAAGAGCTCATCGTGAAAGACGATCATGAAGGCAGTTTCCTTGCGATGGACGATAAAGAATACGCCCTCAAGAAAGGGGATCTGCTCGTCACAAGCGGAAATGAAGGCGCTTGCTTAGCGGGCATCATGACGAGCAAAAGCGCGGAAGTCGATGAGAACACCGTCAATGTCGTGATTGAGGCGGCAATTTTCGCTTCCGCCTCGATCAGGCGCACTTCCACGCGCCTCGGTTTAGCGAGCGAATCATCCTCGAGGTTCGTCAAAGGCGTCAACAAAGACCAGAATAGCGACGTTTTGAAGCTCGCCTCCTCTTTGCTTTTCTCTTTGGCGGGCGCTTCTTCTCTCAGCCAAGAATTCATCTATGACACATTGAAGCACGAGCGAAAGACCATAAAAACGAGCTTTGCCTACATCAATTCGCGTTTAGGCACTTCTTTCAGTGAAGAAGAGATTCTCTCGACTTTGGAAAAAGACCATCTTTCGCCTATAAAAGAAGGGGATGCCTTCTCTATTAGCGTCCCTTCTTATCGCATCGACATAGGCGGAGAAGCCGATATCTCGGAAGAGGTGATCAGACTACGCGGCTATAGCAACGTGAAAAGCCGTCTCCCTGATGGGGCTTCCTTGATCGGCTTGACCGATAAGCAGAAGAAAAAGCAGGCCATTCGCCATTATTTGCGCTCTATCGGGCTAAACGAGGTGTTCACTTATACGCTCGTGAATGAAGCGATGAGCAAGCAATTCGCCTATCTTTCGACAGGCGAGAATTACCGTTTGGCTAACCCTATGAGCGATGACCGCGAATACGTGAGGAAGGCCCTCATCCCGTCATTGCTATCCGTAGCCCAATACAACTTATCGCGCCAGATGAAGGATTTCGCCATTTTCGAGACGAGCGATATCGACACGATGAGCGAAAAAGGAAGCCATTTAGCGGCCGTATTCCTCGGAAAAAAGAGCTTGCGCGGGGAAATGGAGAAAGAAGCCTATTCCTTCTATACCGCCAAGGGCATTTTCGAAGGCATTGCCGAGCTGCTCAATATTAGTAGCAACCGCTATCAGATCGAGCGCCTATCTTCGGAGAAAGAGGAATTCCATCCAGGGCGAAGCGCCGTCGTGCGCATCGGCAAAAAGACGGTCGCCGTCTTCGGCGAGCTCCATCCTCTCGCTCTCAAGAAATGGGATCTTGGCAAAGTGGCGGTGGCTCTTGAAATCGATCTCGACGCCTTATTGGAGCTAAAGACAAGCCAGACGAAAGCCGTCATTCCGAGCAAATTCCCATCCGTGAGCCGCGATTTGGCTTTCCTTGTGGATAAGAAAGTCCCTTATGCTGAACTTAAGCGCGAAATATCTAGATGCGATGCCCTTGTCAAAGGAATCGATATCTTCGACGTTTATGAAGGAGATATCATCGCTTTCAACAAGAAATCGGTCGCTCTTTCCATCACTTTCTCCGATCCTAACCGCACTCTCAAAGACGAAGATGTCAACATGGTCATGGAGAAGATAATCGGGATGCTGCGCATGAAATTCCTGGCGGAGGTTCGAGAATAATGAACAAAGTAGCCAAAAGCGCCTTGCAGAAGGGGAGAACGCTCTCTTTCTATAATGATACGGTTTTCGCTGGCTATGACATCGAGTATCCGATCAAAAGCGTCATTGGCTGCCATTACGAAGCCAAGGGGAATAGAGTGGCCTCTTACCCTCATCTTTCCTATTCGATCGACGCTGAGCTTGAACTATTCGATAGCAGAGACGGCGTTCCTTTCAGGAAAAAGATCCATATCGATGATGAAGTCGATGTCATGGAGCAAGAGGATGAAGATGGTGATGGCTTCATTTATCCCGGCTCTTCCATCGACCTCGATTTGCTTTGCCTTAGCCTCATCGTCTCAAGCCTTCCGTTACGCATCGTCAGGAGCGATAGCGAGCTCCCGAAAGGAGGGAAGGGCTATAACGTATATGACGAAGATAGCTATTTGAAAGAGCAGGCAAAGCAAGAGAAATCCTCGCCGTTCGATGCTTTAAAAGACATTGATTTGTCTGATGAATAATCTAAATTAAATACGTAGTATTTACATTAACTAAAAATCTACTAAAGAATAACCTAAAGACCCATCATGACTCCTAGGTGGGCCTTTTTCTTTTTTTTCTTCTTTTTCGCGCACCTTTTTGTTTACAAGGGGAAAGAGAGGATGCTAAGATTGCTTAACGAGGTGGGAAAAAGTGGGAATTTTCTTCGGAACGTATTCTAGAACGCTTGATGAGAAGAACCGCCTTCAAATCCCGAGCAAGCTCGTGAGCCTCCTCCCCGAGAGGTTCTACCTTCTACGGGGATTCGAAGGGTCCATCAGCGTTTATCTCGAAAGCGACTTCCTGAAGCTTGTCGAGAAACTGAAGGGACTTTCTTACCTTGAAACGAAAAACAGGGCATATCTCCGCTTGACTCTCTCTAGCGTCAATGAGCTCGAAGTCGATTCCCATGGGCGCATCGCCTTGAGCAAAGAGACGGTGGAGACCTACAAAATCGGCAAAAACGTCACCATCATCGGAGCTTTGGACCATTTCGAAATCTGGGATAGCCTAGCTTATGAAGCTTACGCAAACACCGAGAAAGACCATTACGAGGCGTTTGCCGATGAAATCGGGAAGGAGGAGTAGCGATTCAATGGAAAAACACGTCAGCGTTTTGCTTAATGAAGCCGTCTCCTTGCTAAACGTGAAAGATGGCGGCGTATATCTCGACCTCACCCTCGGGAGGGGCGGGCATAGCGCTCTCATCCTCAAAAACAATCCGCATGGGCACCTATATTCCTTCGATCTCGATGAAGAAGCGATTGAGGAATCAAGGGAGAGGCTCGCTGAAATAGGGGACAATTTCACCCTCATTCATAGCAACTTCGCTTACGCCAAAGAGAGAATGGCGGGGCTAGGGATCGAAAAAATCGATGGTGCCCTTCTCGATCTCGGCGTCAGCAGCCCTCAATTCGACGAAGGGGAGCGTGGCTTCTCTTACCGCAAGGATGCGCCGCTCGATATGCGGATGGACCGCTCTAAGTCGCTGAACGCCGAAAAAATCGTCAATACGTATGCTTATGGCGATTTGGTGAGGATCTTCTTCGAATACGGGGAAGATAAAGACGCCAAAGCCGTGGCGAAAGCCATCGTCAAAGCACGCGAGATAGCCCCCATAAAAAGCACTCTTGAGCTCGTGGAGATCATCAAGAAGAGCAAACCGGCCTATAGGCTCCGCCAAACCGGGCACCCAGCCAAGCAGATTTTCCAGGCTCTCCGCATCGAGACCAATGGCGAGCTCGATAACCTCAGGAAGGCTCTCGACGACTTGCCTACGATGCTGAAAGAAGGCGGGCGCATCGCCGTCATCTCCTTCCAATCGCTCGAAGACCGCATCGTCAAAGACAAATTCCGCTCACTCTCGGAGTGTGAGGGCTCCAGGAGCGGCCCTGAATCAATCAAGCTCGAGGAAGAGAGCGAATTCGCGAATCTCACCCGCCATCCGATTTGCCCCAGCGAAGAAGAGATAAGCGAAAATCACCGCGCCAAGAGCGCGAAATTGCGCGCCATCGAAAGAAAGGAGAGATAGATATGGTCGACAAATTGGAGAAAAACGGACATAAGCGGATCTACTATCGCCTCAAAGCGGCCTCTTTCATACTCATCATCGTTTTGGCCGTGGCTGCCATGATGGCGATCCCGGTAGGCATCTCCTACCGCTTGGCGGCTGAGGGAATGAAAGGGAGCGAAGCCTCTTCCGCTCTCATAAGCCTCATCAAACCTCTTCTATCCGCCTTTTAGCCGTGCCTATTGAGCTCTGCCGAAAATAACCCAAAAAAACTACTAAACCGCTATCGTTGTTGTTTATTTTCGCTTCGATGTATTCTAAACTAGAATACGTTATGCAAACGGGTGTCAATTACGCATCGAACAACATACCGGTTCTGGAGATAAGCACGAACTATGTGCGTTTCGCCATCGGATCATTCATCGGCAAAAAGCCGGTTCTTTCTTTTTACGAGGAGGAGCCGATACGCGGGGCGATAAGCAAGAGCACGATCGTCGATTACTCGAAAGTCAAAACGGCAATCGAGAAGGTTCTTTCGAGAACCGACGAGGCGCTGAAGCTCCAAACGGAGATAAGCTCCATCAATCTCGTCTTGCCTCCCTACGGCCTGAAGATTTATCAGGCTGGGCAATTCACGACGGTCATGAGCTCTTCCCAGCTCGTCGATGGCATGGATATCGAGAACCTCATGGGCATGTGCAAGAACAATCGGGTGAACGAAGGGGCGAAGATCATCGACATCATCCCCGATTATTACCAATTGAGCAATGGTAAGCGATTCAGGAAAGCCCCGATCGGGGAGAAAAGTTCCACGATCTCGATTTACGCGAAAATCCATTCTCTGCCCGATTCGATCGTCCACGGCTATGGGGCCTCCGTAACCAGCACTGGCCTCCAAGTCGAGAGAATGGCGGTATCTTCGCTTTGCTCTTCTTCGCTTATCTCAACCGACGATTCCTTGCCTAACGATTACGTTCTCATCGATATCGGCGCCCATTGCTCAACCACGAGCCTCGTCGGCAATGGCGCTTTATTCTCCTCCGACTGTTTCTTCAAGGGCGGGGACGATTTGACGGAGGCCATCGCAAGCGCCTTCTATCTCACTTTCGAAGAGGCTGAGCGCTTGAAAGTCGATTACGGCTATGCGCCTACGAAAGGCGATTATGACGAGCCTTTGGGTGAATATGCCGATGGCGACGGGAACAAGAAAGAAATACATCAAGAAGATCTGAACGAAGCGATAAAGAGCTATTTCCTTTCGGATTATGCCCCAATCCTCAAAAGCGCGATCGAGCAGGCTTTATCGAGGATTGACCAGAAATACAAACAGTATTTCAAGCCATGCCTCATTTTCGTGGGCGGAGGGAGCGAGCTATATGGGCTCTCCGGTTTGCTCAAAGAAGGCGGGATCGATTACAAACAGATATTTTTTTCGCCGAAAGTGATCGGGGCGCGCGAGGCTAAATACGCGCCGCTTCTCGGCTTAATCGCCCTTCAAGGCGACAAATACGGGAGGTCTGACCTCTTCCGCAAAGCCGAGAGCACGCTTTCAAGAAGCAGAAAACAATAGGGGGGAGAAACATTTATGGCAATGGATAAAGCAAGCATCGACGATCTCGACAATTTCGAGCCAGTGGCCAAAATCGTCGTCATCGGGGTAGGTGGGGCTGGCAATAATGCCGTGAACCGCATGATCGACGAAGGCATCTCCAACGTCGAATTCTACGTCATGAACACCGATAAACAGGCTTTAGCGACCTCCAAAGCCCCCAATCGCATCGTTTTGGGCGATGGGGTCACCAAAGGACTTGGGGCAGGCGGCGATCCGAACATGGGGAAAGAGGCCGCCGAGCAAAGCAAGGATCTCATCAAAGAAATCGTCAAAGGCGCCGATATGGTTTTTATCGCCGCCGGCATGGGCAAAGGCACGGGGACCGGGGCTGCCCCGATCATCGCCAAAATCGCGAAAGAAAGCGGGGCGCTCACCCTTGCCATCGTGACTCGCCCATTCACCTTCGAAGGTGCGCAAAGGAACAAAAACGCCATCAATGGCCTCAATGAGCTCAGGAAAAGCGTCGATTCCCTTATCGTCGTAAGCAATGACAAACTCCTTATGACAAGCGGCAATATCCCCGTCAACCAAGCCTTCAAGGACAGCGACCAAGTGCTCGCCCAAAGCGTGAAGACGGTCGCTGACCTCATTTTGGTGCCGGCTCTCGTCAATCTCGATTTCGCCGATGTGAGAAGCACGCTCAAGGATTCAGGCATCGCTCTTATCGGATATGGCATCGGGCAAGGGGCGAACAAAGCCGAGAAAGCGGCGGAAAACGCCATCAATTCGCCACTCCTCGAGATATCGATTTCAGGGGCAAGGAAGGCTATCTGCGCCGTAACATGCGGAAACAACGTCAACCTATACGAGGCTCAGGAATGCGTGCAGCGGATCGTTGAGCAAGCTGGGCAAGCCATCGATATCAAATTCGGCGTCTCCATCAATAGTCAGCTCGATGATTCGATTATCGTCTCCGTCATCGCAAGCGATTTCGACAAGGAATACGATTTCACCTCCGTTGAGCCTTTCGTGATGCCGAAAGACATCTCCTCTTTGGGAAAAGGGGTTGAGGAAACCAAAGCCAAGGAAGTGGCGGAAGAAATCAAAAACGACATCCATGAGGAAAGGGAGCAAAAAAGCGTCGTCGACGATATGCTACCCGATTTCCTCAAAAACGCTTTGGGGGCCAAAGACGGCGATTCCGCCTCTTCTTCCTCTTCATCCGATGATGAAGACAGCGGCTTTTAGTTGCATTGGCAAAGCCATTAACCTATAGTTTGAGGTGCGTTAAGAAGGAAGACAACAACGGTTGGCGAAATTGAGAGAGCCCCCTGGATGAGAACGGGGCAAGGCGAGCCGCAATCACTTCCCGAGCATCCGCCCCGAAAATAAGTAAGGACGGCGCCCCTCCCGTTAAAGAGGAACAGAGAGCAGGGAAATCCTGAACTAAGGTGGTACCACGCGAAAGCGTCCTTAGATGGGCGCTTTTCTTTTTTGGAGGTAAGAGCATGTCTTACAAAGATAGTCTATTGATGCCGATGACGAGTTTCGAGATGAGAGGAAATCTCACGCAGAAAGAGCCTCTGCTCGTGAAAAAATGGAATGAAGAGAAACTATACGAGAGGATGAACGCGAACCGCGAAGGGTGCGAGGAATTCCTCCTCCACGATGGGCCGCCGTACGCTAACGGGGACATCCACTGCGGGCACATGCTCAATAGGCTTTTGAAGGATTTCATCGTCCGCTACAAAAACATGTCCGGCTATAAGACGCCTTTCGTTTTCGGCTGGGACACGCACGGGCTTCCCATCGAGACGCGAGTGACCAAAAGCGGGGTTAACCGCAAAGCCATGAGCGTCCCGGCTTTCCGCGATCTCTGCCGCGATTATGCCCTTAAGCAAGTCGCTCACCAGAAAGAGCAGATCAGAAGACTCGGCTGCCTTGGCGATTACGATGCGCCTTATTTGACTTTGAATCCGGAATTCGAGGCCCGCGAAATCGATGTTTTCGCTGCCATGGCTCTCCAAGGTATCATCTATAAGGGCCTTAAGCCGGTTTATTGGTCGCCATCGAGCGAAAGCGCGCTTGCCGAGGCTGAGGTCGAATATCAAGACGTGCTCGCCAAAACCCTTTATATCGCTTTCCCTCTCATCGACGGGAAAGGCGTCATTCCACTTGATGCGAGAATCGTGATTTGGACAACCACCCCATGGACGATCCCGTCCAACCGCGGCATCACCCTCAACCCGCGCTTTGAATACGGCGTTTACGATACCGATAAAGGCAAATTGGTTTTCCTCTGCTCTTTAAGCGAAAAGCTCAAAGAGGAGCTTTCCCTTTCCAAATGCGAGCTTATCAAGACATTCAAAGGAAGCGAAGTGGAAAACGGGAAGGCCAAGCATCCGCTTTATGAGCGGGAGTCGCTCATCATGAATGCCGCTTTCGTCGATGATAGCGCTGGCACAGGCTGCGTCCACACCGACCCCGATCACGGTTTGGACGATTTCAACGTCTGCTCAAAATACGGCATCAAGCCTTTCGCCACGGTCGACGATAAAGGAATCATGCATATGGGGGAGGGCGATCCATGCGATGGCAAATTCTACGATGATTGCAATGATATCGTGATCGAAGAGCTCAGCAAGAGCGGGGCTTTGCTAAAAGAAGTCGACATTACCCACAGCTATCCTCATGATTGGAGGACGCATAAACCCGTCATTTATAGAGCTACCCCGCAGTGGTTCTGCAGCATCTCGCCAATCCGCGATAAGCTTCTTGAGGAGGTCCATAAGATCAAATGGGAGCCTGCTTGGGGAGAGCAGAAGATGGTCAATATGATCGTCGATCGCACGGATTGGTGCATCTCGCGCCAGCGCGCTTGGGGCGTCCCTCTCCCTATCATCTATAATGAAGACGGCTCGCCGATCATCGAGAAAGAGGTCTTTGACCATATCCGCTCCATCATCGCGAAAGAAGGGAGCAATGCCTGGTTTGCGCGCGAAGCCAAGGATCTTTTGCCAAAAGGGTATACAAACGAGAAATCCCCGAACGGCAAATTCAGCAAGGAGACCGACATCATGGACGTTTGGTTCGATAGCGGCTCCAGCTGGAACGGCGTTTTGAATGAACGCGGCCTATCTTACCCTGCCGATCTTTATTTAGAAGGCAACGATCAATATAGGGGCTGGTTCAATAGCTCTCTCATCCTTTCCTGCGCCTATAGCGGAAAAGCCCCATTCAAGAGCTGCTTGACGCATGGTTGGGTCATGGACGAGAACTGGAACAAAATGAGCAAATCGGCCGGAAACGGCATCGACCCGAGCAAAGTGGCCAATCTTTTTGGCGCTGACATCCTCCGTTTATGGGCCGCAAGCATAAATTACGAAGCCGATGTGCGCTTAAGCGAGTCGATCGTGAAGACGATCAGCGAGCAGTACCGCAAAATCAGGAATACGTTCAAATTCATGCTTGGCAACCTCCAGGATGGGAACGGCAAAGCCTACATCAAGCCGGAGAAAAAACCGAAATTATGGCCAATCGATGAATGGACGCTCGCTCGGCTTGAGAAAACGAAAAACGATTGCCTTAAAGCGTATGAGGAATATTCCTTTGCCTCCGTCAGCGGCACGTTGGGCTCTTTCATGGTCGAATTATCGACTTTCTACCTCGACTTCGCCAAAGACGCTTTGTATTGCTTAGAGGCCGATAACGAGCGGAGAAAAGCGATTCAATACGTCATCTACGAGCTCACGATGACTCTTTGTCTCCTTTATAACCCAATCCTTTGTTTCACGATGGATGAGGTTTATAAAGCGATCCCAGGCCATAAGAAAGAAGGGCCGCAGCTCGATGATATGCCTGCTTATTCAAACGAATACGAAAGTAAAACAAGCGATTACGATTCCTTCGTCAAAGTGCGCGATCTCGTTCTCAAAAAGCTTGAGGAAAAGAGGAATGAAGGCCTCATCGCCTCGAATATGGACGCTTCAATCCTCATCTATATGCCTATAAGCCCTTTGCGCGATACTTTGAAAGGGCTAGAGGAAGATGAAGTGAGCGAGATGTTCGGCGTGAGCCATGCCGAGATTAAGGATGGGGACGCTCTTTCAATCGCAATCGAGAAAGCCGATGGAGAAAGATGCGAGCGCTGCCGCCGCATCGAAAAAGACGTCGTAAGCTATCCGGATGGCCCTTTATGCGGGCGCTGCGCGAAGGTTTTGGGGAAATAGCGGATGAAAAGAGGAAACGGTTTCTTCAAAGGGTATGTTTGGAGAAAAGAAAGCTTTTTCAATACCTATATTTGGCTTTGCCTTCTATTTATCGCGGCTGACCAATTGAGCAAATGGCTCATCGTCAAAAACATAGCCTACAGGAGCGAAGTTGAGATCATCCCGAATTTTCTCTATTTTTCGCATATATACAATACCGGGGTCGTTTTCGGACTCGGCGATGGGGCAAGCTGGTCGCGCCCCGTCAATATCGCGATTTCTTGGCTCATGAGCTTCGCCATTTTCAATTTCTGGCGGAAAGGCCTATACAAAGAGAATCATCTCATGAATGCAACTTTGATGCTATTAGAGGCCGGGGCGATCGGCAATCTCATCGACCGCACGTTCTATTGGGGACAGAATGGGGGACCGGATGGGGTCATCGATTGGATAGACCTATATTTCGGCGGAAGCCCGACGAATAGGGGAGAATTCCTCAATCCCTTTGCCAACTTCAACATCGCCGATGCCTGCATCACCGTCGGCATCATCATTTATTTCGTCCTTTCGATCATAGAGACGAGCAAAATGAGCGATGAAGAGGCCGACGAATACATCAACGAGAACGCTTTCTGGAAGAAAAAGAAAACCGATAAGAGCGAAAACGATGGAAAAGAAAGCAACTGATCTAGAGGCTGGGAAAAGGCTTGATGAGGTGCTCGCCTCTTGGGGAGCAGCACCGAGCAGAAGCAAGGTAAAATCGTTATTCAACAACAATCTTGTTTTAGTTAATAATAAAGAAGAAAATGCGCATTATCGCTTGCGAAATGGCGATATTGTAAACTACCAAGAATACACTAAAAAAGAACTAAATATCGAAGCGGAAGACTTACCGCTAGATATCGTTTACGAAGACGATGATTTGCTCATCATCAATAAGCCTGCCGGCTTAGTGGTCCATCCAGGCAACGGCCATTCCTCCGGCACTTTGGTCAATGCCCTCGTCCATTACGAGAAAAGCCTCTCAAAGCTCGGCGGCGAATATCGCCCAGGGCTTGTGCACCGCATCGATAAGGATACATCCGGCTTACTTGCCGTGGCCAAAACCGATTTGGCCTTCGAAGGCTTGAGCAAGCAGCTCTCTTCCCATTCCATGCACCGGGAATATCTCGCCCTCGTCAAAGGGATAATCGATGAGGATGATGCGAAAATCGACGCCCCGATCGGGCGCGATCTCACCCATCCGACGAAGTTTGCCGTCAATGGGAGAGACCCTAAAGAGGCCATTACCTATTTTCACGTCGAGAAGCGCTTCTTTGACGCAAACGCGACGCTTATCGACTGCCGCTTATTCACCGGGAGGACGCATCAGATCCGCGTCCATCTCGATTATATCGGCCATCCTTTGATCGGTGACCCTTTATACGGGGAAGGAAATAAAAACATCTACGATAAAGGGCAATTGCTTCACGCTTATAAGCTCACTCTCGTCCATCCTAGAAAAGGTGAGGAAATGAGTTTTACCGCGCCTCTCCCTCCTTATTTTTCTTCCCTTATCGACCGATTGGGCTGATTTTGCGGAAATTGGCGAAACTCAGCTTTGCGACTTTCCTCATTTCCTCTTCGCCGAATCTATCAAGGAAGGCTTTGGCGAATCCATTCACTTCCTCTCCGGCGCCAAGCGGGAAAACGACCCCGTATTTTTCGCCCATTTTCGCCATTTTCCGCAAGAAGGCGTAGCGGCCGATGACGGAAGAAAGGGCGACTGAAGGGAAATGGCTTTCGCCTTTGGCGGAGAAAACGATTCCTCTTTGGACCTCTTTCTCGCCTTTCAAATAGGAATAGTAAAGCCCTTCTTCCGCGAATTGGTCCTGGTAAAGGCAGGCTTCAGGGTGGCGCTTAGAGAGATTGAGGAGCGCCTTATTGTGCATTTTCGCCTTTATCTCATTCATGTTCAGCTTCCTTATTTCCTCTTCGTTGAATCTCTCATTGGGGAGAGAAAGCTCGCTGTAGTCGAATTTTTTTATCAAAGAAGGACCGAGAGATAGGATTTTCTCATCGCTCATTTTCTTGCTGTCGGTGATGCCATATTCCTCGATGAAGGGGAGATCCTCCTTTTTGAGAAAAGAAGCAACGACGATGATGGGGCCGAAGAAATCGCCGGTTCCGACCTCATCGCTCCCGATTTGGGGGAAATGATTGGTTATATGAATGGGGAAAGAAGCTTTCTCGCTCTCCTCCTGAGCGGAATTGATCTGAGCTTCGCTATCCCAGATCCTGGCCTCATATAAGGCTTTTTCGCCTTGGAAAAGGGCTTTTCTCTCGCCTTTTTTGTTCTTTTTGTAAAGAGTGACGGTAACCCCTTCCTCCTGATGCCTCCCCAAAATCGGGCTAGAAGGGTCTTCCTCTAGAGAAAGCCCGTAAAAATCCTTCATTCTCTCCAATAAGGGATCGTCGAGCTTTATGGTTACGCTTTGGTTTGCTTTCATCTATCTTATTCTAACACGTGCTTCCATCCCATCGGTGATATAATCTTGCGGATGCAAGATATTTACGAGAAGTTCGAATTCGACAAAATCAGGAAGGCGATCGAGGACTTCGCCAAAACCGAATTAGGCAAGAAGAAAGCCCTCTCCTTGCTTGCTTTCGAGGACGAAAACGACAATAAAGCCGAATTGAGCGCTTTAAGGGAGATGATGTCTCTGCTTGAGCGATACGGCAATATCCCGCTTGATGTCTCCTCTTCTTTGGAAAAAGGGGTCAGCCTCGCCAAAAAAGGCGGGACGCTTTCTCTTGAGGAGCTTGAGCGCGTCGCCCACGATGCTATTTTGGGGAAAGACATCAGAAACTATTTCAAGCAAGTCGAAGATTCGCCGCTTTTGCTCGAATGCGCGAAAAAGCTGCCCAATCTCGACTTCCTGGAGGCTGACATCCATAAAATCATCGCCCCGGACATGTCGATTTACGACAATGCCTCGCCTAAGCTGAAAGGGATAAGGGCGAGCAAAAAGCGCCTCGAGGCGGAAATGAAGAAGAAACTCGGCTTCATTCTGGACGAAAACAAAGACCTCTTGAGCGATACGACCCTCACCATCAGAAACGGGCATTACGTCTTGCCTGTCGCTAACGCTTACAAAAACAAGGTCAAAGGCATCATCCAGGATGTCTCCGGCTCAGGGGAGACCACCTTCATCGAGCCAGAGGTGCTCGTGATGATGAACAACAAGATGTATGAGCTCTCCAATGAGGAGCGCGAGGAGATTAAGCGCTTGCTCTCTCTTCTTTCCGAAGAGGTGTCTGGATCAGGGGAAGCCATCATCCTCAATAACGAGCTCATCGCCTATTTCGATTTCCTTTCCGCGAAGGCCCTTTACGCCAAAAAGACCCATAGCCATGTCGCCGCTCTTCTCGACACGCCTTTGATTGATTTAAAGGAGGCCCGCCATCCCCTTATCGAGGAAAGCAAAGTCGTCCCCAATGATTTCTATCTTGACGAAAATAGCCGCATCATCGTGATTTCAGGCCCCAATGCGGGTGGGAAGACGGTAGCGCTCAAAACAATCGGCCTCCTCGTTTTGATGGAGCAATGCGGTTTGGCTCTTCCGGCCAAAGAAGGATCGAGATTGAGCTACTGGAAGCATATTTACGTCGATATCGGCGATTCCCAGTCTTTGAGTGACAACCTCTCGACTTTCTCGGGGCACATGAAGAACCTTGCCTCCATC
>CAVKAR010000038.1:0-15222 GCA_963654425.1 Lachnospiraceae bacterium
AATTATCTCGAAGAGCCATACGATTTATCGAATGTCCTCTTCCTTTGCACGGCAAACTATCTTGAGAACGTCCCAGCCCCTCTCCTTGACCGCCTTGAGCTCATCGAAGTGCCTTCTTACACCGAACTCGAGAAGATCAAAATCGCCAATGGCTTCTTGATCAAAAAGCAAATGGCGATGAACGGGGTCAAAGAAGGCGAGGTCGTCTTCACTGATGAAGGGATAAAAGAGATCATCGAATGCTACACCCGCGAAGCCGGCGTCCGTCAGCTTGAGCGGCTGATCGCAAGCTGCTGCCGGAAAGCCGTGGTGGAGTTGCTCGGCGATCATCCTAAGGAGAAGCCGATCGTCATCGACGAGAAGCAGGTAAGAGAATATCTCGGCGTCGAGATTTTCGAAGACACCAAGAAGGAGAAAGCGCCGCAAATCGGCGTCGTCACCGGCTTAGCCTACACCGAATTCGGCGGTGACATCCTTCCGATCGAAGTTACCTATTTCCCAAGCAAATCGCCTTCTCTCGTCTTGACGGGAAAGCTTGGCGAAGTGATGAAGGAAAGCGCCACCATAGCCCTGGATTACGTAAGGGCCAATGCCAAAAAATACGGCATCAGCGAAGATATCTTCAACGAGAACACCATCCATATCCACGTCCCAGAGGGGGCGGTGCCAAAGGATGGCCCGAGCGCTGGCGTGGCTTTGTCTACCGCCATCATCTCTTGCTTGGCGAAGATCCCCGTCGACAATAACGTCGCGATGACGGGCGAGGTCACTCTCCGCGGGAACGCCCTTCCTATCGGCGGCCTCCGCGAGAAATCCCTCGCGGCCCTCCGCAGCGGCATCAAGACCATCATCGTCCCCAAAGAGAACAAAAAGGATGTTTCCGAGCTTCCTGAGGAAGTGAAGAAAGACCTCAAAATCATCTATATGGAAAACGTCGATGATGCCTTGAAGGTAGCTCTCTTGGAAGAGCCTAAGCCCATCGAAAGCAAATAGCCTAGAGAAATCTAGGCTTTTCCTTTTAGGAAACGTATAATTTGCCCATGGGGAAAATCAATTTCAGAAACGCCAAATTCATTATCTCCCTCCCAACCCTTGAAGGGAGAATGAAGGATAACTATAAAGAAGTGGTCTTCCTAGGGAAGAGCAACGTGGGCAAAAGCACGCTCATCAATTCTTTGCTCAGCCAAAAAATCGCCTACAGCTCCAAAAAAGCCGGCAAGACGCAGCTTCTCAATTATTTCCTCATCGATAAGCGCTTCTATATCGTCGATTCGCCAGGGTATGGATACACTTCCTACGGGAGCAAAAAAGACGAGGCCTTCTCCAAGATGATGGAGGGCTACTTCGAAGGCAATGCCAACTTGAAGGGCGCTTTGCTCCTCATCGATATCAGGCGAGGGATCAAAGAAGAGGAAGAAGATCTCATCGAATACATCCTCTCATTGCCTATCCCCCTCATCCTCGTCTACACCAAATGCGACACGGTGGGGCAAAAAGAGATGGCCCTCGCGAAGAAAGAGGCTGCCCTTTTCCCCGATATCGAGGTATTCTACAGCGGCAAAAACGCCGATTATTCCTCCCTTCGCGCTTTGATGGCGAAAACCTTCGCCTTATGAAACCGGCAAGAAAAAAGAAATATAAGTGACATAATAAGAGATGAATAGAAAGGACTGACTGACAATATGGATGGAAAATGGGATTTGAGGAAAATCTACGCCAATGACGAGGAATTCGAAAACGAGATAAAGCGCTTAAAAGGCACCCTTACCCCGAAAATCGCCTCCCTCAAGGGGAAACTCGGGACGGAAGAGGGCTTCAAGGAATATCTTGACCTCACCCTTGATATCGAAAGCTCGATCTCGCGCGCTTTCGTCTATGCCTCGATGAGGAGCGACCTCGATAAGCGCAATACCAAAAACGGGGAGAGCCTAAGCCGCATCGAGCTTGCTTATCAAGAATTCTCATCCGCCGCCTCTTTCGTGGACCCGGAGATTCTCTCTTTGGGGAAAGACTATGTTCTCTCTTTCTTGAAGAAGCACCCGGAATACGAGCAATTCGACCTCTCCTTCGACCGCCTTTTCAGGGAAAGCGATCACGTTTTATCCGCCGATAAGGAAAAATTGCTCAGCGCCTATGCGCCTTTGTCCAACAAAGGGAGCGATCTCTATTCGATGCTCGCCGTCGCTGATGGGAAAGAGCATGAAGCGACTCTCTCTAATGGGGAGAAAGTCAAGGTCAGCCAGAGCAACTGGGTTAGCCTTATCGAGAAATGCGACAAGCAAGAGGACCGCAAAACCATTTTCGAGGCTCTTTACAAAGAATTCGACGATCATAAGAACACCTTCGGGGAAATCTACAACTCGACGCTTCAAGGCGAATTGGCCGCGATGAAAACGCGCGGATATAGTTCCATACTCGAGGAGCATCTTTACGGGAACGATATCCCTCTCGATGTCTTCACTAGTCTCATTGAAGTCGCTAGCACGCACGCTGCCCCTCTCCATAAATATTACGAAATCCGCGCCAAATACCTCGGGCTAGAGAAACATCGCTCTTACGATAGATTCGTGCAGCTCGCTCGTAGCGATAAACATTACACCTACGAAGAGGCGCGTGAGCTCTTCTACAAATCGATTTCCTCCTATAGCGAGGATTATCAAAAGAAAGCCCGCGAAGTCAGCGAAGATGGGTATGTCGACGTTTATCCTTCCCTCGGGAAAAGGAGCGGCGCTTATTCAACGGGCGGAAACGGTGTCCATCCTTTCATTTTGCTCAATTTCAACGGGACACTCGACGATGTCTTCACCTTGGCTCATGAATCCGGCCATAGCGTCCATACCCTTTATAGCGATGAATCGCAGCCTTTGATCAAGCAAGGATATACGATTTTCGTCGCCGAAATCGCCTCGACCTTCAATGAGCACAACCTTTTGGATTATCTCTTGAAAAGCGGAACGCTTGACCGCAACAGCAAAATCGCCTTGCTCCAGAAAGCGATTGACGAGATCGTCTCGACTTTCTACCGTCAGACTCTTTTCGCCCACTACGAATACGATATCGCAAGAAAAGTCGAGAAAGGCGAGCCCATCAATCATGAGGTGCTCTCAAACGAGATGATTTCCCTCTACAAGACCTATTACGGCATCGATATCTCCGAAGAGAAAGTGAAACCGCTGGTCTGGGCTTATATCCCCCATCTTTTCTATACCCCTTTCTACGTTTACCAATATGCCACGAGCTTCACCGCCTCGATGCTCCTTTACGAGAATATGAAAGAAGGGAAAGAAGGCGCCTTCCTCTCTTTCGTGAATCTCCTCAAAAGCGGGGGAAGCGATTATCCCGTCAAACTCGTTCAGAAAGCGGGGGTCGACCTCACGAAGAAAGAGACCTTCCTTTCCGTCAGCAAGAGAATGGAAGAGCTCGTCGATGAATTGGAGAGGACCCTTTTCCATGAATAAGGAAGATAGCGATAGGAAGATCCTCGAGGAAATCGCCTCGGAGACGAAGAAACTGAACGAATTCCTCGATTCATATAGCGTCGAGGAAGTGAAGAAGAACGTGATTCTCCAGAAAGCCATTTGCCTCCGGCTCCTTCATTTATTCAGAGCCTACAAAAAGCTCGGTGGCCGCTACGCAGAGCGCTTTGGGGAATACCACGAGAAGCTGAAGGGATACGCCCAAAAAATCGAAAGCGGGGTCTCTTCTTTCGATGCCTCATCTTTGATCGAGGGAGCGAGGAAAGAGCTCCCCCTCCTCCTTTCACGCGTCAACAAAATCAAAGAAAGCCTCTAGTTTTCCCTCTTGCAAAAAAGAGGCGAAAAGGGATAAATTTACTTCCTCGTCGCTATGAGGGAGAGGCAGCAAATATGATCGATGAGCTAAGAAAAATAAACCCTGAGGTGTTCGATGATTCAAATACGCTCGTCAATTTCTCTTCCTCCATCCTCAAGCATTTCGGCCTCTCTCCATCCCATCCTTCCATCAAAGAAATCGACGATGTTCTGAAAGGTCATAAGAAAGTGGCCGCCTTCCTCTTCGATGGGGCCAGCGAATACAATCTTTCCCTTTTTCCCGCGACCACGAAGTTCATCCTGAATCACAAACTGAAGACGATTCATTCGGTGAACCCGGCAACGACCGTGGCTTGCACGACCGCTTTTTTAAGCGGCAAGTTCCCGATTGAGACCGGATATCTCGGCTGGAGCGTCAATTTCCCCTCTATCGGGCCCGTCGATGCTTTTTCTGGTGAAGGCTCTTATGATGAGAGCAGGCACGATGAGCTTGCCTTAGGTCGCTACGCCCCTTACGAAAATATCGCCTCATTGCTCGTAGAGAAAGGCGTGAAAGCCGAAGCGAGGTTCTTTTACCCTATAAATGAAGACGGACCGAGGAATTACGGAATGGCCCTTCGCTCCTATTCTTCCTTCTTCAAGGATGGCGGGGAATTCCTCTATGGCTATTTCCCGAATCCCGATCAGACAATCCATCATCATGGGACGAAGAGCTTAAGGACGTGGTGGCAATTCAAGGAGATGGCCTCCTTTCTCAAGCGCTTCGTCAAAAAGAATCCCGACGTGCTCGTTTTCGCTTTTGCCGATCACGGCTTAGTGGACGTAAAATGCCGCGATCTCAGCGACTATCCGAACATCGAGAGTTGCCTTCTTTATCCGATTTCAATCGATGCGCGGATTCGGGCTTTCTATCTGAAAGAGGGGCAAAAGGAGCGCTTTATTTCTTTGTTCAATGAGTATCTGAGCGCCGATTTCTTCCTTTTCAGCAAAGAGGAGATGCTCTCTTCCTCCTATTTCGGGGAAGGGGAGAAGAGCGAACTTGCCCTCTCTTTCCTTGGCGATTATTTCGCCATCGCGAAAAAGGATTGCACTTTGATAGAGAGCATGGGCAAGAAGAGCAAACCGCTTCTAGCGCATCATAGCGGCATCCTCAAAGAAGAGAAAGACATCCTTTTGTCGGTCTATAACAGTTGAGCTTTCCCTGTGGAAAAACATTTTCCCTCTCTCTATAATGGTGCGGTGCCGAAGAAGTGGAGGGAATCGCCTCCCCTCTATCGATAGTGAGCTCGCGCAAGTGAAAAAGAGCATAGAGGGAACGATGAGTCGCCATGGAGGCAGGTAGCAGGCCTTAACGCATCTAGAGAGCGGGAAGATTTCCCGAACTAAGGTGGTACCACGCTTCTTGCGCCCTTAGAATGGGCGTTTTTCTTTTTTTAGGAGGATATCTATGCTCGAGAAACATTACGATCACGCCAAAGTCGAGGAAGGAAAATACTCTTCCTGGGTGAATGAAGGCTATTTCACCGCCGGCGATTTGTCCAAAAAGCCCTTTTCGATGGTCATCCCGCCGCCAAACGTCACCGGGAAATTGCATCTGGGCCATGTGATGGACACGATCCCCGATGATATCATCTGCCGCTACAAGAGGATGAAAGGATATGATGTCCTTTGGGTCCCAGGCACTGATCACGCTGGCATCGCCACGCAAGCGAAAGTCGATGCTTTGCTTCAGAAAAAGGGCGTAAGCCGCTACGACATCGGGCGCGAGGCATTCTTGGAAGAGGCTTGGAAATGGAAAAAGGAATACGCTTCCATCATCCACACCCAATGGGCGAAGCTCGGGCTATCCGTCGATTATTCCCGCGAGCGCTTCACGCTGGATGAAGGATTAAGCAAAGCCGTGGCCCATGTTTTCGTCTCGCTTTACCAAGAGGGTCTCATTTATCAAGGGGAGCGCATCATCAACTGGGATCCGGTGATGAAGACGGCTCTCAGCAATATTGAGGTCATCTATCAAGACGATCCTGGCGAATTCTTCTATTTCCTTTATGACGTAGTTGATAGCGAGAGGCAAATCGTGGTAGCCACCACGCGCCCTGAGACGATGTTCGGCGATACCGCGATCTTCGTGAACCCGAACGATGAACGCTACAAAGACCTCATCGGCAAAAAGTGCGTCAATCCCGCTAACGGGGACATTCTTCCTATCATGGCTGATGAATACGTCGATCTCTCTTTCGGGACCGGTGCGATGAAATGCACCCCAGCCCATGACCCAAACGATTTCGCTTTGGGCAAAAAATACGGTTTCCCTTTCATCAAAGTCCTCGATGAAGAGGCCAAGATGAACGAAAAGGCCGGCAAATACGCCGGGATGGACCGCTACGAATGCCGCAAAGCGCTAGTGGAGGATATCAAGGATTCCTCCCATCTTCTCAAGATTGAGAAAATCGTCCATAACGTCGGCCACAGCGAGCGGAGTGGAGCGGTGGTCGAGCCGATGCTCAGCAAACAGTGGTTCGTGAAGATGAAACCCCTTGCCAAGAGGCTCTTGGATGAGCAGAAAGGGGCGAATAAAGTCTCTTTCATCCCAAAACGTTTTGAGAAAGTGCTCAATAGGTGGATGGAGAATGTCGACGATTGGTGCATTTCCCGCCAGCTCTGGTGGGGGCATAGAATCCCCGCTTATTATTCGAAAGCGGACGGAAAGCTCATCGTGAGCGAAACGCCTCCGGAAGACATCGAGAATTATAAACAAGACGAAGACGTTCTCGATACCTGGTTCAGCAGCGGCTTATGGCCTTTTGCCACTTTAGGCTGGCCAAACGAAGAAGCCGCCGATTATAAGCGCTACTTCCCGACAGATGTGCTTGTGACAGGCTATGACATCATCTTCTTCTGGGTCAGCAGAATGATGTTCCAGTCCTATTTCTTCACCGATAAGGCCCCTTTCAAGGAAGTCGTGATCCACGGGCTTATACGCGATGAGAAAGGGCGGAAGATGTCAAAGTCGCTAGGGAATGGCATCGATCCGCTGGATGTCATCGGCAAATACGGCGTCGATGCGCTCCGTTACTTCATCTCCACCAATAGCACACCAGGCTTAGATATGCGCTACAGCGAGACGAAAGTCATCGCCGCGAGCAATTACCTCAACAAAATCTGGAACAGCTGCCGCTATGTCGAGATGGTGACGGGTGAGCATTTCTCCCCCAAAGCAATCGATAAAAAATCTTTGTCGATCGTCGATAAGGCCATACTCGACAAAGAGCAGAGGACGATAAAGGCGGTCAGCGAGAAAATGGAGAAATACCAGTTCGGCCAAGCCTCGAGCATTCTCTATAATTTCGTCTACGATTCTTTCTGCTCATCGTATCTGGAGATGAGCAAGGTAGCTTTGGCAAAAGGCGGAGAAGAGGCGGAAGTGACCAAAAACGTCCTCTACAAAGTCATGAAGGACATCATCCTCATGATCAGCCCATATGCCCCTTTCGTGAGCGAGGAGATGTATTTGTCCCTCCCCGAGCATCTGAAAAGCGTCTGCTTGGAGAGTTATCCGCTTTACGATAAGAGCCTGCTTAACAAGAAAGCCAGCGAGAAACTCTCCGTTTTGGAGGAGATGATCCGCGATATCAGGAATTACAAGAGTTCCTCCTCCATCGCCCCAAATGAGCCAGTGCGCCTAGTCCTATCCCCAAGCGAGCCTTTCCCTGACGCCTCTTCTTTCCTCAAACGCTTCAGCTTCGCAAGCGAAGTGAAAATCTCCTCTTCGCCTTTGAAGGGGAACGTCTATATATACGATGGCTACACGATGCTCGTGGAGGAAGATATCGATATAGAGGAGCTCAAAAAGAAGCTCCTTGAAGAGAAAGAGCATCTGCTTTTCGAAATCGCGCGCGGCGAGAAAATGCTCTCCAACGAGGGCTTTTTGAAGAAGGCCCCGGCGGAGAAAGTCAAAGCAGAGCAGGAGAAGCTCGAGAAAAACCGCGCGAAAGAGGCGGAAGTGGAAGAACGCCTGAAAAATCTCTAAAAAGCATACCTCGTTTTGGGAAAAGCCTCCTTCTTGCCCTAGAAATGGGTGAAGGAGGTTTTTTATGAACGGAAAACCATTATCGCTGAAGGAGAAAGAGAATATCGCTCCGGGCGAAGCCATCACCCTCACCGCGGTGCTCGCGATTATGTCGGTAGCCATCATCGCCGTGGTCGTCTACCGCATTTTCATGAGCAATAAAGGATCGCTTAAAGTCCCAGGCGGCTGGGCCTTTACCTGGAATTGAAGAATATAAGCTGCTCACCTTGGCTCACCTTAGGTCAAATCAGAAAAGCGCCTCGCTTGCAAAGAGAAGGAAATTGCCGATTTTCCCCGAAAGTGAGGCAAAGGGTTTTTCCTTCTGTTTGAAAAGCCTTTATCGATAAAAGGGGCGCTGCCTTCTCTTAAAAGCCTATTTCTTTATTGAAAAAAAGCCGAATAAGCCGATTTTTCTTCCTTTTGTGCCTCTTTACGAGGATAATGGCGCCGAAAAGAGGTTCTTTAAAAATGAAAACAGCGACTAAAGTAATGTATGTGATTGGCTTGATTTTGACCATCATCGCCGCCATCGTGGAGGCGGTCTACTCCTTCATCTTCGGCTTTGCCATGGGCAATGCCGATGTCTTGAATGAGCTCGTGAAGCAAGATCCAAGCACTTATAAGGATGTGGCGACAGCCCAGAGCCTTATGACGGTTCTCTTCGTTTTTGTGCTTGTTGCCTTCATTATCGACATCATCGGCATTTTCATCGGCGTCAAAGGCATCAAGAAAGCCAATGACGATACCCCAAAGCAGAACGGCTTCCATATCGCCGCCATCGTCTTTGGCGTCCTTTCCGTCGAAATCTTCTACATCCTCGGCGGCATCTTCGGGCTCGTCAACGAGAACGAGAAGAAAAACGCCTAAAGAGAACGAAAGCAATTCGATAACCTTTTGCTTGCGTTAGTTAGTATAACTAAGTATATTTACTCATGTTGTCGCCCTCTTTTGGGCTACAACCGCATTGAAACGGCCGAAAAAAGTCACGCGAGTGCGCCGTAAAAGCGAGTAATTAGCTAAATAGGAGGAAGAAGCATGTACGCCATTGTTGAAACTGGTGGAAAGCAAGTCAAGGTCGCCGTCGGCGATAAAATCTACGTCGAGAAAATCGACGCGGAAGCCGGAAAAGACGTGACCTTGGAGAAAGTTCTCTTCGTCGGAGGCGAGAAGACGATCGTCGGAAATCCTTACATCAAGGGTGCGAGCGTCGTTGCCAAAGTCGAGAAACAAGGCCTTTCCAAGAAGATCACCATCTACAAGTACAAGAGCAAGGCCAATGAGCGCAAGACCATCGGTCACCGCCAGCCTTACACTTGCTTAGTGGTCAAAGCCATCAACGCTTAAATGATCAGGATTCAAGTAACCTACAAAGAAGGAAAATTCCTCGCTCTTACGGCGAAAGGGCACGCTGATTCGGCCCCAGAAGGGAAGGATCTGCTCTGCGCTTCCGTAAGCGCCATCATCCAAGGGGGCATCTTAGCTCTTGCGGATGGGGATGAGAAATATTCCCTGAAAAGAGAGAAAGGCGATCTTGAGCTAAGAAGGCTCACTGACGGAATGAGTGAGCATGACGAGACTGTGATAGAGACAGTCTATGTCCAACTAGAAAGCGTCGCACGCGTCGGCAAAGGATTCGTGCAGCTAGAAAGGAAGCAATAATGAAATTTGTTATCGATTTGCAGCTCTTCGCTTCCAAGAAGGGCGTCTCGAGCACCAAAAACGGCCGTGACAGCGCTGGCCGCAGGTTAGGGGCGAAAGTCGGTGATGGCCAGAAGGTCGTCGCTGGCAACATTCTTTACCGTCAACGCGGAACGAGAATCAAAGCCGGCGAAGGCGCAGGGCTAGGCGGAGATGACACCATCTTTGCCCGCATCGACGGCTTCGTGTATTTCGAGCGTGTCGGCAAAACCGGGAAAAAGATTTCCGTTTACGCCGAAGCGAAATAACGACTGAATGAATGCGGCCCTTGCATTAAGGGCCGCTTTTTCTTAATTTGATAAGCGAAACAGGAGGCAATATGAAATTATCCGTGATTTTGCCTACAAGGAATCAAACCGATAAACTCCTCAAAAACCTCAAAGAGAGTATAATCCCTTATTTTGATAAACAGGGCATCGTTTACGATATCCTCATCGAAAGCGACGGATCTTCCTTAGAAGAGGAAAGGAAACTCGAGAAAGGGCTCAAGCAATTGCCTCTTCAGGTCAAGCACGTCCCATATGAAGAGAAAAGAGGAAAGGGCTTCGCCGTGAAGAAAGCCATCCTTTTTTCCGATTCCGATTATGTTTTGTTCATGGACGCCGACTTATCGACTGATTTAAGCGTTTTCGACGAAATCAGAAAGAGCTTAGGGAAATACGATGCCTATATCGGGAGCAGAGAGGCAAAAGGGGCCAAAATCCTTGAAAAGCAGACTTTCATAAGGCGCCTTACCCATTTCGGGAGCCGGATGCTCATCAAGATGAAATTCCATCTCCATAACATCAGCGACACCCAATGCGGATACAAAATGTTCAGGACGGATATAGCCAAGGCGATGGCTGAAAGACAGATAATCGATGGTTTCGCTTTCGATGTGGAATACATCTATTTCCTTTCCCTCAACGGCTTCACCGTCAAAGAGATCCCCGTCATCTGGAAAAACGATGCCGATAGCAGCGTTTCGCCTTTGAAGGCATCGCTGTCATTCTATAAAGCGCTCCGCCTCATCAAAAAGAACAAAAAGAACTATCTTTTGCCCGAAAAGGAGAAAGAAAAGCTCAGAAAGAGAGGGTAGGCATGCTGATAGACCGTTGCGTAATCGAAGTGAGAAGCGGAAAAGGCGGCGATGGCGCCATTTGCTTTCTGCATGATAAAAACAAGGAATTCGGAGGCCCTGATGGGGGCAATGGCGGAAGAGGCGGCAGCGTCTATCTTTTGGCCAAAGGCAACATAAACACCCTTTATAATTTCCGCCATTCGCGCCTCATCAAAGCCATGGATGGCGGAAAAGGCGACAAAAAGATGATGAATGGCTTCTCTGCGCCCGATGTCATCGTCGAAGTGCCAGCCGGAACGGTCGTAAGCGAAGAGGGGACGGGAAGAATTCTCGCCGACCTCAAAGAAGACGGCGATAAAGTGCTTGTGGCAAAAGGAGGGAGAGGAGGGAGAGGCAACGCCGCCTTCAAATCATCCCGCCACCGCGCCCCGCGCATCGCGGAAAACGGAGAAGCGGCCGAGAAAAAGCGCATCGTCCTCGAGCTTAAAATGCTCGCCGATGCAGGCTTAGTGGGGCTCCCAAGCGTTGGCAAGTCGACCTTTCTCAACGTCGTAAGCAACGCCAAAGCGGAGACTGCCGATTACCCTTTCACGACCATCATCCCGAACCTTGGGGTCGTCGAACTCCCCGATGGCCGCTCTTTCGTCTTGGCCGATATGCCCGGTCTCATCAAAGGTGCGAGCTTAGGCAAAGGGCTAGGCACGCAGTTCCTCCGTCACATCGAGAGGACGAAAGTCATCATCCACCTTGTCTCCATGAGCGGGGAAAGAGACCCTTACATTGACTATCTTACGGTCAGGGAAGAGCTGCAAGGGTATGGGGCAAAGCTCTCCGAGCGCCCCGAGATCATCGTCGCGAGCAAAATGGATAGCGAGGGCGCCTTAGAAAGAAAAGCCGCCTTTGATGAAAAAATCGGGAAGAAATCCCTGCCGCTTTGCTCTTTGACCCATGAAGGGGTGAAAGAGATACTGCTCGAGGCGAAAAACCTCATCGACATCACGCCTATTTTCCCGCTTAAGGGAATGGAGGATTTATCCTCCTTGAAAGTATATGATGCGCATGAAGATGGTCCGTTATTCATCATCAAGAGCATCGGGAAGCACCAATGGGAAATCGAAGGCGAGAAGGTTTTAACGCGCGTTAACCGCATCAATACCCATGAAGAAGAAGGACTCGCTCAGCTCGTCAAATACCTCGATTCCATCGGCGTGGAGAAAGCCCTTCGGGAAAAAGGCGTCGAAGAAGGGGATATCGTCCATTTGGGAGATTACGCCTTTGAATATAGTGAGTGAGGAATCTTAGGCTATAATAAAAAGGATGAACAAGCGTTTCCCATATTTCGCATCGACCTTCATCGCGGCTTTGACCGCCGTTTTCTCCTTTTTGGTGGCAATATTATTCGTGGTGGTGAGATAAATGGGCATTTATTATCGTATATCCGGGAAAATCGTATCGGTTAATGAAAGCGGGATCGCGCTCGAGAATAGCGGCATCGCTTACGAAATAACGGTCGCTAGGCCATTCGATTTCCCTTTGGAAAAAGAAGCATCATTATTCATTCACGAAGTCATCGCCGAAGACGATCATTATCTCATCGGCTTTCCCTCGAAAATCGAAAAAGACGCCTTTTTGTCGCTCCTTTCCGTCAAAGGCATCGGCCCGAAGACCGCTTTAAGCGCCCTTAAAGCCACCTCTCCTGATGCGCTTTTCGCCGCGATTGAGAGCAATAACACCGCATATCTTAAAAAGCTTCCGGGCATCGGAGCGAAAGCCGCCGCCCAAATCATCCTCGATCTGCGCGGCAAACTCGCCCCGACAAATGAGAAAAAAGGCGACGAGAAAGAATATACAGAGGTAAAAGCGGCTCTCAAGAGCTTGGGCTTCAAGAGCAAAGACATCGATGATGCCATAAGCAAGATGGAGACGAAAGATAAGACGGATGAAGAGATTCTCCGCCTCGCCCTTCGTCAATTAGGGAAGGGATCAAAATGAAAGAAGAGAGAATCGTTGACGCCCACAAAGAAGAAGGGGAAGCCACTAGCGAAGTCGCTCTCCGCCCGAATACGCTTCTTGATTACGTTGGGCAAGAGGAGCTCAAGAAGAACCTCCGCATTTTCATCGGCGCCGCAAGAAAGCGCAATGAAAGCCTTGACCATGTGCTCCTTTACGGTCCGCCTGGCTTAGGGAAGACGACGATGGCTTATGTCATCGCCAACGAAATGGGCGGGAAAATCCGGACGGTCAATGGACCCGCCATCGAGCGTGCCGGCGATTTGGCGGCTATTTTGAGCGAGCTTGAGCCGGGCGATGTCCTCTTTATCGATGAGATTCACCGTCTCCCAAGGGTCGTCGAGGAAGTCCTATACGGGGCGATGGAAGACTTCAATCTCTCGATTCTCATCAATCGCGATGGCGTCTCGAAAGCCATCAATCTCCCTCTTCCGCCCTTCACTTTGGTGGGCGCCACGACGAGAGCCGGCGATTTGTCGAACCCTCTCCGCTCGCGTTTTGGAATATCCGCCAAAATCGATTTTTACAAAAAAGAGGAACTGGGGCAAATCATCGACCGCACCGCGAAAGTGTACGGAATGCCGATTGAGGAAGAGGCGCGGGATTTGCTTTCTTCCCGCAGCCGCGGCACCCCGCGTATCGCCAACCGCCTTTATAAGCGCGTCCGCGATTTCGCCGATTACCAGAGCAAGAAGGAAATCGACAAAGATACCGCTTTAGCGGCTCTTTCCGCTTTGAAGATCGACGAGATGGGGCTAGACGAGGTCGATATCAAATACCTCTTCACCATCATCGACCGCTTCCATGGGGGGCCGGTCGGGTTAGAAAGCATCGCAAGCGCAATCGGGGAAGAGATCACCAATCTTGAGGATGTCTATGAGCCATATTTGGTGATGAGTGGGCTCATCAACCGCACGCCGCGCGGGCGTATCGCCACCGAAAAAGCCTACGCTCATCTTAAAATCGCCCATCAGGGATCCCTTTTCTGATATCCGCCCCATCATTTATCCTTCTTCGGCCACAACGGCCGTTTTCTTTTTTTTCTTTTCCTGCCGATCTTCGCCCTTGCCGCCTTTGGAGGACCAGAAAAGGAGATTAGCCTTCTTCTTAAGAAGAAAGTTCTTTTTTAAATTGGAGCGTTGTTGTATTGTATTCGTTGCGTATTCGCGTGACTTTTTCGCGAGTGCATCATAGGAGGTATCTCCCGCATATGCGTCGTAAAATTGGATATTGTTTGTTCACTGGCAGCTTGATTCTCGCCGCTGCCGCTTTAGTTGGGCCAACCGTGGTTGGCCTTGACACCGATCTCACTTATGGATCTGGACGCGATCTGGTTTTCAAAATCTCGAAAGCCGATACCACGTATCAAGGCGTCAAAACCGACGATTACGTCGGGGAAGACGATCCCGATGCCGTCGATTTGGTCGGCGATGAAATGGAAGCCCGCCTTAAGAACTGGGGCGTTGAGGCGGAAGTCGTCAAAGAAGGCTACGACACCATCAGAGTGAAGATCAGAAGCCCGAAAAACGACGAAACCGAATATCAATACATTGAGAATTATCTTTCATTCAGCGGTGGCTCTTTCACGGTTGGCGCCTCTATCGACAATACCGAGGATTACGAGTCCATCCGCTCCGACCAATGGGAAAACCCATTCCAGGAAAATAGCGCCCGCATCGAATATATCTCAACGAATTCCGGTTCGGTTCCGGCGGTGGTGGTGCCTCTTAAAGACAATGATGAGCTCCGCGGGGAAGATGGCATTTTCAATTCGCTCGTCAAATACTGCAAAGACAACACCAAAGAAGCCAATGAATCCGAAGGCACGGAAGCCCAAAGCTGCTATCTCGTCCTTTGGGCGAATAAGCAAGAGGGCGATAGCTATTCGAAAGCCCAAAGCTCCAATAGCGATTACGACGCCAACGTCACCAAGCGCCTCATTTTCGCCGAAGGCGGAAGCGAGGCTTGGTTCAAGGAAGACGATGAGGATGACGATTACACCGAATTCCAGCTCATCCCATCAAGCGCTGCCATCACAAGCGAAGGATATGACAGCTCGAAGGCCGGGGCGGCCTACAAAGCCGCTTTCTTCTACAAGAATATCCTCAATTGCTCCAGCTACAAAGACATGGGGGCGGAAGGGTACGACGTGAATTTCGCTTTCTATACCGACACGACCGCAACCGTAGAGACCCTTTACGATTTCTGGGATTGGAACTTGCACCCAAGCTTTGGGGCGACTTTCATAGCCACGATCGTCTCGGTGATTTTCTTCGCCCTTCTCCTTGTGAGCTTATATCGCTTAGGGGCTCTCGCCATTCTCTCCAATGCCGCTATCGCCATCATGGGAAGCCTTCTCATGTTCTCCTATTTCTCTGCGCAGTTCGGCATTGGCGCTTTGATTGGGCTTGTGCTCATCGCCATTATCACTTCTTTCGGCGGCATCTATTATTTCAGCAAACTCAAAGAGCAGGTTTACCAGGGCAGATCCCTCAAAAAGAGCCATGAAGAGGCCATTAAGCGCGCCTTGTGGCCAACGATTGATGCTGGATTAATCGGCATCATCATCGGCTTATGCATCTATGGTTTCATCC
>CAVKAR010000039.1:0-14916 GCA_963654425.1 Lachnospiraceae bacterium
TATCAAAACATATCATCGCTAGAAAGCAATCGAAGCCTCACTTTCCTTCTCCGCGCTCCGAAAGTGCATCTTTCATCGTTGAACCTAATGGCTATATCCCATTCTTACGAAACGGCTTTGTCAGCCTCTAGAGAAGAAGCTATTGAGCTTGCGAAATTCACGAAGGGCTATGCCTTCGCTTATCAGCTAGTAGGCGATATTCTCTTCGAAGAAGGGCGAAAGAAACTTACGGAAGACGATATTCGCAAATTCGACGAATTGATTTACGAGAGAACCTATTCCTTTATATACAAAGAATGCAGCGAGCTTGAGCGCAAGATCATAAAACTTGCCTCTTACGACGATGATAATGAAAGCATCAAGGCAGCCGCTTCCATCTCGAGCGCCTCCTTAAGCAATTACAAGCGCGTTTTGGCGAAAAAAGGCATCGTGAGCATTGACCGCGACCGCTTGCTTTTCGCTTTGCCGCGTTTTAAGGAAATAACGAATTTCATCGCCAAAATAGAAGAGTGAAACGCTTCGTTTCAATTTTTGGCTATTCCTATCTAAACGAACGCAAATGAAATACAATCATCGCTAGATGTGGAGATAGGAATGGAAAGAATCGATTTCGAGAAAGTGCTCTTTTCCAAAGAGAGCGTCGGCATTAACTTGCTGCCAGCCAGAAGCAGCTACAAAACGTATTTAAGCGAAGACGATTATAAGAGCAAAGAATGCTCTGAGCGTCTTTTCAATGACGATTGGAAAATCAAAATCGTCAACGATATAAGCGATTTGCAAGGTTTTTTGGACGAGGTATTTATCGCTCCTTTCAAGGGATATAGAGAAATAAAGGTCCCTTTGTCACTGGAGCTACAAGGATACGATAAGCCGCGTTACATCAATTCGCAGTATCCATTTGACGGCTACGCCAACGTGAAGAACGGAGAGAAGATAGCTCTCCCTAATCCGGCTTACGTCTATCTCAAGCAGTTCGATTATTTTAAACGCGATCCATCGAATAAGGTCATTATTGATTTCAAGGGTTTCGAGACCGCTTTGTTCCTCTATGTGAACGGCGAATTCGTCGGCTATTCCACTAATCTGTATCTCGATAGCGAATTCGATATCACCCCTTACCTAAAAGAGAAAGGCAATATCATCGCGGCCGTCATCTTCAAGTATTCGATCAGCTCATTCATCCTCTCCCAGGATTTTTACCGTTTCTCGGGTATTTTCCGCGATGTGACGATCAAAGAGGAAAGGCCGGATTCCATTTACGATATCGAGGTCAGATACGATATTGATTTCTCAAGTGGCGAGCTGAATGGCGAAATCCTCTTAACGGGAGCGGATAAATACGAAAAAGTCGCTTATCTGTCCAATAACGATTCCTCTTTCGTCTTCTCTAGCGATTCCTCGTCTATCCCTTTCCATCTTTCTTCCCCCCTTCTTTGGAGCGCGGAGCAGCCTAATCTGTATAGTCTATTAATCGTTACGAAAGAAGGGGAGCGCATCATCGATATCAAAAGCTTATCGACTGGCTTCCGCTCGGTGAGGATAAACGAGAAGCACGTCCTTCTTTTTAACGAAAAGCGCCTTAAGGTCAAAGGCATCAACCGGAACGAGTGGGACTATAAGAAGGGGAGAGCGATCGATAAAGGCACCATCGATTTCGATTTGGATCTCCTCAAGAGGAACAACGTGAACGGCATCAGGACTTCCCATTACCCGAATAACGAGTATTTCTATGAAGTGGCGGACAAACTCGGCTTTTACGTTATCGACGAGGCTTGTTTAGAGAGCCATGCCTCTTTCCAAAACTATCAAGGCTGCAAGAACGAGAATTCGATCCCGGGGAATGATGAGAGCTGGGAAACCCTTTGCTCTTCGCGCCTCCTTCGCATGTATGAGCGCGACAAAAACCATCCTTGCGTTTTCCTCTTCTCGCTCGGGAACGAATCGGGAAGCGGGTCGGTATTCGTGAAAATCCACGACAAGCTGAAGGAACGCTACGAGAAAGCCATCATCCATTATGAAGGCGTGCATTTCGATAGGAGATATCATTCATGCAGCGACGTCCAAAGCGAGATGTACACTTACCCTGATGACTGCAAAAAGCATATCGACGAATATAACGATAAGCCTTTTATGCTTTGCGAATACGCTCACGCGATGGGCAATTCCTTCGGCAACGTCGATGAATATATGGACTTGTTCTCATATAACGAGCGTTTCTTTGGCTGCTTCATCTGGGACTACATCGATTTAGCGCTCTACGCCAAAAACAGCAGAGGAGAGATGAGCCTATGTTACGGCGGGGATTTCGAGGAATTCCCAAACGACAAGGAATTCTGCGGGGACGGGATCATCTTCGCCGACCGAAAGAAGGCTTATAGTTCGAGCAAGCTCGTATCGATGCGATACCATTATCAGCCTTTCGCTTTCAAAATAAGCAAAGAAGGGATAAGCATCCATAACGATTATCTCTTCACCGATTCTTCATCCTTCTCTTTCGAATTTGATTTATTGATTGACGGAAAGCGCAAAGAGAAGAAAATCGTCGATCTCGATATAAAGCCGGGCGAAAGCAAGGCGATACCGCTCCCTTTCTCAATCGATGAGCCAGGCTATTTCGATATTGCCGTCCAAGCCTTCGCTCTTTCTAAGGAAGACGAGAGAATAGTCGCTAGAGAAGAGGCTCTTTTCGCCCCAAGCGAATATTTGAAGGAAAAGAGAAGAAAGGCTGAATTCGAAGTCGTTAGAGGCAATTACAACATCGGCATCATCGGGAAGGATTTCAGAATCCTCTTCGCTCTTGCCAATTGCACCTCCCATCTCCCAGGCCTTATCTCTCTTGAATGCAAAGGCGAGGAATTCATGGCCGATACGGCTTTGCCAACGCTTTATCGAGCATCCACGAGCAACGACATCGGGAACCGCTTCAGGATCGAATCTGGTTTAGCCTTCCTTTATTCGAAGAACCTCTTCATCAATAACGAGGATATCGAATATAAGATGGAAGATGAGAAATTCACGATCTCCTATTCCTACCGTTTATCGCCTTTATCGGATGAGAAGATCAAAGTCGCTTACATTATCGATATCGATGGCTCGATTCTACTCAAGATGAGCGCGGATAAACCGAAAGGCATAGCCTCCCTCCCTTATTTCGGGATGCGCTTCCCTCTTTCGAAACCCAAAAAGAACTTCTCCTATTTCGCTCTTGGCGATAAGGAGAATTATCCCGATAGGTGCGAAGGGTATTTATCTGGCCACTACGAAAGCGACGTCGATAAGGAATTCATGCCCTATCTGAAGCCGCAGGAATACGGCAATCACGAGAAAGGCAGATTCGTCGATATTCTCGGCAAGAACGGCAATCTCCGTTTCGTGAAGGTCGATGGCTATTTCTCCTTCAAATACCTAAAAAACACCGAATTCGAGCTCGAGAACGCCACTCACGTCGAAGAACTGCCTTCTTCCTTCGCGAACTATCTTGAGATCGCCCCTAAAGCGAGAGGCGTAGGAGGGGATAATACATGGGGAGCGCCGGTGCACGAGAGATATACCCTTAGCGAGAGCCGCTACGAACTCGAATTCCGGATTGAGTTTAAAGAGCATTATGAAGATTGAAGAGAGCAACATCGATATTCTGGAGAAGGCCAGGCCGAGCAAGCGGATATTCGCTTGGCTCATCGATTTCCTTTTGCTTTCAGTTGGGGAATTTCTCATTTTCATCGGCATCGTTTTCCAGATAATCAAGATAATGCCTGGTTATGCCGAAGCCGATAAGGGCAGGGAAGTCGAGATGCTCAAGCTTTATTCCTATAGCGTTTCCGCCCATTTGGTGGAGCTAAAAGAAGACAATACGCCTGTGAGCGAAACGGAGATGTATCTCCACTTCTGCTATAAGGAAATCCTCCTCTCTTTCGATGAATTCGGAACCGATTTCAAGAACAACGGCATAGACGAGATAGACAATCCGCTCAACCAAGAAGCCTCGTCCATCGCCGTCAGCAAGTTAGGGGCTATCTCAAGCATCCCGTATCGCGACGAGGTTCTAGAGAGTTTGAAGTAACGGCTTAAAAGCAATTTTCATGAAGAAGGCTTCAGCGGTTTGGAAGCTTTTTGCAGTTTTTCTCAAAAACGGCCTATTTTCACTTGCAGTTTTTCTCAAAGTCTTATTTTGGAGATGTGTATGCTCAAAAGAAAATTCGATGATAAGCTGACTTTTTGGCTTCATAATAGAAAGCAGGCTTTGCTTGTAACAGGAGCTAGGCAAACTGGCAAAACCCACTCGATAACCCATTTTATATCGCGGAATTTCAGGAATTCTGTTTGCGTAGATTTTTCAAATCGAATTGATTTGATCGATATTTTCGCTTCCCTTCAGAATTCTGATGATTTGATTAGGAAAATATCGTTAGTGGCTGGCGATAAACTGGTGGAAAAAGAGGCCGTCATTTTCCTTGATGAAATACAAATGGTGTATCAGAGGAGGGATGAATTAAAAAAGAGTGGTTCGTTCAATATGCTCTCACAAGATATCGTAACCGCGATGAAACCGTTGGTGGCGGAAGGCAGTTACCGCTTTATCTTGAGTGGGTCCTTGCTCGGCGTTCTCCTCAAAGACATAAACCTCAACCCAACCGGATATTTGGACGAATACAAAATGTATCCGCTCGATTTCGAGGAATTCCTTTGGGCGAAAGGCGTGGGGGAGCCTCTTATCGATCATTTGAAGGAATGTTTTGAAAAGAAAGAGGCTGTCGATTCATCAATCAACGACCTGTTGCTTAGCTATTACAGGGAATATGTGCTTGTTGGTGGGATGCCAGAAGCAGTCGAATCCTACGTTACGAAAAACAATCTTTATCTAGTCGAAGAAGCGCATAAGCAGATTATCAATCGCTACAAAACGGACATTGTGACGTATGTTCAAAACGATGAGCTTAAACTTAGAATCAGGGATATTTTCGTCGCGCTGCCATCGCAGATTTCGAGCAAGAACATGCGTTTTGTTTCTTCGAAGGTGCTCGATAAACGCTACCTAAATCACAACAAAGTGGAAGGTGGATTCATATGGCTTACTTCTTCTGGAACCGCTATCGCTGTATATCACGTCAATGAGCCAGTCGTTCCCTTATCGCTTTCAGCGGAAAGAAAGACGATGAAGCTTTTCTCAAGCGATGTCGGACTTCTCGTTTCCCAATTAGTCGATACTGGCATTAGAGAAAAGCTGCTCAAAAACGAGAAAGTCATCAATTATGGCGCGCCTTATGAAAATGCGGCGGCTGAGGAATTGATTGCTCATGGTTTCGATGGCGAGCTTTTTACTACAATTTGAAAAGCCATGGCGAGGTCGATTTTCTCCTCACCATCGGAGGTGAAGTCTTACCTATCGAAATCAAATCGGGCAAGCCTGAGCAAAATAGAATCTATAACCATTCGGTCTTGAATAAACTGCTTAAGCTTTATAAGCATCCGCTCGCCTATGTGTTTGGAGAAACAAACGTCATCAAAGAGAATGAACGCGTTTACGAGCTGCCGATTTACATGATTGACTTCATTAGGAAACGAAAGATGCGGCATTCCTATTAAAAATACCGCCATATTTTGATTCATCGAATCTTGTCGTAATGAATAAATGAATAAATTTAAATAATAAATGAAAAAAGTAATGAATAAGGGAAGATGAATAATAAATAAATGAAAAAACATACATAATAAATTTAATTTAAGTATAATGCTGATATGAACTTCGAAGAATATATACACGCGAAAGAAAATCAAAGATTGGAATTCAAAAGCGCCAAAAACGGGCTCCCAGCTTCTATATACGAAACCTATTGCAGTTTCGCCAATACGCTTGGAGGGACCATCGTTTTGGGGATTAAGGAAGGGGAGGGCGAAAACGAAATTACGGGCGTAACTCACCCTAAAGCGCTTCAAAAGGACTTTTTCAACACGATAAGCAATAAAACGAAGGTATCGGTTTGTTTGCTCAGTGATGAATATTGGAAAGAAAAAGAGATCGACGGCAAAACTATTGTTGAGATAAGGATTCCTGAAGCGCCGCGGGAGATAAAGCCCGTCTATTTGAACGGGAACCCCATTTTATCGTATATAAGAAGGAACGATGGCGATTACCTTGCAAGCGAAAGCGAACGCAAGTCGATGGAACTCGATTCCTTTTCTTCCAAATCCGATATGAAAGGCAATCCGCTCGACCTCACTTTTGATGACTTGAACAAAGAGACCCTTGAGAAATATCGGACTCTTTTCAATACCGTGAACAGCAATAATTATTTCGCCTCTTTGAGCGATGTGGATTTTTATAAATCGATAGGAGTGCTCTTGAAGAAAGATGGGGATTATGTCGTTAGCAATGCTGGGGTATTGATGTTCGGCTCTTATGTTCAGATAAAGCAGATTTACCCTGGCTTCGATTTGGATTATCGCGAGAACCTCTCCAATTCATCGCGTTGGGATTACCGTCTTGATGCCAGCTCTTTATCGTGGAGCGGGAATGTTTTCGATTTTTTGCTGATGAGCGTTCAGCGTATGAGAACGTTTTTGCCAAATCCTTTCCATTTGAGTGTCGACGGCATTAATGAAGATGGCGGCAAACTTGTCCTCGAATGTGCAAGGGAGGGGATTTGCAACGCTCTAAGCAACTGCGATTTTCTCCTTTCGGGCGGCGTGAGCATCTTGGTTGAGAGCAATAAAGTCACTATTAAAAACGCCGGAAGGATGCATTTGCCGATGGAGCTTGCGCTTCTTGGCGGCGATAGCGATCCAAGAAACGTCGGGCTCATGAATCTGCTCCATTTGGTGAAGATAGGCGATAAGGCAGGGACTGGCATCCCGAATATCATCCTTAAGATGGAAGAACTATCCTATCCTAGGCCTATTTGGGAAGAGAAAGCCTTCCCCAGCAAAGTGGTATTGACGCTTCTATTCACCAGGCTAAGCAAAAGCAGCAAGAAAGATAGGGGCCTTGACGAAAACATAATTTCCTATTTGTCGAAGAATGGCTCGAAAGGGGTTAAAGATATCGGAAAAGCCATAAACAAAAACAATGCGCAGGTATCTATTGCCTTAAAAGGTTTGAAGGAAAGAAATATCGTTGGCGATAATGGGAAGGCGACCAAAGGAAAACGTTTCTTTTTGCTTTGACTTGCCTTCTTGTTTGGGATTCAATCGCTGTTTTTGATTAAGCGCAGTTTCGCTGTGATTTTGAAGATTCAATAAACAAACCTCAATGACTTCCCATATACAATTTCGCCGATTTCGTCAGGTCCTTCTCCCTCAGCAAAGCGATCTTCCTCATGGATAAAGGCTTCAACTGCAAATACATCCAAGGGCTAGGCGAACGTCTCGGCGTATGAGAGATATGTTGGGGGGGTTTTCTTTATTTAATTATCGGCAAACGGCAAAGTTAAATAAAGCGCGACAATTTGTATTATTGTCAATTATAAATGTATCATTAATGTATTGATTAAAATTAACATAAGTGCTAAATTTTCGAAGGGAATTATTTCATGCCAGATAACAATTTGCCGAAATATTTGCAAATAAAGGAAGATTTGATCAATAGCATCAAAGAAGGGGAATACGCAAAAGCCGACATGCTCCCATCCGAAAGCGATCTTTGCAAAAAATATGCTGTCTCGCGCGTCACGATCAGAAAGACGCTTGAAGAGCTCAAGAACGAGAATTACGTTTTCTCGAAAGCCGGCTTCGGGACCAAGATAAACCATCGTCGCGATGACCTTTGCTTATTTACGCAGGTCGAGTCATTCACGAGTGAAATGAAAGAATATGGAACAAGCGCATCAACGATTCGTTCATCCTTAACAATTGCCTATGCCGACGAGGATTTGGCGGCTTCGATGAAGTGTGAAGTCGGGACCAAATTATTTAATTTAAAGCGCGTGCGCGGGAATGAGCAAGGCCCTATCGTCTATAGCGATACCTGGCTTCGCCTCCCTTTCGAATTACCTTCTACCCGCGATTTCCTTTATGGCTCCCTTTATTCTTTTTTAATCAGCAAAGGACTATATTTCTCCAGATTCGAGGAAGTGCTTTCAGCTGGGAAAAGCGATGCCCAGATCCAAACGCTTCTGGCTCAAGATGAAGAGGGCATTTATTTGAAGCGAATCAGGCGCGGATATGATTCCAAAGGCGAGCTTATCGAACTCACCTACAATTTTTACAATCCTGACAAATATTCATACGAAGTTGAGGTAAATTCGATTCAAAAAGTATAAATGTATTATAAAAGTAATATTTGCCGTTGACACATTAATATTACTAATACTACAATTCAGCCATGCGAGGAAAACGCTTACATGGCATATTTGGAATTTAAACATGTCGGGAAAAGGTATCCGAATGGTTTTGAGGCCGTCAAGGATCTCAACCTTTCCTGCGAGAAGAACGAATTCGTTGTATTCGTCGGCCCATCGGGTTGCGGGAAAACAACCTCATTGAGAATGCTTGCCGGGCTAGAGGAAATCACGGCCGGCGAAATAATCATCAATGACGTAGTCGTCAATGATTTGGAGCCGCGCGACCGCAACATCGCGATGGTTTTCCAGAATTACGCCCTTTATCCCCATATGACCGTCTACGACAATATGGTCTACGGGCTCAAATTCCAGCACGTGAAGAAAGATGAACAGCGCGCCCGCGTGAATGAAGTTATGAAAATCCTCGGTTTTGACGAGGAACTCCTCAAAAGAAGGCCAGCCCAGTTATCGGGCGGGCAAAAGCAGCGCGTCGCTTTAGGAAGAGCCATCGTCCGCCGCCCCAACGTTTTCCTTATGGACGAGCCTCTTTCGAACCTCGATGCGAAACTCCGCATTTCGATGCGCGAAGAGATTACGCGCATCCACCGCGAAGTGGGGGCAACCACGATTTATGTCACTCATGACCAAACCGAGGCCATGACGATGGCGGATAAGATCGTCGTCATGAATCTGGGGGTGGTGCAGCAAATCGCAACCCCGGAAGAGATTTACGACTATCCCGCGAATATCTTTGTCTCAACCTTCATCGGGGCTCCGGCGATGAATATCATCCCCGCAAAGCTCGTTGACGGCGTTTTGACTTTCGCTTCTGGCAAATCAATCCCGCTTCCGAAGGAACATTTATCTTTCTATAAAGACTACGAAGGCAAGGAAGTGGCTTTCGGCATCCGCCCTGAGGATTTTTACCTCGAAAAGGGCGATGTGAAGAGCAAAATGGCGGTCGGCTTGGAGGCCGATATCGATATCGTCGAATTGCTTGGCTTCGAAACCATCCATTATCTTGATGATCATGGAGTCAGGATCGTCGCCAAAGTTCCGCACAAATCGCCATATCATCAAGGAGAGAAAGCGACTTTCTATCTCGATATGAGCAAATACGCTCTCTTTGACAAAGAGACGAGCAATCGCGTTCCAAGGGAGCGTTAAAAGGATGTTCATCCCTTTTGAAAAACGCAACGGCATCATCGATTTCGGGAAGGCGGTCGTTCTTTCCAAGGCGAAAGCGAGCGGAGAAATCGGATCTCTTTCCTTTTCTCTTGATGATGACCGCTACTTCGAAGAGGAGGTTCACTTAAGCGGTGGGACGATCGATTTGAAGGATCTTGTCTGCCGCTACCTCAAAGTCGAAGGCGGAGAGCTTTTCGATTTTGAATCTGGCGAAGGGTATATCGGGATACCGGCGAAAGAATATGACGAATTATTCGTTAGGGAAGAAGGCTGGATGGGAGGAGATGGACTTTTCACTTTCAATCTCTTCGGGAATAGGGAAAGAAACCCCGAACGCGTGCGCACCCTTTGCGTCTTCGGCGACACTTTCCTCAATACGCGGGCAAAAGACGACTCTCGTCTTTCCCCTTGGCTTATGCTTCACAATAGCTACGCCATCATTGAGGGGAAAGAGGCGGATAAGAGCAAAATCAGTTTTCATGTAAAAGAGGGCGAGAAAGGCAATTATTCTTCTTATTTGGAACCGGACAATCCTCTTTCTCATATCGGTAGCATGGCGAGCAACCTCGTCGATTACGGCGTCAATAAGATCGAGCCGTATTTAAGCTCATACAACCCTAAAGAGGATATCGAAATAACTTTCTCTTTCTTTTCCTCCTACTCTCTCGATAAGATCCGCATCGCCAATTATTACCTCGATGAAGGGGATAAGGAACGCTATGCAAAACGCGGCGTCAAGGAAGTTGATATATATCTTAAAACCGGTGGAGGGTTTTCTTTTTTCAAGAAGGTGTCTTTGCCGGTCGCTAGAAGCGGGAACGATACGACGATTATCCCTATTGGCGGCATCAAATGCTCAAGCGTCAAATTTCTCATCAGCAAAGAGATAAACATCGGCAACCATGGCGGATATAACGGAAAAGAAGGCTTATTCGGGCTGAGCAAAGTCTATTTTGAAAGCGAAGGCCGCGATTTGATCGATATCGAGGCGGATAGCAATTCTTTCCTCGTGAGCAATGAAAAGCACGCTTTCTTTTGGCTGCAGGATGGGATCATCATCGGCGAGCGCTTTTATTCTCTCCCGCTTGTCGGCATCAGCGATCTCAGCCAGCCCGAAGGCTTTCAGTTCCGGATTGAAGGGGTAAGCATGATATCTTTGCCTCTGATTGACAATTACCCGGATTTCCATAGCGTCTCCCAGCGGAGCAGCAATCTTTATTGCTTGTCCGATAACGGTAAGCTCACTTACGGGGCAGGCATTCTCGATAACCGAGAAAAAGATGGATACATCTATATTTACGGTTACCTCGATGAGCCTTCTAGAGGCAATAAAGGCAAAGGGATGATCGTTGCGCGGACGAAGGACTTCCCTAACGTCAACGAATACGAGTTCTTCGATGGTTCGTCTTTCCAAAAAGACATCAAGAGGTCCTTTCCGGTTCTCGATCATATATCGACGGAATTGAGCGTTTTCTTCGATTCGGGGAAATATGTGGCGATTTTTAGCTATGACGTTCAATCGCCTTACGTTGCTTACGCCACCGGCGATACCCCGTTTGGACCGTTTTCGCCCATCAGGATCGCTTATGCTTTGCTTACGAATATCGCTCCGCATCAATACGATTACAACGCCAAAGGGCATCTGCATTTATCGAAGGAAGGGGACATCCTTGTCTCTATAAACGTCAATACGAGCGATTTGGGCGAGAACATCCGCTTCGCCTCGATTTACGGCCCGAGGTTCATTCGCCTGATTAAGCAAAAGGAGGAGCGTTAGATTATGGAAGAAAGCAAGAAAGCGCATTTCAAAACGAAAACGCCGCGCTCAAGGAAGGCGAGAGCCGTCGAAGAGAAAGTCGTCGCTTATATTCTCCTTGTCATCTGCAGCCTCTTTTTCATCGTGCCTCTCATTTGGATGCTCCTAACCGCTTTAAAGAGCACGGAGGATCTTCAAAGCGGAGTTTTCTTCCCAACCGCTTTATATTGGGAGAATTTCGTGACGGCGGTTAAATCGGTCTCCTTTGGCCAATATACCTTCAATTCGCTCTATTACGCTCTTTTCGCCACGATCGGAACCGTTTTCTCTTGCACAATCACTTCCTATGCTTTCTCCAAACTCAACTGGCCAGGGCGGGACAAGGTGTTCATGGTGCTCATAGGCACGATGGTCATCCCTAGCCAAATCATTCAGATTCCTCTTTACATTATCTATTACAAGTTAGGCTGGATCGATACCTATAACCCGCTCATTATCCCTTTGTGGTTTGGGGTTGGGCAAGCCGCCAACATCTTCCTTCTCCGTCAATTCTTCATGGGTATCCCCAATTCGCTCAAGGAGAGCGCGAGGCTAGATGGGGCCAACGAATTCGAGATTTTCTGGACCATCATGCTTCCGCTTGTCCGGCAAATGCTCGTGGTGGTGGCCATCATGACTTTCCTCAATTGCTGGAACGATTTCTATAACCCGCTCCTATATATCAATGACTCGAATCTGTTCCCTTTGGCTTACGCCATCAGGACTTTCGCTACGCAATATTCCAATCAGAACAACCTTATTATGGCGGCTTCTCTCATCATGACTCTCCCCTCTCTCATCCTTTTCTTCATCGCGCAGAAACAGATTGTGGGATCGGTGGCCCATACGGGGGTGAAAGGATAAGACTATGAAAAAGAAATCGTTGTTCAAATTGACGCTGCTATTCATCCCTACCTTGCTTTCAAGCTGCACGCCGCCTCTTTGGTTCATCGATAAAGAGGATAGCGGCGATTATGGCGAGCGTCAGCAGCTCTCGTTCTATCACCTTTGGCAAAGAGGCGCGACTGGTTATAGCGATATCAATAGCCTCATCAAAAGCTTCAATGAGTCCGACGTTGCCAAAAAATACAATGTCTATGTCAAAGGGAATGGCGTCAATTTCTGGGATTATTGGGATAAGGTCAATCTCGCCATCTCTGGCGGCACTGCCCCCGATATCTATCTCCATACGATCAGCGATGCCGCGCTTCGCTCCCGTTACGACCTGGATCTCACCTCGATGTATGAAGAAGACGTAAGAGAGGGCATCGATACCTTGAATCCAAATGACATTTTCTTCTCTTCCCAGATCAATGACATCGCCCGATATAACGCCGATGGCCATTTGAAGGCTTGGCCATTCTCAGCGACGGTGCGCGTCGTTTATTACAACAAGACGATGTTCGAGGAGGCTGGCATCTCAACCTCTTCTCTCCCCAAGACGTGGGCTGATATGGAAGAAATATCGAAAAAGCTCACCAAATACAAAGTCGAAGGCGACTCCTCAAGCGGATATAAGACGGTGGGGTGGGACCCCTTCTCCGGGGAAGGGCAATATATCCATGAATGGGGATGGCTTGCCGGCCACTCCTTCTGGAATGAAGACGCGAATAAACGCCCCGTTCCAAATTTCCTCGACAGCCAATTATCAAGCGCCCTCAGCTCCCTTTATTACGACTCCTACTGCAGGAGAGACGAGGAAGCCAGGAAGAATCTCGAGGATTTCATGGCGGATGTCGGCAAAACCGGTGCCGATCCGTTCGTCTCTGGCAAACTCGGGATGATCGTTGGGAATGAAGGGCTTCACACAAAGCTCCAAGAGGCAAAAGTCGATTTTGAATACGGCGTCTTCGAAATGCCGACTCTCTCTAGCGATATTGCCTCAAGCAACTGGTCGAGCTCCTATTCGATTGAGCTTTATGACAACTCCAACCGCAACGTGAGCGAAGAGGTGGCCAAGCAAAGGAATCGCGGCGCTTATGAGTTCTTGAAATTCCTTTATACGAAGGAAAGCCAAGCGGTTATCGCCTCCACTGGCTTTCTTATAGCGGCGAAGAATTACCATTCGGAAATCGTCGACAAGGATCCGATCCTCAAAGATATCGCCAAAGCCATCTCCTCAACAAGGGAAGCCGAATATTACGATGCCGTCCCGAAGTGGACGAGCGATATTCAGGTTTACGTGAATTCGGCGGCTTCTTACAAGATGGATGTGGATACGATGCTCTCTCAGGCTCAAGCCCTCCTCGAATCGAAAATCCGCCAATACTACGCGGTGCAGAGTTAGAAAGGAGAAAGCAATGGAAGAAAATACGCAAGAGATGCCTTTCTCTCCCAGGAAGAGGAAGCCGCTTAAAAGCAAGACGAAAGAAGGGCTTGTCGGGCTTCTGTTCGCAAGCGTTTGGATCTTCGGCTTCTTGGCCTTCACCCTTTACCCTTTGGGCACATCCCTTTATTACAGCTTCACCAATTACAACAAAGTGGACGCTCCGACTTTTGTGGGATTCAGCAATTATGCTTATCTTTTCACGGAAGACCCATTCTTCTGGAAGAGTTTGGGGAACACCATGTTCCAAGTCGTCTTCGGGACCGCCTTCTCGATCCTTATCGGGCTTCTTATGGCGACTCTCCTCAATAAGCCCATCAAAGGCCTAGGGGTTTGGAGGACGATCTTCTATCTCCCGAATATCGTGAGCTCCGTCGCGATGGCGCTTCTTTGGACTTGGATGTTCAACAAAAACTACGGCCTCATCAATGAATTCCTCGGCCTCTTCGGAATCCCGAATATCGATTGGCTCGGCGATGAGCATCTCGTGAAGATATCGCTCATCCTCATGTCGGCCTGGGGAGGGGGTATCAGCGCCCTCTTCTATCTTGGCGCGATGAAAAGCATCCCCAATCACCTGTACGAGGCGGCTTCGATTGCGGGAGTCAGCAAGTTCCATCAATTCTGGACCATCACTTTGCCGCTTGTGACCCCGACTACCCTCTTTATGCTCATCACGGGCATCATAGGCAATTTCCAATACTTCACGATGGCCTACATCATGGTGGGGAAGGGCACTAATTACAGCGCTTATTACCTCGCCTACTACTTATACGACAAAGCCTTCATGGATAACCAGCTTGGCTATGCTTCCGCCATCAGCTGGGTGATGTTCCTCATTGTCATCGTCTTCGTGGTGGCAATCTGGAAGACGAGCAAATACTGGGTCCATTACTTGGATCAGGATTAAGGGAGCGCATTCAAATTCGGTTTCATTATTTTAAGGAGTATACAAAAAATGAACAAAAAAGCATCTCGCAAAGCCAAGATCATTGGCTTAGGCATCATCGGGGCAGGAATGCTTGCCTCTTGCCAAATCTGCCCGGTGAACGCCAATACCGTCATCACTGATGAAAACGGCGCTGGCAGCAAAACCATCTCGCTCTTCTCGCTTGTCGATGGCTCAGTCCAAATCACCTCCGATTCCTCTTTTGAGGGAAACGGCAACTATTACTACATCGACGATGTCGACTTCTCCAATCCGACCTTCACGCCAAAAGAAGGCAATTTCGTAAGCTATGCCAAAGACGGCTACTTCAAAAACCCAAACGGCAAAGCCACGGTCGCGGAAATGTGGGCAGAGTGGAACGCCCGCATCAAAAGCATTATCC
>CAVKAR010000040.1:0-14529 GCA_963654425.1 Lachnospiraceae bacterium
CCTCTCCCCAAATCTCAACGAAGGCATAGCCGTCGTAAACTTCGCATACGAGGCCCATGGTTCCTTTAGGGATCACGTTTCCGCTTCTTCTATATGGTCGTACGCAGGTTTGTCTGCAAGAGTGATGACCACTGTGCCTATTTCCATATTTTGTCTCCTCCGGGTATGAGCGTAATGAATCTGATGCTAAAGTCTTTGTTCAATCCACAAACCGCAGTAACGATTTTCGATTTCAGCGCAGTCTTCGCAATGCACATAAAAGTGTTCGCTTTATATTGGGAAATCGAGAAACGCCATTACAGGGCTTTTCCTTTATAATGTTGAGGAGAGGTAATTTATGAAGGCTTATGTTACGGGAGCGCTCGGAATGGTGGGGAGCCATTTGATTGAGCTATTAAAAAAACGCGGATATGAAGTGGCTGGCAGTTATTTTCACCCAACCGTCGATTTCGAAGATGTCGATAAAGAAGGAATCCATCTTTTTGAATTGGACGTCCGTGATCATGAGAAAATGAAAGAATTCATCGAAGGATATTTGCCAGATGAGATTTACCACTTGGCTGCTCAAAGTTACCCTGTCGTGAGCTGGAAAGATCCTTATTACACGATGGACGTGAATGTAAACGGCACCGTCGGCTTATTCGAAGCCATAAAAGCCGCTAAAGCGCTTCACCCAGAATATGACCCGAGAGTCGTGGTGATATCGTCAAGCGCGATATATGGGGAAGCCTTGTTAGATTATGATGTTGACCATTTGCCTGATGAGAGTTGCGACTTAAAACCCCTTCATCCATACGGCGTTAGCAAGGTGGCCGAGGATTTGCTCTGCTTCCAGTATTTCAAGAACTTCGGCATCAAAGCGATGAGGGTTCGCCTCTTTAACTGCACTGGCCCGCGAAAAAGAGGAGATATCACTTCCGATTTCACGCGAAGAGCGGTTGAGCTTGAGCGGAAAGGCGATACGCACCTCGTAGTTGGCAATCTTTCGGCGCTCCGAGCGATTCTCGACGTGAGGGATTTGTGTGAAGGCCTTATTCTGCTTGCTAAAAAAGGAGAGGCGGGAGAGCCTTACAACATCTGCTCATCGCACATTTTCCGCATGGATCATGTGGTCGAATGCATCGAGAAAGTCATGGGTGTCTCTTTCACCCTTGTCAAAGATGAATCGCTTTTGCGTCCGGCCGATGAAAGGCTGTATGCCGGAAATTGCGACAAAATCAAAAAACTTGGTTGGGTCGAAAAATATCAATACATCGACACCGTCAAAGATATGTTCAATTATTGGCGCAGCAAGAAAACGCTTGCTTAGAAATCGGTTTTCCAAAGCCCGTGCAAATTGCAATGGGCATAAACGGTGCCATGCTCATGGTCCGGGAAAAAAGCGACAGGCTCCTCGCCTGGTTTTAAGTGCTTGATGATCGTAGCCCCGCACGGGCCGACGAAAACAACGAAATCGATATAATGCTTTTCTTCCATCGGATGAGGGGCACTGCCTATTTTGACGAGCAATTTCCCGTTTTGATGATCGATGACAGGAACGTGCTTTTCCTTTGATGCGTCAACGGTGTTCGCTTTTAGCTCCTTCATGGCTTCCCCACAGCAATGCGGGGTGCAGCTTCCTTCGATGACGCTTAAGACGATGCTGCCGCATTTTTCGCATTTCAATAATTTGATGGACATATCTTTTCCTCCGTTAGGCCATATATTTGCATAATGGGTCTCTTAAAGCAAAACAGATGCTCTAGAAAGGGTGATCGAAATGGATGATGAAGGAATAATGATGGGTTTCATCATTCAACGAGTCGTTGAGGCTATTGAGAATATCGCTTTCGCTTATTTCTTCATCGAATGGCGTCACTATATCGAAGATGACATTGGTGTTTTTCTCGCCTTTCACGATGCGAAAATCGTGTATTCCGATGTTTTTGTCTAAGGAATGCAGAACATCGATTACTTTCTTTTTCGTTTCGTCGGTTAATGGGTCCCCTATGGCGATTGGATCCATATGGATGGTGATTTCGCAATGGAATTTGCGCCTTATCTCCTCTTCGATTCCATCAATCAGCTCATGAGCTGTCACAATATTCATGTTTTGATCTATTTCGGCGTGGAGGGAGACAAAGTATTTGGTGGGGCCGTAGCTATGGCATAAGACATCATGGACGCCTTCGATTTCCTGATGGGACAAAACATCATCGACGACTTCTTTTTGGATTTGAGCGTTGTTCCTTTCTCCGATTAGAGGGTCAGAGGTCTCTTTCATCATTTTTATTCCGCTATAGAAGACGAAGGTGCTGATGAGCATCCCCATATACCCGTCTAGGAAATTCCATTTCAAGGTGAGCGAGAGAATGCCGGAAACCATAATCAAGAAGGTTCCGATTGCGTCTGTCAGCGAATCTAGCGAGGTTGCTTTGAGAGCGCTTGAGGAAATAGCTTTTCCCATTTGATAGTTGAAATGTCCTTGCATTCCCTTAATCAGAACCGATATGCCTAGGATGATGACGGTTATAAGCTCATATTGGACCGTTTCCTTCTCAATGACTTTCGAAAGAGAGTCGCGGAAAAGGGTCAATGAGAGCACCATGACGATTGTGCTCACGATGAGGCCGGCGATATATTCGATTCGCTCATGGCCAAACGGATGCTCTTTATCGGCAGGCTTGGAGGCGATTTTGAAGCCTATAAGAGTTACGATGGAACTCGCCATATCGCCAAGGTTATTTATGGCGTCTCCGATCAAAGCCATCGGAAGGACTGACAATAGCTTCGCTTCCGGGTTCGCTTTGACGATATGAATGGCCAAAACGAAGGCGACCGCAAGCTTCATGGCAACTAGAATCAAATTGGATATTATGCCGAAAACCGCCGCAAGGAGCCCGTGCTTAGAGCGCACGGACTCATCAACGACGTTTTTATAATCCTTGATGAAGAGTTTTCGCAAGAGCGTGACCATATGCCATAGTGTAAGCGCCTTCCTCTAACTTAGTAAACGCTAATGTGCAGAAGAAAGGAAAGGCGTTTTCTTCATCTCCTAGTAATTAAAACTAAATGTACTTGTAACGCAAAACGAATGTGCTTATATTAATGGCATGAAACCGAGCGAGACAATCCTTCCAAATTACACTAGGACCCAGGAGAAGTGGAACTGCATCACCCATATCGGGGCGACGATATTTTCATTGGTTGGCGGCATTTTTCTTTTGATTAACGCTTTTAGAAGCGCCGATTCTTTCAAAATAGCTTCATCCGTAATCTTCGTTGCCGCTTTGTTGATTCTTTATTCAGGCAGCGCCTTATATCACGGCTGGAAACCGAATAAGACGAAGCGAATATTGCGCGTGTTGGACCATAACAACGTCTTCATTCTCATCATGGGAACCTATGCGCCTTATTGTCTTGTTGGCATCCGCCCTTATAGCGAGCCATGGTGCTATAGCATCTACGGCATTGTGCTTTTGCTCGGGATCATCGGCATTGTCCTTAATTTCATCGATCTGGAAAAATTCAAGATCATCACGATGATTGACTACATTTTGATGGGCTGGACCATCATCATATCTTTTGTCCCTCTTATCAAAGCTGCCGGAATCCCATGCTCGATGCTTCTATTGACGGGCGGCATTTTCTATACGATTGGTGCCTGCTTATATGGCTTAGGGGCCAAAAAGAGCCAGTGGTGGCATGTTGTTTTTCATGTTTTTTGCCTATTGGGCACATCTCCGATGTTCTTCTCGATTTATTTCTATCTCATTTGACCCTCTTTCGGTGCTTTCCCTTTTCCTTTGGGAGCGAGAATGGATTACAATTTTGCTCGTGAAAGGAGAGAAGCGTGCCTAAGAAGAAAGAAAATTCCCTCCTTTTGGAGAACAGAAGGGCCCATTACGAATATTTCCTGAGCGATTTTCTCGTGGCTGGTATCGTTTTAACGGGTACGGAAATCAAATCGCTCCGCCAGCATGAAGCAGGCATCAACGATGCTTATGTTTTCATTAAAGGCGGCGAGGCTTACTTGGCCAATATGCACATCGCCTCATACAAAGAAGGCAACATTTTCAATGTCGATCATCTACGGGACCGCAAGCTCTTGCTCAAGAAAAAAGAGATAAGCAAATTGGCGGGTAACCTCAAAACGGGCGGCTATACCTGTGTCCCTACGAAAGTGTTCCTCTCTAGGGGGTATGCCAAAGTGGAAATCGCTTTGGCGAAAGGAAAGAAACTTCACGATAAGAGAGATGCTATAAAGCAAAAAGACATCCAGAAAAAAGCCCGTGAAGCGCGAAAGGGCAATTACGAGGATTGAATATGAAATACGAAGAAGTGCTGAATGATTTAAATGAATGTGACCTCACGATGAAACGCTACGAAAGGGAGGAATGGGATAATTTCCTTAAAATGACGGGTTTTAAGATTTCTTTCCACTTTATCCATATCGCCGGGAGCAACGGCAAAGGCTCAACTGCCAATTATCTGTTCAACATTTATCGCGCGAAAGGATACAAGGTAGCTCTTTTCAGCAAGCCTTTCGTCAGCAAAGTCAACGAAATGATTCGCGTGAATGACAAAAACATCAGCGATGATGATTTCGCGCGCATTTATTCCTCATATAAAAAAGATTTCGACAAATGCTCGCTTTCCTCTTTTGAAAGAGAGACATTTATCGGCTTTACCTATTTCAATGAGCAAAAAGTCGATATCGCGATTATTGAATGCGGAATGGGTGGGCTCACCGACAGCACCAACATTCTTTCGGCAAAGCCAGTTCTTTCCATTATCACGACGATCAGTCTAGAGCATACTTCCTTTTTGGGCGTGAGTTTATCGGAAATAGCCGAGAATAAAGCCGGAATCATCAAAAGCGGTTGTCCTGTCTTGGTTGGGAAATTGCCAGAGGAGGCCATGAAGAAAGTGCGCGACATCGCTAAAACGCGCGAAGCGCCTTTGTTTACGGTTGATGATTATCACTTCGATCATTATGAAGCGCCGTATTTCCATTTCACCTATCGCCCTTATGGCGATTTGACCATCCTGACGGCCGCTTCCTATCAGCTCATGAACGCCTCTCTTGCCCTAGAGGCGACGAAGATTTTGTCAAATTCATTCCCTGTTGATGAGTTTTCCGTTCGCAAAGGGCTGCTCTCAGAGCCTCTGCCGTGCCGCTACGAGAGACATCACAACATCATCATCGATGGCGCTCACAATCCTGAGGCCATAAAAGCGCTCATGAACACTATCGAGCGCTCTGGGATAAGCGGGAAAACGCATGTTCTTTTCGCTTCTTTCCGCGATAAGAACATCGCTGCCGAATTTCCGATTATCGCCAATTCATCGAGAGACATCACATTGACGACTTTCCAAAACGAGAGAGCGCGTGATGAGATGGATTATTTCCTTTTCATGGAAGATTATCATTTCAACCCTGATTTCAGGGCGGCATTAAACAATCTCCTAGCTCTTTACCATGATGAGTATATTCTCGTTACGGGAAGTTTGGCCTTCGCTTCCATTGCGAGGGACTATGTGATCAACGTTCTCAAACTATGAGCAAATCCTTGTCTTCGACGCAGAAAATAACCCTGAGCGCGATGCTTTTGGTGCTTGATGTGCTGGCTACCCATATCATCAGAACGCCGGTATTGGGCAGTTTGCCGTTTTTGCGGCTTTCCTTAGGCCCTGCTTTAGTGATCTACGCCTCATTGCTGCTTGGCCCATTTTACGGAGCGATCGTTGGTGGGGTTGGCGATTTGCTCGGCATTTTTATTTTCAGCGGCATTGAGGGGGAGATCAATTACCTCATCACCATTGTCTACACTCTTCTTGGAATCCTTCCATACTGCTTAGAACAAATCACCCACAAAATGAGAAAATCCTTGCAAAAGCCATATATAATTTTCGTTTTGATGTTCGCTGTTTTGATTTTGCTTGCATGTTTATTTTATGTGTTTCCTTCGACAAAAACCTATTTCGCGAATGGCTTTGGAGAGATATCCACATGGATTGAGCCCCTTATTCTTTCGTTGACCGGCCTATTCGATCTGTTCGCTTGTTTTGGTCTTTTCTTCGCCAATCGCTTCTTCGAAAAGAACAGAGAGGAATATGAATCGCTTCCTTCTCCTTATGAGACGGCCCTTATCGCCTTCTTGACCGAAATAGTGCTTATGGTCGTGCTTAAGCCGCTAGCCTTTTATCTTTTCTATAACTTCTTGTCGAGCAACAGCTGGTCTATATCTTATGGCGTTTTGTTTTCGTCGATGCTCGTCTTCGCTGGGCTAAACGTCGTGATTAACGCTTTCATCGTATATTGGCTTTTGGTTTTTAGTAAAAAATACCTCATAAAGGAGGCACGCTGAATCATGGAAAAAGAAGACGAGGCCGAAGAGCAAAACGGCGATAAAGAAGAAAAAGAAAGCAAGAATTGGGGCTGGATTATTTTCATTTCCGTCCTTGCTGTTTTGGCTATTGTTTGCATTATTGTTATAAAAACAATACCAATCGATTAATTTAACGATATAAACCTTTATTTTGGGAGCTTTTCAAGGTAAGGTTTCTTTAGTGGGGGAGCAAGGAGCTAACCATGACGAAAATTGAACGGGCAGACGGTTCTTTTGTCGATTGCGACGAAAAGGAGCACACTCTTTCCTATTATCGCTATCATGTACGGTTCACTGACTCCGAATGGGCTGTTTTGAAGATGCTTTACGAGAGACGGGGAACCGTTGTTCCTAGAGAAGAGCTTCTGAAACTTCTTTGGGGTGATGAAATCGGCGATTATGAACCAACAAGAACCATCGATGTCCATATTTCGCGCATAAGGAAAAAGATTGGCTATATCAAGGGCGCACGCATTGATAAGGTATATGGGCAAGGCTACAAATTAGTGATGCTCAAACGTTTTTGATTTGCTGAAATTCAATCAGGGAAACCATTGTTGGCTTTAGATATAAAGTTTTTTCTTTTCTCTTGGACAGTGTATGAAAACATCCCTTGAGCAACAATAGGGTGGAGCGGAAAATTAAAGAAGCAGGAGGAATCAGCATGAGCCCATATTCAAAGGCGGCTTTTCTTGAAAGCGGCGTGGAGACGAAAGTGTCTTATGATGATTACCTAACGGCCTATTTGTTTGCTTTGGCGAGCGATTTCGAGGATTTTCGCGAAGCGATGGAATATTTCGACCCGCTTCCCGAATAAGGGTTAATCGATTGGCAAGAGCCAACGTTGCTGGCTCTTTTCTTTTAACGCAATCAATAAGGAACAATCGGATAATTATCAACTTTCTTTAGGAAATGTGCGATACTTCTACTTGTTTATGGACAATAGATTTTTTAGATCGAACGTCGTGTATCAGATCTATCCGCGCAGTTTCTGCGATTCTAACGGCGATGGCATTGGCGATATTCCTGGCATCATATCGAAACTGGATTATTTGGAAGATTTAGGCGTTGGCATTATTTGGCTCTCCCCGGTCTACAAAAGCCCAAACGCCGATTTTGGCTACGACATCAGCGATTACTACCAGATAAATCCAGAATACGGCACTTTGTCGGATATGGATCGCCTCATCCTCGAAGCTAGGAAAAGAGGAATCAGAATCGTGATGGATTTGGTTGTCAATCACACAAGCGATGAGCACCCATGGTTTCAAAAATCAAAAAACGTCAATTCCCCATTTCACAATTATTACTATTGGAGAAAAGGCAAAAACAACAATACTGAGCCGCCCAATAACTGGCAAAGCAATTTCGGGGGAAGCGCTTGGGAATTCGACAAAGACGTGGGAGAGTGGTATTTGCACATTTTCTCCAAAAAACAGGTTGATTTGAATTGGCATAACCCTGATGTGGTGATGGAAGTCGAGCGCATCTTGCGCTTTTGGCTTGACCGTGGGGTATACGGATTCAGATGCGATGTCATAAACCAAATCTGGAAAGAGGATTTCCTTGATGGCAGGAATGACAGATTCGTCGTTGGGCAAGAGTACTATCTGAACAAAGACGGCAACCACAAGATACTTGAGCGTTTGCATAAAGACGTGTTCTCGCATTATGACTGCATGACTGTCGGGGAGACTTTCGGCATCGGCTATGAAGATGCGAAGCGTTTCACAAGCGGGAACGAACTTGATATGTGCTTTCATTTCGATGCGATGGATATCGATCATCGCCGCTATCCGTGCTTCTTGAAAAAATACAAGCCAGAAGCCCTTAAAAACGTTCTTTTCGCATGGCAAAAAAATCTCGATTGGAATGCCTTATATCTGGAAAACCACGATCAAAGAAGATCGATTGAGCGCTTTGGAAACGGCAAAAAATATTGGAAAGAGAGCGGCAAAATGCTCTCCATGCTTTTGCTTACCCAAAGAGGCACCCCTTTTATCTATAACGGAGAGGAAATCGGGATGCTTAACTTCGATAAACTGACTATTGATGATTGCTTGGATCCGGTTGATTTCTGGGCGTATGGATTAATGGGCAAATACCATTTGCCGAAACGTCTCAAAAACCGTTTGATAAGCAATTTCGCCCGTGATCACGCGCGAAGCCCGTTTCAGTGGAACGATGATAAAAACGCCGGTTTCAGTAGCGGAGACAAAACATGGATGAAAGTCAATCCGAATTATTCGAGAATCAATGCCGCGAAAGAGCGCGAGGATCAAGACAGCATCCTCAATTTTTACAAGAAAGCGATTGCGCTGCGCAAAAACAGCAAGACATTGTCCTTTGGCAGTTTCGAACCGATCAAAACAAATAAAAAAATCATGGCTTTTTACCGCACCTACCAAGACGAAAGATTGCTGATCATCATGAACATGACCAGATGGAAAATCAAAATACCGGCTGATTTAAGAAATACGAAAGGAATCGCCTTGCTTTCCACTTATCGTGGGGCACAATACGGCTATAAAGAGCATTTGCGGCCATTTGAAGGCTTAGTGGTCAAACTATAATCGCTTCTTCGGCGTTGAATGTTTCCTTTTAAAAAAGGAAGTCACTCTAGTATGCTATAAGCCGAGCGAGGATTTTCTTATGGCGGAAACTAGGCGTAAAGACAATATAAATTGGGATGAATATTTCATGGGCATCGCCGTTTTGAGCGCGATGCGCAGCAAAGACCCATCGACGCAAGTCGGCGCTTGCATCGTTGACGATAACCACAAAATCGTTTCCGTTGGCTATAACGGGATGCCGACTGGCATAAATGAAGATGAGATTCCATGGGGCCATGGAGAAGGATTGGACAGCAAATACCTCTATGTGTGCCACGCTGAGCTCAATGCCTTATTGAATACGCGTGATGGGCCAGGACTAAAAGGATGTTCATGCTACGTGACCCTTTTCCCGTGCAACGAATGCGCGAAAGCCTTGATTCAAGCCGGCATAAAAGAGCTTATCTACAAAGATGATTTCCATGGCGACCAGGTGATTTATCAAGCCTCGCGCAAACTATTGACGATGGGTGGAGTGAAAATACGCCAATACGAAGGAAGAAACATCTCCATCGCCGTTAAATGAAGCAAGCGAAAAAGAGAATCGCTATATACGCAATAACGCTGCTGCTCGTTTTGGGGGCGTCTCTGCCAGGAGTGATCGATGAGTCGAATAGGGTCGTCTTCATCGTCCTCACCTCTATTTTGCTAGCCGTTTGGATAGGGGTTATCGTCTATAACGAGATACGCATTTATCGAAGAAAGAAAAATGAACGCGATTGAAGTCAAGAATCTATCATATGCCTACAAGGAAAAAGAAAACGTCTTGAAAGGCGTTTCTTTTGCCGTTGAAGAAGGAAGCTATGTTTGCCTCATCGGGCATAACGGCTCAGGCAAAAGCACGCTTGCGAAAGTCATCATGGGTTTAAACAGCAAGTTCCAAGGCGATGTTTCTATTTTCGGAATGCCTCTTAAAAATGAGAATATCGGCAAAATCCGCGCAAAAGTCGGCATTGTGTTCCAAAATCCTGACAATCAATTTGTTGGCAGCAGCGTTGAGGATGATATAGCTTTCGGCTTGGAAAATCGGCAAATCAGACACGAAGATATGCCGGAAATCATTGCAAAATACGCCAAAGAAGTTGGAATGGAGGCCTTTTTGGAATCCAGTCCCGAAAATTTGAGCGGTGGGCAAAAGCAACGTGTCGCCATCGCTGGCGTATTGGCAATGAAACCGAGCCTCATAATTTATGATGAGGCCACATCAATGCTTGATCCGAAAGGAAAAAGGGAAATATTGGCCCTCACGAAAAAGATGAGGGAGGAAAACCCCTCTCTTACGATTCTTTCGATAACCCACGATGTCGAAGAAGCCGCTTCTGCCGATAAGGTCCTCGTTTTGAATGAAGGGGAGCTCGTCGCGGAAGGAAGCCCGGACGAGGTATTTGCCCAAAAAGATAAATTGATGAAAATCGGCCTTGCCCTGCCTTTCTTTTACGAACTTAAAGAAGCGCTTATCGATGAAGGAATAACGATTCCGTCATCTATTTCCGATTTAGCGTCTTTGGAGGACTATTTATGCCAATAGAATTCCAAAACGTGAGTTACGTATATAACCGCAAGTCGCCTTTTGAATATGCGGCGTTGCGCAATGTCTCGCTCACTATCCCCGATCATGAGTTTGTTGCTTTGGTCGGAAGGACGGGAAGCGGCAAAAGCACGCTCGTGAGCCACATCAACGCTTTGCTCCGCCCTAGCGAAGGGGAAGTCAAGGTGAACGATTTCATCATCGGAAAGAAAAACCGCCTCAAAGGGAAGGGAATAAAAGAGCTGCGCAAACACGTTGGGCTCGTTTTTCAATTCCCTGAATATCAGCTTTTTGAAGAGACAGTCGAAAAAGACGTCGCTTTTGGACCGAAGAATTTCGGAGCGAAAGGGGATGAGGCCATCTCGATGGCTCATGAAGCATTGCGTAAGGTTGGGCTTGATGAATCTTTTTATGAGCGCTCGCCTTTCGAATTATCCGGTGGCGAAAAAAGAAAAGTCGCCATCGCTGGCGTACTAGCGATGAAGCCGGACGTCCTCATCGTCGATGAGCCTACGGCAGGGCTTGATCCGGCGGCCTCTATCGAGATGATGGATCTTTTCAAAGATGTGCAAAAGAATGGAACGACGCTTATCCTGGTTACCCATGATATGAATATCGTAAGCAAATACGCTGACCTCGTCGTCGTTATGGAAAACGGGGAAGTAGCGAAGAAGGCAACGCCAAAAGAATTATTCTCCTCTTCCTTAGATTCCTATTCGCTTGAGCTCCCGCTTCTTTACCGCTTTGCCAATGATCTTAAAGAACGCGGTCTTGATATAGATTTAGATGATATAAAAGACGTCAAAACTTTGGCGAAGAGCATCAAAAGGGGGCGGCATGTCTAATTTGACGCTTGGCCGCTACGTCCCTTATGGCTCTTTCATCCATAAGCTCGATGCGCGCAACAAAATATATTGCCTCATCATTCTCATGGTTGCCGTTTTCATGCCGCAATCCTCTTATGCGATGACTTTCAGCATGATGGGCATTATGTTCTTATTCCTTTTTCTGCTGCTTCTGCTCACCCATTCAAGCTTTTTGTCTTTACTCAAGAGCTTATCCGGGCTTTGGTTCATGATGATCTTTTTGCTCATTATTTATGTTTTCATCCCTATCTCCAGCCCAAAATACCCTGATTGGATTGCTTTCTATATCGGCTCTTACCCCGTTATGTATGAATCTCTTTTGGAGGCGGCGAAGATATTGACGAGGCTATTTGCGATGATCGCTCTCACAATGGTTTTCACCTCATCCACAAAGCCGTTGGAAATGACTGACGCCTTTGAGTGGTATCTATCGCCACTCCGTTACGTAGGTTTTCCGTCCCATGAAGTAGCGATGATCATTTCCATCGCCCTCCGATTCATCCCGACGATCCTTGATGATACGAAGCGCATCATGAAGGCTCAAGCAAGCAGAGGCGTCGACTTTGAGCATGGGAGCCTTGCCACGAAAATCAAATCGATGGTCTCGCTTGTCGTTCCGCTTTTCGTCTCCAGTTTCATGAGGAGCGAAGATCTCGCCGATGCCATGGAATGTCGCGGCTATGACCCGAAAGAGAAAAGGACTAAATACCGCAAAATGGCTTTTTCCACGCGCGATTTGCTGGCATTTTTGATTGTTACGGCTTTTGCCGCCGCTTTCATTGTTTCAAGCGCTTTGTCGTTTGATGCGTATATTTCATTCTTCGGGGTTAGCGTCAAATGAGCAATTATCTTTGCGTGTGCTCGTATCTCGGTGCCGCTTATTTTGGCTTTGAGCGGCAAAAGAACCATCCATCCATCCAAGGGAAGATCGAGGAATGCTTAAGCGCGATTCTTCATGAAGAAGTGAAAATCAGCGCTTCCGGACGAACGGACGCGAAAGTCAATGCGAGAGGGCAAACCTTTACATTCCTTTCTTCCTCTCCTCTGCTTTTAGACGATAAGCGTTTCCTTTATGCGATCAATCACGTTCTTCCAAACGACATCCTCGTCCATTCGCTTAAAGAAGTGCCGTCTTCCTTCCATGCCCGTTATAGCGCCAGCAAGAAGACATACTCATATTCCTATCATCTAGGAGAAAAAATGCCTTTTCTTTCGCATGAGGTAGCGATGCTCGGGAATAAGCCCTTTTCTCCTATTTTGTTCGAAAAAGCCATGAGCATGTATCTAGGCAAGCACAATTTCCAGGACTTCACCCCGAAAAGCGAAGACCAGTTTTCGTTTGAAAGGACAATTTTTGACATTTCTTTCGATAATAAAGAGAAAGACATAAATGTTGTTTGGATCACTGGCGATGGCTTTATGACTTATCAAGTCAGGACGATGGTGGGCGCCGCTTTCAAGGTAGCCTTTGAGAAAATGACGCTCGACGAATTAAGCAAAAGACTCGACAGCGAAAAACGGAAAATAATCACTTTCAAGGCGCCAGGGGAAGGCCTTTGCCTCGAAAAAGTCATCTATTGATGGCGCTTATGGGGCTTACGCGCCATTTTTTGCTAACCCTAGAATATAAGCAGTGATAAAATCCCAAGTTTTGCAGTTCGGCCTCAAAAATGTTGTAAATTGTTGTCTCCCTACGAGCCTTGCTTGAATTTTTTGGCGAGGCTTTTTTTCGAATAGTATTTCCTGTTGAGCGATTCCGGAAAGCATCTCTCGAGGGCCTCGAGCGTCTCCGATCCGGTGTATGCTGCCTGGTACACCGACCCATTTCCGAGCTCTACCACGCCCATATTCCTCATCGTCGATAGTATCTCGGCGCTCGTGAAGCTCTGCCCTTTTGGCGAGTTCAGCTTGCTCTCGATTATCCGGTAGACGAGGAGCGCCACGTAGCATATCGCCATATGCGCCCTTATGTGCTTCTCGGTCGATGCGTACACAGGCCTTGCGTCGAAATCGGATTTGAGGAGCCTGAACGACTGCTCGATCCTCCATCTCGACGAATTTATGTCCATTATCTCGCCGATCGTCTTGCCTTTGAGAGAGGTGGCGACGGCGTAGAAGCCGTGGAACCTCCTTTCAGCCTTGACCCTCTTCATATCGATCGACAGCGTCGACACTTCGGCGATTTCGCCGTCCTTCGTCGACGCCGTCGCCTTTATGAGCCTCCTCACGTCGTTGGGCCCCTTCCTTATGCTTTCCGGGTCCCTCGACTTTATCCACCCCTCGGCGGTGGAGATCTGCCTGTCGAGCAGTCTTCTCTGGTATAGGTAGTACTTGGCCGAGAAGGTCACGTAGACCGTCTCCTCCATCGTGAGTGTCCCCGAGAGCTTGATGCCCTCGAGGAATTTGGCGGGGACGGTCCTTTTCATCGGATACGGCTTCCAGATCATGTCCCTCGATACGGCGGCCCTCTCCGCCTCGGTCAGCTCGCCGCCCTCGTACTGCTTGTCGAGTATCCTCCTGAACTCGGCGAGCGACACCTTGCCACCGCCGTCGGCGTATCTCCAGTTCATGTCCTTGAATATGAAGGCAAGCTCTTTCTCCGGCGTCTTCTTCAGCGACTGCGCGACGACGTAGTCCTTCCCGTGCAAGGTGTTGAAGAAGCGGTTGTCGTAAGAGCCGAGGCCGCCGTCGCTGCAGTAGACGAACCTCGATTGGCCGTAATCCCTCGCCATCCTCGATTCGAGCGGTATCACGGTGTTCTGCTCGTTGTTCGAGCCGTGATGGACGCAGTAGGACATCGGTATGCCGTTGCCGTCGGTGAACAGCCCCATCTGGACGATCGGGTTCGGCCTGTGCTCCTTCGACGCGCCGTACCGGCGGAGCCCCCATTGGACGATATCCCCGTCCTCGTCATAGACGTTGTCGTCCTGCTCCTCGCACTCGAAATAGAGGTTGGTGCAGTCGTAATAAAGCACGCTGGTGTCGAGCTTGACCAGCTTTTTCGTCCCCTCGAAGAGCGATTTCTGGAGCTCGTCGCTGAAGTCGGCGAGCGGATCGAGCGCGCGATATCCGTCGTGGAGGGCATAATCCGGGGCGCCGAAGAAGCGGTCCCTCTTGAGGAAAGCCTCCCTCTTGGACCCGGGGAAAAGGAC
>CAVKAR010000041.1:0-14006 GCA_963654425.1 Lachnospiraceae bacterium
TAGGTGGGTGATAACCACAACTTTGCACATATTTTGCACATATATTCAATTTAATCTTTCGATTATTTTGATATAATGAAATCAAGGATATGGAGGTACTAACATGGCAAGTGTCAACGTGACAATTAGAATGGATGAGAATGATAAGAAGAATGCGGAGAAGTTATTTTCCGAACTCGGTTTAACAATGAATGCTGCGTTCAACATGTTTGCGAAGCAAGCCGTTAGAGAACAATCGATTCCCTTTAAGGTTTCAAAGAATCAAACCATCCAATTCATGGATAGAAATGCGCTCGATAAATTATCTGAGGAATCTGACGCCAAATATAAGAAAGCCTATGAGAAATTAGCTAAGTAATGTTCTATTTCTCTAAAGATGACATCGTCTATCTTCATGGCAAGTTAATCCTTAAATTCGGTGGAAGTGATGGAATCAGGGATGAAGGCATGCTTGAATCGGCTCTTAATACGCCGCTTCAAACGTTTGATTCATCCAATCTGTATCCAAGTCCAGTCGATAAGATAGCTAGGTTGCCATTCGGGTTTGCCATGGATCATCCGTTTTATGACGGCAACAAAAGAATTGCCGCAAAGATACTTGATGTTGGTCTTAAAGCAAATGGCATCACTTTGTTGGCGATAACGATGAGATGATAGATGAATTCTTATCATTGGCTTCTGGAAAAGTTTCTTACCTTGATTTCTTATCATGGGTTCAAACTCACATTTGAAAATCGTTCATTGGGACCACTGAAAATCCCAAATTATATAATCCGTCACTTATTCATTGGCGCTTTTTGAATATCTTGCCTTTTTGAACAACTATAGAGAATGAGGCGGAATGTTTTCCAATAGACCCCATATCCTTAATACGATTTACTGGTCAGAAAATCACTACTGCCGATTGGATAGACGCGTTTGAATACCACTACTTCAAAATCTTCCAATACCCGTTTTTGTTTTCGCCAATCCTAACGATGCATTCGTTTTCCCTTAAATACCTGATGTTATTGTCAACGGCTGTATCGCTTATGCCCAATAGCGCGACGAGTTCGGCTTTGGTGATGCTTGGGTTGTGCCTCATCTCCGAGATCATTCTCTCCCGTCGGATTCAGTCCATGTTTTTTGATTATCGGGTTGTCACCAACCTTATTGCCAACCTTATTACCAACCTTCCTGTTGCGATTGAAAGGAATCGTCACGGCTATCGAGCTGTCCCTGAATTCAAATGCACTCCTAGAATAGCTTTCGATGATCTTTTAGGGGGCGCCTTAATAACACAAGTCATAAATCAATGACTTGTTGCTCGTTCCAAAGAGGACTTCGTTATCTTTTGAATTCGGCATAATTATCGTTTCTCCATGAATCGAATATCTTGCGTTTTTCCAAGGAAGATTCAATTTACGGACCTCAAAGATATTGATGAATCCTCTTCTTGCCCCGTATATCCACTAGGGATTTAGGCTTTTCTGGTTATTTAGCCTTTTTGCCTTACGCGAATCCAGCATTCATGAATTGACGCTCTATCAGCTCATCGTCCTGCAAAAGGAAAGGGCGATGTTCGAAAGCCTTAAACTGCTTTTTCAAAAAAGCATCATAGAGACTGATCCGCGCATGTTGTTTAAGGGCTTCACTATGTTGTTCGTCAATGCTTAAATGCCTTTCTAGCGATAGGCAGATCAGATTCTTGCTTCCGAAAAGATCGTGTCACTTTCGTGCCACTTTTTGTGTGACACGATCACGACACGATATCCGATTATCGAAATGAGGTTCATTTGTTGACTTTCCAGTAGCCACTGCGGGAACTTCCGACTCTTTCGATGCGTCCCGCGTCTTTCAAATCGGAAAGTATTTTGACGATCCTTGTTCTCCCTAAGCCAGCGGCTTTGCATAGTTGCGCCAGGTTAAGCGTTGGATTCTCATTCAAGATGGACAAAATCTTCGTGTGGCTTGCGCTAGGCTCTGGACGCAACGAAACGAATGTTGGCGTGAAAGCAAATGGGATTTTAACGATTATCGAATTATCCAGGAATTCAAAAGCTTTTTGGCCGTATTTGGCGACGATCAGAGGCACTCCATGCCCTGTCTGCTCTATAAAATCAAGTTGTCCCATGATCTTCATGAGGCTTTCATTGATTGGATGGCTGACGCCTTTGAAAAACTCTTCTTTCGAGAAATCGAGCGGCAATCCGCCAGTTGAGACAACCTCGATTCTATTTGAATAAACGTAAATGGCTGGAGGGATCCCTCGACTCCATCGGTTGTGAAGGCAGGCATTGGTCCAAGCCTCATTGAGGGCTTTTTCATCGAAAAGCTTCATCTCATCCCTTTCCACGCCTCTATTTAGCTCAACGCGCGTTTCGTTTAAAGATGTGATATAAACGAAAGCTTGGCGGAGAGCGATCAGCATGCACTTAAACCCAAATTCATTCCTGGTCAGCATTTCTGTTTTGTCCTGGCCTTTGAAACGGACGACTTTGATGGAGCAGCTATTGTCATCAGAAAGGATATCGGCAATGTAATTGTATTTTCCGTTTGGCGTAAGTAAGCCCATATTCCTCGCAAACGTCCTATCGTCAATCGTATACCCCTTCGCTGCGTAAAGGGATTTAAGGCCGTTGAAGCTCGGGTTTTGGTTGATTGCCTCGATCTTGCTTGCGGATAGAGCAGAACTGCTGAGAAAAAGATCGCCGAGCTCATCTGGCATCAGCTTCTTATTTTCGCTGCCTATTCTTATGAGATAAGAGCCAAAACAAGCATATGGCTTTCTTCTGCCTTCAGCCTCTATCTCGATGATGTTTTTGCCATCGAAGTCTTTTAGGCTGATGCTTGGAATAATCGAGGGTACTACCGCCTCTTTTATCCTGACGCTTATTTTTTTGATGGTCTCTTGGCCTATGTCTTTTATTCCTTTTATTTCGCCATCATCAGCCACGCCGAAGACTACCTTCCCTTCACCGCTTTTATTAAGCATTGCGGCCAAAGACTCGATTCCTTTATCAAGCTGCCCAAGCGATGCTTTGAACTCAATGGATTCGTTTTCGCGTCGCACTTCGTATTTCATAGGTTGTCTCTCTTTCGAGACTATTATGCGGCTTGAAAGGAAAGGAAGAAAGAAAATCGTGTCACTTTCGTGTCACTTTTTGTGTGACACGATCGCGACACGATTGCCCGTCACCTGAAATAATGGCTATTTATCAACCTTCCGATAAAGGCTGTTTTGTCACGAATGTTCATTGCCGATTCTGACTTCTTCATGGTTATTTAGCCATTTTTGCTTCGTGCGAATTGAGAATTCATAGAATCTTTTCGTTTTATAATGAAGTGCTAGTGAAGTTTTCTTCAGTTAACTTCACTAAAAACTTCAATATTGCTGAAGTTCATTGGATCAATCGACTAAAACCTTTTCTGGATTCGTCTTGTAATAAGATGTTCTCCCGGTTTTGACGATATATAGATAGCCGCTTTCGACGAGTGGATCGAGAATAGAAGAACGGAAATAGGAAGAGGGAGCAAGACCTAAATAGGCTGCGATTGAAGCAGCATCCTTTTTCTCGTTATAGCAATAAGAGAGAATCATGGAATCGTATTTCCCCTCCAAAGCGACTCTTGTATGAACGGAAGGGCACTCCATCTTGCTAATGATACCGCCCTCATGAGACAAATCAGGCAGCGTCAAGAGAAACGAGTCGCCATCGCTAGAGGCACAAGGGGCGTAGCTAGGCCCGTAATCGCGATAGTCCTGCTCGATTTTATCAAACCCCGACCCCCGCTTCTCCATGAGATTGAGCAAAGAGAAAACGCCGCAGATGACCTCGTTCCTTCTCATCGGCGGGATGGAAGAGAGGTTTCTCTCTTCTTTCAGATAGCGGCTGCCAAGCAGCGCCCCTGGGGATATTATCTCGAGCCGATCCCTATACATGTTGACTTCGATTTGCCGGCCATGAATGAAATAGTTCCGATGAGCTAGGGCGTTGACGATCGCTTCCATGAGCGAACGAGCTGGATAAGAGATGAGAGGACGTCTGCCATCGCTTTCTTTGACGAAACCGTCAGCGCTTCTGTTCGTGATGAAATCCTTGATGAAAAAGCATTCATCGAGAAGATTCCCCTGCATCGATTTGCTGGCATAGAAAGTGTTCGTGCCTTTATTCAATCCCAAAAACTGGGAACAGACAACGAGCGTGCGCACCGATGAACAGTCGTCTTTGAATAAAAGCGCTCCCTCGGACAGTTTCCTTTCGCTCGAGATGAAACCAATCGACATCAGTTCTCTCTCGCTGACTTCTTTTCCTTCATGATGCTCCGCATAATACCGACGCATCTTCGAAAAGTCTTCAGGGTTATATATCGTGTCGGTGAAGCGATCGTCGAAGGAAACGGAATCGCTATTGAGGACAAGGTCCCTGATTTCTTCGCCGGTGGCAATCGACGTTTTGCCGAAATGCCTGACGAAAATAAAGCCAGCTCCATCGATTTTCAATGATATAGGAGGATATTTGGCTTTCTCCACTTTCACTTCCAGCACATATCTAGTCGGTTTGTCTCCGATAAGGGGATGCTTGATTATTGTGTAATTTATCGGAGGTTCGATATGCTCTTTCACGAGGCGTTGGACCATAAGCGCCACTTTATCGGCCGTTTCATGATCCAAGGAAAGGATCTCATGGCTTTTGTTATCGACGCCGATATAAATCGATCCACCCTTCGAATTGGCGAATCCCGCGATTTCCTTCAGCCAGCCATATTCAAGGCGCTTATCGCCTTTCTTCGGGTTTTCTCCTTCTTTGATGATGCCTTTGAATTCGACGGCGTCATCTTCCAGATTGACATTTTCTATTAGTTCTTCAATGAGCATTGATGAGCCTCCTATCAAAGATGATTATAAGAGTTAATGAAGTGCTAGTGAAGTTTTCTTCAGTTAACTTCACTAAAAACTTCATTATTGATGAACCGTTTTCTGCAAATGTTTGCCAAGGCTTGATTTTCTTTTTGGGCTCATAAGAAAATCCTCGCGATCGTTTTTTGTCTTAGGGGATAAAGGCATATCGGAAGGTAGGCAGTAAAAAACGTGATTATTCGGCGTCAATCTTATCTAATCGCTTTTTTATCCAACCACATTTGTAATCATAGTCGATGCCGAATGGAGCATTTAGCGTGCACCCTTATTTGCAGCGATATACCCTGATCTTATTCGCCCCAATTGCCTCAACGCCATCCATTTTGGCAAGGATGGCGCGAGTTCGAGATTCGCTCAAAGAAAGATGGCGTGATATATCCTTGCAGCTGGATTGACCGTTATCTTTGAGATAGTCCATTATCTCGGATTCCCTTTTTTCCATGTTTCCGCTCGCTTCGATCTCGCCAATCAGCTTCATTTTCCTTTTTTTCTCAAGCGGCAAAATCAATATTAGGCGATCTGGATCGAAATGCTCCTCGATGCTTGGATTCCGATAACCCTCTTTCTTCCATAATGAGACGATTTTCGGCACGCCGCTTCCAGCACGCTCTCCGATATTTATGAGATTGAACATTTTCATAAGACCCCTGTTTCTGGGATCGGATACCCCACCTAAAAGCATTTGCTTGAGGCTGACTCTGCTATAGCCGGGATTCGAGATGACGATGCGTTTTGGATATATGGCGATGCTTACGCCTCTAGGGCCATAATAATCGGCATTGATGAGGCAATTGGCGAGTGATTCGCGGAGCGCCTCGTGAGCAGGAGCATCATCAACCCTTACCCCATCGATCAATCTGAATGAAGAAGGAAGAAGCTGCTTAAGTTTGCCGTAAACACGCGAATAAAAATCGAACACATTGCCAGAGAAGTCGCCTGAGCTTGACTCAACGCGATCAACCCATCGAGTCCTATCGTCCAGTTCCGCTCGATAATCGAGAAAATAGTTCGGGAATTCCCGGACGATATCATATTCGTTCCCGAACATCAAAAGCCCCGCCAAAGTGGGGTGCAATCTCTCGTCTTCCTTTGAAAGAGAGGCAGCGCCGATGCTTCGCAAGAATTCTTCATCGCTAAGGGAAGCAAAAGGATGATTTGGTTTTAGATTCGCGAAAATATTGCGGTATGCGCGCAACGAATCGCCATTCAAGAGCGATAAAGGAAGGTCGTCAAGCACATTCATGTCCATCGTATCGTCGGCTTGATCCCTGATCATCGTTTTGACTTGCAGCTTCGAGCAATGATAATCGCCATCGTAGTTTCTTCTATACGTTCCGCCAAAAATATCGTCATTGATGTAGATGGGCTTCTCTTCGCGCTTAGCCATAGGGACATGGATAACCATAATGACGTCTCTTCCGATTGAAAAAAATTCGACGTCTTTTTCTTTCAAAAGATTCGCGCTGACTTTTTTCCTGTTGTTGATGGTGTTCCAGAAATCTTTTTGAAGGCGGTTTTTATCGTGAAGTCCCGTAGTGGACCAGCTGCCGTTTTTATTTTCCTTGACCCCCAAGATAATGACCCCACCATAGCAATTGGCGAAAGACGAGTAGCTTTCCCATAAAGAAAGAGGCAGGCCTTCACTTGCTTTCTTCACTTCGTATCGATTGCCTTCGCGATATGAACTGAATTTTGAAAGATCGAACATCTCATCCATAATGAATCCTTTGCCCATCATATTGTATAGCTTATTAATGAATAAGCAAGCGATAAATGTGTTTTAACAAGCGATAAATTGTAAGCGATAAAATAGGATTTTCGATGATTGATTTTCCTGCTGTTTAAAGAAAAAAGAGCCATATCATCGAACTTTTATGGCACTGCAAGTAGCGAAAAGGTTTCTTTTAGTGCGCTTTTATCGCTTGTTTTATCGCTTGTTTTATCGATCGAAAAAGCGAAAAGATCCTATTCTCTCCTGAAATCAAACATCCTTTTATCGATGAAATAAGGCAAAGGCAAAATGCGCCTTGCAAAATCGGGAAGCAATTCAAAAAGGCGGCAACGCAAATCAAAAAGGAGCCCGATTTCCCCTCAGGCTCCTTTAGGGGTCTATTCGTGATCCCCGTCATTGAAATAGAGGATGCCAAGGGTCCCTGGCCCACAGTGGCAAGAGACCGTTCCGCCGGCATTGGTCGGATAAATATCCTTGAACCCTTCTTTCTTGAGCCTTTCAATGCAGTAATTCACGGCCTCGTCGGTCGCTGAGCTATAGGTTATGAAGATGATGGAATGATCGGGGTTATTGTATTCTCTGAGCGTTTCCTCGACATAGTCTTTGACCCATTTGTTCATCGGACCGCGGAATTTCTTCCCTTGCCCCATCTTCCCGTTTTTGACGACGATCTGCGGGCGGATATGGAGAAGGTTGGCCCCTAGAGCCGCTAAACCGGAGCAGCGGCCGCCTTTATAAAGATAATTGACCGCTTCAATGGCGAAAGAGGCTTGATCGAAAGGAATCCTCTCTTTGACTTTGCCTACGATTTCTTCCGGGCTTAAGCCCTTATCGGCGAGCTTTTTGGCATAAATCGCTTGAAGGGCGACGCCCGTGGAAAGGGTCCTCGAGTCGATGACATAAACATTCTCGAGCTTCTCGGCGGCCTTCACGGCATTTTGGTAAGAGGCGCTCATATCGCTAGAGATGGTGAAATGGATAATGGCATCGTGATCGAGCAAGAGCTTGCGGAAATGCTCTTCGCTCTGCATTTCGTTGACGGCGCTCGTTCTCGCTAATTTGCTCGTTTTCTCCGTATAGGCGAAAAGGTCTTTGCTCGTGACTTCCCCATCGTAATATTGGTCTTCTCCCATGATGATGGCGAAAGGGACGACGTGGATATCGTATTTAAGGACGAGCTCCTTGGTCAAATCCAAGGACGAATCGGAACTAATGGCTATTTTCATTTGGCGTTATTACCTCGCTTGACTTCGACATTTTACTCGCATCTCGTTTGTCTTTCCACCATGATGGGAAAGGAGCGAACCGCTAGAAAAAAAGAATGGGTATCCTATAATCAAAGAAAAAGGAGAGATAACCATGGACGCTTTGGAATGCATCGCAAAGCGCGCAAGCATACGCGCATATGGGCCATACAGAATGAGCGAGGGCGATATCAAAAAGATCCTCAAAGCTGGATTCGAGGCGCCAAGCGCGATGAACCGCCGCCCGTATGAATTCATCATCAACACCGACAATGCCTTTTGGAAGGACTACGCCGAGGAAAAACCGACTTGCCTCACCGCTGGTGATGCCTCTTTGACCGTTTTGATAGTAGGCGACAGCAACAAAAACCCAACGCAGGAATTCCTCCTCGAGGATTGCTCAGCCATCGCCGAGAATATGCTTCTAGCCTCCACCGCCTTAGGCTATGGCTCCTTATGGGCTGGCATCAAATTCGGGAGCCCATTCTACGAGCGCCTCATCAAGGATTTCTCCTTGCCTGAAGGCTATTTGCCAATCGCTCTCCTCATCTTCGGAAAAGGGAAAGAAGGCAAAAAGCAAGTTGATCGGTACGAAGAGGCGAAAATCCATTACGGGCGCAAATTCTGAATCTTCAAAGGCTTAAGGAGGCTGCGCTTTGAAAGAAGCAGCGGCCATTGATTGGCGGATGTATCGAAATTCGCCTCGCCTTTCTTTGCTTTTTCGCGAAATATCTTGAGGAAAAAGAGAGCACCGTTATAATGTGCCTCACGCAAAAGAACAGCAAAAGGAGGTGAAAGCATGAGCACCGCATTTCTTGATGCGAGGATCATCGGGCAATCGATCAAAGCGCTCCGGATGAGAGAGCATCTCACGCAAATAGAGCTTGCCGATGCCGTCGGCTACAGCGTACGCTCCTTGCGACGCATCGAAAGGGATGGAACCGATAGCCTCGAGGTCGTCAACATCTTCGCGGAAGCCTTCAAGGTCTCCGCCATCGACATCCTCAATGGATGTCTTCTTTTTTATATGAAAAAAGGCCTTGGCGAGTTTCCTCATACAGCGCTTACTCCGATCTGTTATTCATGCACGTTCACGCCAGGCTGAGCTTATAGGAGCTACCCATAAACTTCTGGAATGGGCCAAAGGCCGGACAACGGAAGGAATTCGATTATCCTTCAGCTTTCAGCGAGCTTCAGCTTTTCTGGGGCTTCCATAGCCAAGAGATTGGCCTTCGCCTACTAGCACCTGCCAAAGCAGTTATATGGAGTTTCCTCCCATCAAGCCAAGCACTTCCTTTGGGAACGCAGATGCGATTTTCCCAGAATCGCACCATCTCGTGGGACATATTTCTATGGAGCCTCTTATCGTGCCTGCTCGGGCAGTCATTTACATAAAGAAGCGCGCTGCGCCATGAACCAAAGCGGTGTTTCGATCCCGAGAACCTATGAGGTCTTGATTGCGAGGCAATATCTCGCCCCGCTCTCTTTCTTGGTTCAGCCCCAGCCATCGGCAAGATGACTTCACTGGGTTCCAATGCCTTTGCTCTCCGATAGGGAGAACAAGACGAATTATAGAAACAAGCAAGCATAGGCGTGAGGACAAAGAATGTCCGCTCTATCTATTTTCTGAGGTAACGGCAGTTATTTGTGACCTTTATTTTCGTCAGCTTTTCTTTCTTTAAAAGAGAGAAATGAGCTCTCTCGATTGCCGAAACCGACACATCGGAGAGCAATCCTCAAGCGCTTTTTTCGAAAAGCGGAATGAAAAAAGATCGACAGAAGCATGCTTTAAAAAGCGAATAGTAAAGTTTTCCGATGCTTATCACTCTAATGTTTATTTGCATCAATTTAAGGCATTTTGATGCAAATAAAATCGTGTATCCAGCACCAGGCGTTCGATGTCAAACTGCTTTTCGGCAAGCGCATCGAAAAATACGCCGGCATCATTGCAAAGCCTGAATTTCGACATGAAAGCACCTTGCGTCGGTTCTCTATCCGAAATTTCAATTCAACGCTTTGATGAAATAAACGAAATCGCTGCTCTCGTCGCGATAGAGGAAACCTAGCCTTTTGCAAACTTCGTTCATCGTTTCATCGTCTTTCCTTATTTTGCTGACGAGTGTCATTTTCCTTGACTCATTTTCAAAATCGACCGTTTTCCTCATGGCAACGAGTTCCAGCGGTTTATTGCGGAATTCGCTGTCGATATCGAGTTCGACAAGGCGTTCGTCTTTTTTCGTCTTCTTTATAGTGACTTCCCCGATGCATTCATCTTTGTACGCAATTTCGAGCGATTCCCCGTTTTCGTCTTCTTTCTTCTTTCTGAGGTTGAGTTCTTTTTCGTATAGTCTCTCTTTGAGCATCATAAGCAAACGCTCATTTTGCTTATCAAGATCAAAAGAGATGCCATTTTCCTCCAAAATCCTTTCGATCGCTATAGAGGGGTCAAAGGTGTGATAGATGTAATATCGCTCATTCAGCTCTTTCCCTTTCAGTAGTCGATAAACGCTTTTTGAGGATAACTCGTAGGTATAAGCGAAATACCTATATATGTAGCCGATCCAGAAAAGGGCCTCCTCGCCGTATTTGTTTTTGCCATAGCTTGATTCGCCGAATTCATCCGTGAGGCTATCTAAAACATCGCTTGCGGTGAATGAATCGTCAAGAAAGGCTTTCGAATCGAAATCCATGGCTGATTTCGAAAGCATGAATCTTCTGATGAAAATATCGGAGCTTGTGGGATAAAGAGTGCGGGATAAGGCAAAAATATGACCTTGAGCATTGCATAAAAGCAGTCCATCATTATCCATCTTCTTCATTTGATTATCTCCTCGATATATTTCCCTTTGCCGCGATAATTGATTCGGGCTAATTTTGATTTGTCTTCTCCGTCTTTCTGAAATTTGACATGCTCTAGCTTGCTGTGCTCTTTCTCTTTTGTAGATAGAAAGCATCTTTCCAAAATCGAAAGATGCCCGATTGCTTTATCCGATAAAAAAACGTATTGCATGCCTAAATTAGTGGCTGCGAGGCAATGTTTGCACTGCTCATCGGTTATTTCCCCGGCGATGAAGGTATCGATTATCTGAAACATCCGATTATCGGCGATTGGGGCAATGACGTAATCAATATCATTCAAGTGCTCGAGGCATTCGCGAAGCAATGAGCGATCTTCATATCCTTCAAGGATGCCTCTCCAATAGGCAATCGTTATCATCCAATCGGTGCTGACATCGAATTTTGCATGCTTTAATCCCGCAGGATCAAAGTCGATGAAATACACGCTTGAGGCAGCGTATCTAGAAACAAACGATATTGATTTGTCGTATGAATCGCCGCAATAGAAGCCTGGCCCAAAATCATTTTTTCTTTTCCCTTTGTTAAGAGATATATTGCCCTCAATTCCTTCTTTGGAGGCGTGAGTCAAAAGCATATGCCCTTTTTTAAGGTCGTCTTTATAAAGCATCTCTTTCTGGGCGTTGAGCCGTAACCCCTTCTCATAACAAAATCCGTATACCTTATCCATCAATTCAATTCTCGGATAGCTATCGCCATTTTCAACTCGCGAAATCGTAAGCCTATCGACATCGATTGCTTTGGCTAAATCTGCTTGGGAAAGCCCAAAAAATTCTCGAATGAGTTTTAAATCGTCCTTAATCTTATAATTCATGGCATGCCCTCCTTGAATAACTTAATTGTATCAAATGCAACTAACAAGTTTAATAACTTAGTTGTATCAAATGTAACAAACAAGTTTTAAAGCCAGGTGACGTTGTAGATCTGTTGCTTTAAACATGCGCATAGTTATTCATCTAGGGTTCGTAGGTGCACTTGAAATTTATATTGAAGGGGTTTCGATACTGAGGTAGCGAGCATAATCAATGCAAAACCGCTTTATTTAAGATACTGAAAAAAGCGAAGAATTAGGCAATATCTCTGCAAAAAAGCCTATTTCTTGCAGAAAATTGCGCCACTTCTATTTTGTAGGGCCAATTATTCGCAAAGCAGCCATTCTAAGGCTTTTCCTATCCAAAAAGCCACCCTTTTTGAGAGTGGCTGAGCGGCATGAATCCTTATCACTTATAGCTGATGCTTGAGGTGGAGCCGCAGTATGTTTTGCTCTTATCCCAATCTTGGGAAGATAGCTTCACGGTTACGCTTGCCCCGTTCGATCCGGAACTCCCCCACTGATCCGTGGCTTCAGCCATTAGGAGATAATCGGAAGAAGAGGCCTGAACGAAGCTATTGCCGCTTAAAGTGATAACAGCCGTGATGTTGGTTAGATAGAACACCGGAACGGAGCTCGTGGTGACTTCTAAGACGCAATCGGTGGCCGAGAAATAATCGGTGCCTTCGCTTGAATCGCCAGAGAAAGACTGATAAATGAAGATGCCGCCTCTATCGATGACGTGAGTTGAAGAAGAGGAATCGCTCGTCCCGCTTCTATTCCCGTCCCCCGAGCAAGAGAAGCTGCAAGAGGTCAGACTCGCGCTTGATCCCCCTTCCACCACGACCATCTGCGCCTTGTTTGCCGATCCAGTGGACGATGATACGTTTATGGTGCCCGTTGAATAAACAAGCGGCGAGCCGTTCGAATTGGTCTCTAGCTCCATATTGCTTGCGGTTATGGTCCCTCCGCCCCTATCGGTGGCTAAGGCGGCACAAGAAGCGCCTTGCGTGGTTATATCGACATCAGTGGCCGCGATAGAGCCGCCATAAGTGGCATGAAGCCCCCTAGAGCCGGCCGAGCCAGTCGTGCTGATGGTAGAAGAAGAGATGCTTACGCTTGCTCCGCTCGTCGATACCACGGCATTAGACCCGTTGCTTGAAGTGACGATATCGGCATATTCGATCGTGGCCGAGGAAGAGGAGCCAGCGACCACGATGCCAGAATTGATGCCGTAGAAATTGTAATCGTCGCTCACTTGGCCGTTGCTTGCCGCGCTGCCCGACTTATAGACGCTTACGCGTGAGGAGGAAGTGCCGGTGATATTGAGCTTTCCGCCATTGACGACGAGGAAAACGACTTGGTTGGAGGAAGAAGAGGCGCTTACGTATGCGCCAGAAGTGATGTTGACGGTGACTCCATCAATTAGATAAGCGGCCGAAATCGTTTTGCTGCTGGTTTGCTTTCCGTATGTAAATGAGACAGAGGCGGTACCGCTAGATATCTCATTTCCCGAGGTGTCATATACCTTGCTAGAAGCGTCAGTCGATCCAGTAGACGAGGAGGAAGAGCTAGACGATGACGAACTAGAGGAAGAATGCGAGCCATGACCGTAAGAAGAGCTTGAGCTCGCAGAAGATGATGAGGAAGAGGATGTCGTTTCGCCGCTGCTAGATCCTGCATTTGAGCAAGCGGCGCATAGTAGCGAGACGGCTAAGAAGGGGATCGATAATCTGGGTTGTTTCATAAGAACAGCCTCCTTTGGATAAGAAAACAATAAGAGGCGAACCTTAATGGAAACTTAAGGAATACGAAAAAACCTAATATTTTTCGCCGATCGAAAAATGGTTTACTGAAAGGTTTACAATTGCTTCTTCAAATGGTTTACGGAAAGGTTTACCATATGAAATATGGACTCTATAAAACTACAATCGATCCTCGAAAGACAACTCAACGAGAAATACTATACCGCCAAGGAGCTCCAATACGGCAATGAGCCCGGCTTATTCATCTCGCCTTTCGAGTACAAACAATTGATCGAATACAAGGAATCGATCGCCTCCATCGGCGGCAATCGGATATCCTTATTGCCACTCCCCTCCTTCAATTCTAAAGGGCTCTATTATTCTTTTTGCAACGACCTTGAATCTTTGTTGAGTTGCCTTATTTCTTTCGTGGATAAGAATCAGGGACTATCTGCCTCCTTTTCCTCAAATCTCCTCGAATCGAGAATCTATTCGGAAATCGAAGGATCGCTCGATGTCGAAAGCGTGCCGACTACCAGAAGAAGGCTGAAAGAGCTTTTGGAAGAAGGAAGGAAAGCCGCAAGCGTCAACGATATCATCATCAAAAATATGAAAGCAGGCATCGATTTCGTGAGCGAACTTCCGAAATTCAGCAAAGAAAACCTGCATAAGCTCTACGCTTTGCTAAGCAATGATTCTTTAAGTGAGGAGAATAAGC
>CAVKAR010000042.1:0-13881 GCA_963654425.1 Lachnospiraceae bacterium
GAAGAACCTTGCCTCCATCTGCGACAATCTCGGAGGGAAAGACCTCGTGCTGCTCGATGAAGTGGGGACCGGCACTTCGCCGAAAGAAGGGGAAGCCATCGCTTACGCCATTATCCTGTTTTTGGAGAAAAAGCACGCCTTCAGCCTCATCTCGAGCCATTTTGAGGGGCTTAAGGCTTTTGCTTTGTCCTCAAGAGGCCTATCGAATGCCTCGATGATGTTCGATGAAGAGAAGCTGTTGCCGACTTATAAACTCAAAATGGGTTTGCCTGGGGAAAGCTATGGGCTTACGGTCGCAAAAAGATTCGGTATCCCCTCTTCTATCATCGACGCGGCCGAGAATTATCTTTCCAGCCACGAGAATCTCTCCGTGAGCGAGGCCATCAAGAAATTGTCGGAGGCCAATAGAAAGGCCGATGAAGAGAAGGAAAAAGCCGCCCTCAAGCAAGCTGAGCTCGAGAAAAAGCTTATCGAGCTCGAGAAAAGGGAAAACGAGCTTTCGAGGCGCGAGGCGACCTTTTTAAGCGATGTGCAGAAGAAAAAGGAAGACCTTCTCGACTCTTACGAAAGGCAGATGGATGAGCTCTTCAAGAGCGTGCAGCATGAAGGGGTGAAGATGCACGAGGTCATTTCGGCCCGCAGCAAGCTCTCTTCCCTCAAGGAAAAAGCCGAGGAAGAGCATTATTCTGGCGATATCAAAGTCGGGGATTACGTGAATATACCAAGCACCTATGTTTCAGGGCGCCTCACGCAGATAAACGGAAATAAGGTGACCGTCACCACCAAAGAAGGGCTTTCTTTCCATACGAAGAAAGACAAAGTGATCGTCGTCAGCGCCCCGAAAGAGGAAAAACGGCGCGAGACCTCATCTTTGAAGCTTGATGAGCTCTCCTTGAGCAAAGGCACCCCCCTTGAGCTCAATCTCATCGGAGAGCACGTGGACGAAGCAAGGCTAAGCCTCGACAAATACCTCGATTCATGCCGTTACAAAGGGCTAAAGAGAGTCCGCATAATCCATGGATGGGGCTCAGGGGCTTTGCGACGGCTCGTTCAGGAATATTGCTCCTCGCACAAGGATTTCATCGCGAAATTCGAAGGGGCAGACGGGAGTGAAGGCGGAGGTGGGGCGACCATCGTCTATCTCAAATGAAGGAATTAAGCGAAAAACTCAAAGCCAAGATAGGCTTGCTTCCCGATAAGCCCGGCGTCTACGAGATGAAAGATGCGGAAGGGAAGATCATCTACATTGGCAAGGCCAAGAACCTCAAAAAGAGAGTCAGCCAGTATTTTCTTCGCCCGCAGGTTGGGAAAGTGGCGGCCATGGTATCCCATGTCGATGATTTTTCCTTGCTTATCGTGAACACCGACAAAGAGGCCTTTATCCTCGAGATGAATCTCATCCAGACCCATTATCCGCGTTATAACATCATGCTCATGGATGATAGCCATTATCCTTATATCGCCGTGAACCGGAAAGACGGGCAGCTCAAGATAAGCCGCAACTGCCTTGATAAGCGTTATTACTATTTCGGCCCTTTCCCCAATAGCGGACAAGCCTATAAGACCATCGATTTGCTCAATTCCCTTTATCCGACGAGAAAATGCAAGAATCTTGGGAAAAAGGCATGCTTATATCATGAATTAGGCCAGTGCCTTGCCCCGTGCGTGAAGGACATCCCCCCGGAAGTGACTTCCGACCTCTATGGGAAAATAAAGCGTTTTCTCGATGGCGATATCGAAGAAGCGAGTAGAATGCTCGAGGGCAAAATCGAAAAAGCGAGCGAAGAGGAGCGATACGAGGATGCCAAAGACTATTATGACACCCTTGTAGCGGTGAAAGCGACCGTAAGCAGGCAAAACGTCGAGAATAGCCTCGATAAAACAAGTCGCGACATCATAGGCTTCTCGGAGCGCGATGGCTATCTCTCACTCGCTATCCTCTCTTATCGGAATGGGGCCTTGCTTGGTAAGAAAACGATGGTCGTCCCTGGCTTTGGCGAAGTCGGAGAGCAGATCCCGGAACTCCTTGAGCCGTATTATCTTTCTCACGATCTTCCTAAGGAAATCGCCATCAACCTTCCTTCTTTCGATGAGGAATTCATAAGCCTTTTCCCCGAATGCAGGATACTCCATCCAAAAGAGGGAAGGCTCCTCGAGCAGATCGATTTGGCGACCCTCAACGCCAGAGAAGGCCTCGACGCCCATTTCGTGAGCGCCCGCTTGGAGGATGACAAAATCGCTCTTCTTGAAGAGTTAGGCAAGCTTCTTTCGATCCCTACCCCTTACCGCATTGAGCTTTTCGACAATTCCCATCTGGAGGGGTCAAACGCCGTTGGGGCGGAAGTATGCTACATCAATGGGGCGCCATGCAGGAAAATGTACAGGAAATACCATCTTTCCGACGCTGTCGCCGGCGATGATTTCCATTCAATGGAAGAAGTTGTGCATCGCCGCTACAAGCGTTTGAAGGATGAGGGTCTTCCTTTGCCCGATTTATTGCTCGTCGATGGCGGATATACGCAAGTTGAAGCCGCTTGTAGCGCTTTAAGGAAAGCGGAAGCCGATATCCCTTGCTTCGGCTTATACAAAAACGATAAGCATCAAACCGAAGGGGTCATCGATATCGATAAGAGCCTTTATCCGCTCGACAATAAATCGCCTCTTTTCTTCCTTCTTGTGAGGATGCAGGATGAGGTGCACCGATTCGCGATATCCTTCCATAAGCAAATGCGCCAAAAGAAGATGGGCAAAAGCCTCTTCGATGGCATCGAAGGTATCGGAGAGAGAAGGAAAGAGCTGCTCAGGAAGCATTATCCGACGCTCGATAGCCTCCAAAAGGCGAGCGTGGAGGAACTTTCGCAGCTTCTGCCGGATGAGGTGGCCAAAAGATTATATTCGCGTATAGCGAGCGGGGGTAACGATGATTGAGGATGCTTTCTTCGTCGAAACGGCCAAGGAGATAATCGAAAGCGATATCTACCAAAAAATGAAGGATTTCTGCGCCCATGGCTCCAATAGCGTTTACGATCACTCCCTTTTCGTGGCCGAATATGCCTATCTATACGCCAAAAAGAAGGGGCTCGATTTGGACTACCGCAGCCTCATCCGCGGCGCTTTGCTGCACGATTTCTATCTTTATGATTGGCATAAAAGCGGGGAAGGGCATAAGCTGCACGGCTTCCGCCATCCCTTTTTTGCCTACATAAACGCCAAAAAGCATTTCGAGATCAACGAAATAGAGGGGAATATCATCAAATCGCATATGTTCCCCATCGTTTTCTGGTGCTTCCCTCGCCACAAAGAGACGTGGGTGGTGATCAAAAGCGATCGGCACTGTGCCTACTACGAGACAATCAAGAAAAAAGACATGATACTGAAGGGGCTATTATGAAGGATATTGGTCTTATATTCGATGTGGACGGGACTTTGTGGGACGCTAGAGAGGAAGTAGCGGCCTCTTGGAGCGAGGTGACGATAAAATACGGACTAGGTGCGATCACTCCTAGCGATATGAGCAAAACGATGGGCCTTCCGATGAACGATATCGCCGATGCCCTTTTCCCGAATCTAAGGAAAGAGACGCGCCTTTCGCTTTTGAATGAATGCACGGAAAATGAGCTTATATACCTGAAAAAGCGCCCTGGGAAGATTTATGAAGGGATGGAAGAAACCCTTTCTTATCTCAAAGAAAAGGGTTTCCCTCTTTTCATCCTCTCCAATGCCCAACCTGGATATATCGAGGCTTTTTTGGAGGGGACGAATCTAGGGGGGTATTTCCTCGATCATATCTGCTGGGGCGATAATTCACTCCCGAAAAGCGCGAACATGAGAATACTGGCTTCAAGGAATCTCCTGAAGGATTTCGTCTATATCGGGGATACTTCGATGGATGAAGAGGAATCAAGGAAGGCCAATGCGCGCTTTGTTTACGCCAAATACGGATTCGGGACGGCTAAAAACCCTTTCATGACCATCGAAAAGTTCATTGATTTGCAAAAACTGCCCGCTTTGCTCGATAAATGAGGAAATCCTTTCCTAAAAAGAAGGAAAGAGAGTATATTAATTCCGTTGCGCCCGTAGCTCAGCCGGATAGAGCAACAGCCTTCTAAGCTGTGGGTCAGCCGTTCGAGTCGGCTCGGGCGCGCCATTAGCCATTAATTGAATAATGAAAATATAGAGGTGACACAATGGAAATTGCCTCTTTTTATTTTCGACTTTTTAGCTTTTTCGGTCATTTCTGCGTTGTTCTCAATATGCTGTGAAAACTTTTGTAGGCATCTCTAGCAAGTATTGTTCCCCTAGCGGATCATCGAACTGCTTTGAGCATTTCGAGATCTCCTCGTTCTTGATAAGAGAGCCCCTGGCGAGCTCCCTGTAGACGGTCGCGACGCCGTAGCCTACTCTTTTGAGATCGCCTTGGTCTCGTAGCCTTTACCGAGGCAGGCAGACCTGCAGCCTCATCCTCGCCTCGTCGTTCAATTTCTTCTGGTTTGTCGTGGCTATTCGTCTCCTTTCTTTGGGCAAGCCGATCGTGGGATATCAGCATAGCCGAAAAAGGCGGGGCGGGGCAAATTCTAGGACCTCGGCGGAGTTGCTCACGGCGTTTGCGATTACTTTGTCAATTTAGTGAAGAGGAACAATCTGTTTAGATTCATTAATTTTGCTAGATTGTGCAAAAAACATAATTTTTCTAACACAATCTATTATTCTTTTGGCAAAAAAGCCCTTTTAGAATGGCCTCGATGAACCGTTAAGGAGATAACTTATGAAAAAGAGACTTGTTTTCATATCAAGTTTGATATTGGGATGCCTTTTCCCTATGAAGATTGCTGACCTTTTCCCTAGCGCCATTCGGGCAAACGCGCTTGACGGAGAAAGCGCAATTGAAAATTTAGAGCAGTTTTTCACATTCAGCAATGCGTCTATCGTTTCCACTTCTACAGAAATCCCCTCGGAAATGCTGACGGATGCGACTGAAGGGCCGAAATTTAAATTGAATGCCTCTAGCTCTATAATTGATTACAACGAAATCGTTGATTTGAAAAAGTTGACGGGAGACGTCATTAATCTCATTCCCAACATCGATCGCACTTCTTTTGGATTGACTAGAATCAAGGTCACTATGACCGATGTGAATGATGCAACCAATTCCGTTTCGGTTCTTTTTTACGCCAATCCAGATGGCCCACGCCTTTTGAATGAAGGAAAAGACAGCGAAGTCAAAAATAACGCTACACTGTGCTCGGCTTTTGCTCAAGTATCCTATATGGGCGATATCGGAGCTTATCCAAACTACGCTCCAGAAGCAAAGAAAGTCGTTGCTTGGAGGCAATGCTTCTTGCCGGCTTTCACTTATGCATCGCAAGATAACTTCAAGCCTCTTAGCTTTAAATATAATTGCGATGAGAAAGCGATTTACATGTACTTGCAAGAGAATGCGACCGATTATCTCGTTTTAGATTTGGATAACGAAAACGACGATTATCCGGATTTTCCCGGTTTCAGCACAAACGAAGTTATGCTTAGTATCGAGTCGGACGGAAGTAGCGGGGAATTCGTCCTCGCTTCCATTGGAAACGACAAAGGAAGCGATCTCGCAGGGGGAGGGTCTTCCGCAGGGCTTCGCTTTGGCGGCTATGATTTCGATAATATGGTCAACGGCGTCGTGAATTACCCTTATCCGATGCCAGTATCGCAAAACAAAAATCCCGTAACGGCCAAATTGGAAAAACAGGATGGATCGACTTGGAAAGATATCACTGATCAATTGATGAACGGGCAAACCGAATTCATCCCTACAGAAGTGGGACATTATCGGTTATCCTACACTGGCAAGACCGCAATCGGCGCTGATGCATCCGTCTCTGGTGAATTCGATGTAATCGCTTCGCCGATCGAAATCGAAGATAAAAGCGATATAGCGGCGATTAAAGCGGATATTTCCGAACCATGCACGATTCCAACGTTCCAATATGAAGGAGGAATTGGCAAATTAAAAACTGAATATTCTTTGATTCAAAATGGCGCTTCCTCAGCCGTTAGTCCGAATAGCACCGTCGTGTTTGACGAAAAAGGCACAAAAGCGTCTTTGGAAGTCAAAGTCACTGATTCCATCACTTATAGCAAAACGTTCGTCTATCCAATTGAAATCAACGAAAACTATCAAAAGATCCAGCTCTTGGATAGCTACGATATCGTTTCCGTAAAGAAGGGGGATACGTTGAACGTCCCTGACTTTATCGCAAACGATTACAGCAAGGAACCAACCTCCCAAAAAGATAACGTCACGATTTCTTCTTCTTTGCAAAATGGTTCTTTGAAGGCCGGCGATAGCGTCACCGTTAACGAAAACGGAACCATCACTTATTCTTATGGGAGTATTCGCAAGGTTCTGCAAATCAATTGCCTACCGAACGACATCAAAGCGGAAAATATCGGGGATGTGTATCCAAATTCAAGTGACGTTTCATCTATTGCCACGACGGATATCGGCACGGAATTCATAATGAAGGATGCGGGCGGAAAGATATATACGCCAAATCCCGTTTCCACGAATTCCTTAAATCTTTCTTTCGCCTTTTATTCCCGTTACGGCTTGGATGAAAGGTATGGCGACCCATACACTTCTTTGAAAATCAATTTTCATTCTCTTAGCGGAAACGAATTGACGCTTGAGCTTAAAAATTTAACCTCTTTGAGACCGAATCTCTACATAAATGGAACGAAGGCAGGCAACTTGACTACCTATGTGGATGGCTATGCTGATCCGGAAAATCTTCGTTCAAAAAATAGAAGGTTTTCCTTAATGCTCGATGGCGTTAATCAAAGCATTTGCAATGGATCCGGGACGAAAATCAAACGTTTTGATACTTGGTCTAACGGCCTTGCTTTTGATGGGTTCCAAAAAGGGCAATGCTTAGTTGACTTCGAACTCGTCGGCGGGGAGAGCGGCAGCAAATTCGTCCTTGACACATTAAGCAATCAAGGCTTCTCCCAAACTGCCTTGTCCTATGGCGATATGGCCTCTCCCCAACTTTCTTTGATGGGTGAATTGAAGAGCCGTTATGCGAATCTCAATGAAACCGTGAATATACCGATGGCATATGCCTATGACGTGCTGGCCAACAAGTCGAATATCGCGATGACGGTAAAGAAACCGGATGGCAAAACGCTTCTTAACCGTGTCACTCCGCAAGAATATTCTTTTACTTGCGATAAGCCAGGAAAATACATTGTTACTTACACAATGAGCGATCAAAATAGCAATTCCTCAACAAAATCCTTCACGTTCACCGTTCTTGACCAAGAAGCCCCAACGCTCATCGTTAACGGTACGTATCAAGATACTTATAATGGCAAAGTGGAGGTTCTTGAATATACCGCCAGCGACAATATTCAAGAAGGCTTGAAATCCAAAGTATTCTTGGAATACGGCGACATGCACATGGTCGAAGTGAAACCGAAGGATAAATTAGATTTGGAAAACGGCAAATACGCAATCATCTATTTCGTAAGGGACAATGATGGCAACACAGCCTACCAGCGTTTCGAATTCACAGTGAAAAAATAAGGAGAATGATTATGAAAAACAAGAAACAGCAATCTCTCTTTGTGCTTGGGTTATTGACTCTTGCCACCCTTTCCGGCTGCAATCATCATAACGATGACCAAGAAACCGCTAGGGAGAACCTTGGCAACATGCTCAGCATGGACAAGGGCTATCAGATTCTTCTTCCGGATGACTCCACTGGCACGATGGAATTTGCGGCAAGCGAAATTCAAAAATATTACAAAGAAGCGACAGGGGTGGACTTACCCATCGTGAAAGAATCCGCGAAAAGTAACCGATACGTCATTTCGATCGGAAATACATCATCCTATAACGAAGCTGCTGCGGCACACGATTCGAAGAAGTCGGACGAGAAGAAGATTAACCTTACTAAGGAGACATTGAACACTGACGGTTTTGTTATTTTCACGAACGATAAGGATATTTATATTAATGCATATAATGATCGTGGGCTAATGTATGGCTCATTCGAATTTTTGGAAGATACATTAGGTGTTCGCTTCCTTACCGATTACGATACATACGTTCCAAGCAAAAGCGAAGTCACGCTTTTCTCTTATGATAAAACCTACGTTCCGCAGTTCCCGCAAAGAGCGTACTTGAATACGGCTGTGTTTTCTAACAAAAGGGAGTATGTCGCCCATATGCGCTTCAATACGGATTACTGCGTAATGCCTGAGAACATGGGCGGAAATACCAGTTGGCATCCATTCGGAAACCCGGCCCATACGATTCCCATCATTTTGGATTTCAAAGATTACCTGGGCTCTGATAATCAGATTAAGGAAGAATATAGAGACGCTTTCGCCCATAGCGGAAGCGGAGACGACATGGTCACGACCATGGGCAGTGATGGAACGGTTTTGGACATCGACTACACGAGTGGCATCAAAGAAGACGGCACAGCCAATTACGAAGAGCACACCGCCATTTATTTGGTCACCGAAGCACTTAAGAAGCTCATAACGGAAGACACGACTTCCGAATGGTTTATGGTTGGTCAAGCCGACCGCCCATATGGTTGCCCATGCGAACGATGCCAAAACGCAAGAAGCAAATACAATGCTTCCGGGGTCTTGATTCGTTTTATTAATGCCGTGAACGGGAAAATCCAAGATTGGTTAAAAGAAACGAACAGCAATCGTACAATCAATATTTGCACTTTCGCCTACGACTATACGGAAGAAGCTCCTTTAGACAGCGCGGGGGAAGTCCTTGATCCTAGCGTTATTCCAGATGACAACGTCTATATCAAATATGCGCCGATTCATGGGGCGTATTACTATGCCGTTAATGACGAGAGACAAAGCGATAATACGAAAGGCGTGTACGAGAAATGGGCCAAAGTCACGAACCATTTGATGACTTGGGACTATTCTTGCTATTTCAAAAACTCTTTTTGGTATTATCCGTGCTATCAAAGCTACGCTCAAACGATGAATCTATTCCGCGAAACGAAGAACGAGTATGTCTTTATGCAAGGGGCCTACTATGAGAGCAATTTGTATCAGCAAAACCTTGAGGCCTATATTTTCTCCAAATTGTGCTGGGATCCCGAGCTAGATGTTGAAGCGACAAGAAACGAATTCCTCAAATATTATTTCGGGGAAGCGGCTTATCAAGACGTCCTCGATTTCCATCGTATCATTGAAAGCAATTATGCCATGATTGCCGCTGAAGGCGCGGCCATGGATACCGATAGCGGTAATTTCTATAGCCACGAGCATTGGCCACTTCAGATGATGAACAATTTGGTTCAAAAATTCGACGATGCGATTTTAAAAACGAGGAACGATTCCTCTGTTTCCCTTGACCAAAAAGATTTGCTCGTCTCGAACTTAGAGCGCGCTAAGTTAACTCCTGCGTGGATGCGGCTTTATAATTCTTCCCGTTATGGAATGGATGAAGATAACATTCGCGTTTTGGCACAGGATTGGGTGGATTTAGCAACTAAATACGGCGTTACGAAAACGGGCGAAAACTCCGCTTTGACATTAGACGCCGTGAAAGTTCAATACGGTTTAAATTAATGATGAAAAAAAGAAATGCTCTAACGGTCCTGCCCATTCTCTCGCTTCTTTCGATTTCGTGCAGCAGCGAAAACGGCAATTACCATATGGCGATAGAGGATCCGAATGCCTTCGTTTTCTCTCAACTAGGCGATGAAGTCATGCCCGTCTTCTCTTATATCCCGCCTTATGGGCAGGAAGAAGTGATTGAAGGGGCTCTCTATCCGAATCTGGAGACGGAAAAAATCTATGAGGAATCGCTCTCTCTTGGCATCAACGCCATGCTGAACGCCGGCTTTTCCGATAAGCAAGAAACCGAAACGGTTCTCTCCTTATGCGATAAATACAATATGCCTTGTTTGGTATCGAGCGCTTCGCCGTGGGGGATTTATCTAGATATTTATCAAAAAGAAAAGAAACTGATTCCTTTCGAAGAAATGTCGGAAGAAGAACGGCAATCTATCGAAACGGCTTTCTCCAATCCATACGAAAAATACGCGAGTCATCCTTCTTTTGCCGGGACGTGCCTTTTTGACGAGCAAGGGAGCATCACGAATCAGATTGTCAAAGAATTGAGCAGCATGGTTCGCTCGAAATATCCAGGCAAATTATTGCACACTAACCTTCTAGGGGCTTCTGCAAACGCTGAGCAAATGAACCTCCAGCCGTTTAATTTCCACTCAATGGATTTCATAAACGAGATCCACTATCTTGATAGCGATGCCGCGAAAGATATCGAAGAGGGCAAGTGGCTCAAATATGTCGAGCATTATCTAGATGACGCCAAACCTCAATTTCTTTCTTTCGATCATTATCCGTTCACGATCAATAACGCCGTCCAAGTGAAGTATCTTTGGGAACTGCAAAACGCCGCAACGATGTGTTATCAGAGAAACGTTCCATTCTTTTATTTCATTCAAACTGGCAAATGGGGCGATAAGACGCGAACTCCAGATGAAAGCGAACTTCGCTATGAAGTGAATACGAGCCTCGCTTTTGGAGTGAAAGGCCTTCAGTGCTTCTTGGTTTATCCGCTCAACGATTCTGAAGAATATGGGACGAACACATTGATTGATGAAGCCATCTTCCCTTTTAATATGGATGGGAGCCATTCTTCCATTTACGATCCGGTTAAAAACGCTTTGTCTTATGTTTCTGATAACGATGATGTTCTTATGAAATCCACTTGGAAAGGGGTCATGGAAACGAAAGACTTGGTTAATCAGGTGAATGCTGCGCAAACGCTGGATTCCTCTCTCGTTTTGGACTGTTTTCAGCAGCTGGAATCCATTTCCTCGCAAGATACTTATGCGATTGCTGGCTGCTTTAATTATCAAGGGAGAACCGCTTTGTATGTGGTTAATGCAAATACCTATCACGTCAATAAAGATGAATCTGATATCACCCTTCACTTCTCAACGAAAGTAAAAGGGAAAACCCGTCTGCGCGGGAAAGAGAAATCTTTCCAAGGGAATTCCTTGACTTTAAGTTCTCTTCTTCCCGGAGAAGGCGTCTTGCTCGTCCTTGATTAATTTTCCTTCTTGCGCCTTCTTTCGATACTCACTTGGCGTCATTCCGACCTTTCGAACGAAATAGTTATAAAAATAAGGGATTGAGGAGAAGCCGTTATCCAAAACGATTGAATTCACCGGCATGTTGGAAATTCTTAAATGAAGTTTGACTTCTTTCAAACGGCGTTCCATCAAGTAGCTCGTGATGCCCATGCCATACGTTTTTGAGAATGCGTGCATAATGGTGGATTTGGAAAAAAAGAACATCTCCGACAAATCATCAATCGAGATGTCTTTCATGAAATTCTTGTCGAGATAATTGGCGATGGAAGCCGCTAGTTCGGGTTTCTCCGCCTTTCTTGTCGGCTTATTATCCGCGATGGCGTTCATGGAGATTTCGATCATGAGAAGCGAAAAAAGATGCTGAACGATTTCTTTGCTTTGCGGGCGTTCCAAATTCACTTCGTTCCACAAATATTGGATGTATGTTGGAATGCGACTATGATCCAAATGGTAGAAAAGAGGTGCTTTGTCCGTTTCCGTGGTCGGTCGGAAAGAAACGTTTCGGAACCCCAAAATGAAGTAACGGATCCTTTCGTTTTCCGCAGCGCTCGTGGCATGCAAAACGTAAGGGTTAATCAAAACCAAATCGCCTTTTTTGAAGCGGTGGTTGTGGTTTGAAATCAAGAAGTTCCCTTCTCCTTCCACACAATAATAGGCTTCGGAAATCAAATGGGATGACACCTTTGGGGTGAAGTTCGACAATTTGTCATCGACGATGTAGTCCAAAATAGGCGCGGATGCGATTTGTTCAAAGAATTGGATGGTGTCTTTTCGACTATAATTTTCGCTCATGCAGACATTATAAAATCTTTTCGAGGTCAAACAATATTTATTAAGTCGTTTGCATCATCTATTATTATTTTTCTAGACCTATAAAATAAAATATTTCAGTATCTATAGACGCATTGAACATGAAACGCTATTTGAAAAACTATAATCGATTGTCTTTCGGATTATTCGTTCATTTCGGTCTCTATTCCATCGGAGGAAAAGGGGAGTGGTTTTATCATGTGGGCGAAAATGTCGATCCAGGGAAATACTTTTCGCTCAAAGATGAATTCAATGTGAATAAAGGCTGGGCGAAGGACCTTGTGTCTTTTGCTAGAAAAACCGGATGTCGTTATATCACCTTGACAACGAGGCATCACGATGGCTTTTCTTTGTACGACACTTGCGGCCTAAATGATTTTGATGCTGTCCATTCGGCTTCCAAAAGGGATTTGGTAAGAGAATTCGTGGACGCTTGTAATGAAGAAGGCATTTCCCCTTTCTTCTACCATACCATGCTAGATTGGAAGGACCCACGTTATCAAAACGATTTTGATTCTTATTGGAAATATCTCTATAAGAGCATCGAACTTCTATGCAAGAATTACGGGAAAATTGGCGGCATATGGCTTGATGGCGCATGGGACAAAGACGCGAGTGCGTGGAAAGAGGACGAGCTTTTCGGAATGGTAAAAAGGCTCCAGCCTGAAGCGATCCTGATCAATAACACCGGTTTGAATAAGCGCGGTGAGAAAGAAAACGATTTGATTGACGTGGTTACTTTCGAAAGAGGAAAGTCTTTCGTCTCCTTTGATAAAAACGGAGAGCCGATTTTGGGCGAAGTTTGTCAGACTTTGAATGATCACTGGGGCTTTGCCGAGGATGATTGCAACTACAAAGCAATCCATGAATTTATCGAAGATTTGTGCGATTGCAAGAAAAATTATTCGAACCTTCTGCTCAATACCGGGCTAAAAGGGGATGGGTCGATCAATCCGCTTGATCAAGAGATTTGCTTGAAAATCGGAAAATGGGTTAATATCAATAAAGAATTCTTTTATAACGTTGTTCCAGCGGATATCATCGCCGATAATGCCTTTGTTCTAAAAGACGATAATTATTATTATGCCATCATTGCGAATGTCCCCATGAGCGTGGACAGAAACGTAACGAGCGAAGTTGAAAATCGCGTTGTTTCGCTTCATACGAGCAAGTCCATAAAGAATCCTATTTGGTTAGATAACGAGGAAGAGATTCGGCTGAATGACCTGCAATCGTTTTCCGTTATCCCGTTTCGCTATGGCTGCAATTATTGCGTGCGGGTCGCCCGTTTTTCGCTTGAGGATAAATAATGACGAAAAAGCTGATTTACGCAGGTTTTTGCGCTCCTAACGGTGAATACGTGAGCCATCCAGAATTCGTCAATCGTTTAACGGATGATGTCTTTTCTGCCTTTAAGGAAGTTGGCTTGACGCACTTATTTGGCTTTGGCTACGATCATCGAAAAGATACGATTTTGAAGACGTTTGATCTATGCGAAAAATATGGTATCGCCTATTTTCCCACCCTCGCTTCTTTCGAACCTTATCAAAAATGCATCACCGATAAAGAAGGCAAGGCGTTTGACGATTTAAGCAAAAAAGAAATAGAGGCTCTTGATTGTCGTTTTCTCAAGGAATTGTCGGAATATTCTTCAAAAGATTCTTTTGGAGGCGTTTTCTTTTCCGATGAGCCTGGGTATTTGAAATTGAACGGGATCGCTCATGCGAAAAAGGTTTTTTCAAGGGCTTATCCAAATAAGGAATTCCATTTCAATTTCTTTTCCTACTCCATCAATGATGGTATTTTTTGGGGAGGCACGTTCCAGCAAATCGATAATATAAAATTGCCATTTCCTTTAAAAGGAGATATGGCGATTACCTTCCAGAACCGGTTTCATTATTACGATGTATTCGTAAGG
>CAVKAR010000043.1:0-13861 GCA_963654425.1 Lachnospiraceae bacterium
GTATTCGTAAGGCATCTGCTGAGCCAAGCCTATTTTGAATGGATCTCCTACGATAAATACGCTTTCGAAACCTTTTGGCCGGATTTGCGCTCTTCCGTTCATGTGGCCTTATTTGAATTAAACGCATATTTTGAGGAGAAATCGCTCAAAGAAGGTTTTTCTTTCTATTCTTATTTGCAAGTCGGCAATTTCGATGGCTCTAAAAGGCAAATGACTTTTGCCGAGTGGCAGCTTCAATGCAATGTTTCTCTTAGCTATGGCGCAAAAGGCTTTGCTTATTTCCCATGTTGTTTTCCTTTGGATTGGGTGAGGAACCCCTCTTTCTTGGATGCCGAAACCGGAGGTTCATCCCTCTTGGACGCAAAAGGGGAGCGGACAAAGTTTTTCCGCTATGCGAAGAAAACAAAAGAATTCTTCTCCCTTTTTGAAGACGATCTTCTGTCTTCTCGCCTCCTTGGAGTTGCTTCATATGGAGTTTACGACAATGGGTATGACAAAGAATTCGTAAAAACGTTGCCAGATCATGAATGCGTTTTCCAAGGTGAATTGCCTGATATGCTTCGCTACAAAGAAGAAGGATTGACTTTGTCGTCCGATAATGAGCTCTTGGTATCCACTTTCATAAACGGGGCGAAAAAACGATTTTTCATCACGAATTTGTCCACGACAAAATCGTGTTGCTTCGCCTTAGGTATCAATGGCTCTTTCGTAACCTATCGCATAGCTGAGTCAGCATCGTTCAAAAACAGCTTTGATGCCGAGCTAAATCCTGGAGAAGGGATTTATATCAAAGAGGTATAAAAAACGAGGAGAAAGCCTCTAGAACGTTTCTAACGGGACCAGTTTCGATTTTGTGTATGACCCGAAATAGAACCTTTGGCTTGCCTGCGTAATCTAACGCCCATCCGCCTCTTCGTTTCAAGCATTTTGGGCTCCTTGCCAGGATAAGCGAATGTCAAATTGCCTAATTCAGCTGTTTCTATATCGCCATTCGCGTTGATACGGGAAATCTTTTATCGATGCTTTCGATTTCTTGAAATGCCAACTCAGATTTTAAGGTATCGTAAAAGGCCTCGATGCCATAACTTCGAGGCCCTAAGAGTGAGACAGCTGAGTCGTTAAACGCGCTTACGCTAAACGCATATCCTTCTTTTTGTCATATACGGAGCATTTCGGAAGATCAATAGAAAGATGACAGGGGCCCGGAGCCATTTCTTTGCCTTTTTCTAAAGCGACAACGATTTCCTCCTCGCCTATCAAACATTTTGCGTATTTGGAGACTCCGTAATCAAGAATCGCTTCGACTGTAGCGGGTAAGCCTTGTTCTGAGAAAACAACTTCGTGTGGCTTGAATCCCAAGGAGAGGATCTCTTTTAGGACTTTCTTTCCTCCGCCGGAAATAACCTTCGTGGCGATTGTGGTGGGGCAAACGAACTCGGTATCGCCGATATTCAAATAATATCGATAGGCCTTTTTCTTGCTCCCATCTTCCAAAGTCGCAACTTCTTTTTTGCGATGGATTTGGCACTTCAATTCGTTAGCGGTGTGAAGACCTTTTAAAGCGACGTCACCATCTAAGTTAAAGAGAGACATGTAAGTCAAATGGATGGAGAAATGGACAAGCTCGTTTTCTTTGAAGCTGTGTCTTTCAGGATCTTCGAAAAAGATTGATCCTTGCGAGGTAAGCAACTCCACAACGTGCGTTTCTCCGATGTCTTCAGAACGGAAGAATCTGCCTTTCAATAAGCCTTTTTCATCGAAATGGACCGCTTTGAAAGGAATGTGGACAAAATAGCTGCCATCTTCGACGTGAATGGCTTCAGGAAGAGGAAGCTCGCCATCCGCGAATCCCAAAACGCCGCGTAGCACTTTTCCGGGGAGAATATTCTCTTCCGGTAGTCGAGGCATGATTGTTTTTTCCGTTTCAGCGTCAAAAACGTGCATTTTGGTAAGATCAAAGGAAACCGTATTAATCTCATCCATCTCAAAATCGATACCCGTCTCCCCTTTGAAAATGACTTTTGTTTTGGAATCGGTGACGTTTTCGTCATTATCTACGACCAAATCCCCATAGACTTGGCATTCATTCCCAAGCTCTTCCACGTGCCCAATCCTAACTTTCGCTTGGAAGGGGTACTTCTCTCCCAAGGAAACGTGCTCTGCCCGAATTCCAACGAGCAGCTTATGTTTGCCGTCTAGATACAACCGATTTGCTTTGGAAAAAACCGAATAGGGGACATCCCATGATAATGCAGGAACATCGATGAAAGATAATTTGACTGTATCCCCTTGGTAGAGCATCGTCGCCTCAAAGAAATTCATTTGGGGAGTCCCCAAGAATCCCGCGACGAATTTATTGCAGGGATAATGATACAGATTTCTCGGCGTATCGACTTGCTGGACGAATCCATCCTTCATTACAACGATGCGATCTCCCATCGTCATAGCTTCTACCTGATCGTGGGTCACATACACAAACGTGGTGCCAATGCGTTTGTGAAGTTTGGAAATTTCCGAGCGCATGGAAGCGCGAAGCTTTGCGTCGAGATTGGATAGTGGCTCATCGAGAAGGAATACTTTTGGCTCGCGAACGATAGCCCTTCCTAAAGCAACGCGCTGTCTTTGGCCACCGGACAATGCGGCAGGCTTTCTATCAAGGTATTCTTCGATACCGAGTATTTTCGCAGCGGCGCGAACCCTCTTGTCTATGACGTCTTTCGGCATTCTCCTTAGTTTTAAGCCGAAAGCCATGTTCTTGTAGACCGTCATATGCGGATAAAGCGCATAGTTTTGGAAAACCATGGCGATATCTCGGTCTCTCGGCTCCAAATCGTTGACGACGGTATCGCCAATCTTCAATTCTCCAGCGGAGATTTTCTCCAAGCCTGCGATCATGCGCAAGGTAGTGGATTTGCCGCATCCAGAAGGACCGACCATAACGATGATCTCCTTGTCTTTGATTTCCATGTTGAAGTCATTTACGGCCTTGACTCCGTTTGGATAAACTTTATAAACGTGATTAAAGGTTAACCCAGCCATATTTTTCACCTCTTTCTATCCTTTTAAACCACCGACGTTGAACCTTGTCGCGATTAATTTCTGCGAGGCGAAATAAATGGCGACCGTCGGAATGACAATCAGCGTGAAACCCGCTAGCAAAGCAGGGGTTGAAAGTCCAACATTCGCATTCGCACGCAAAATGTAGAGACCATATGCCAAGTTAGGGGTGCTTGGCAGCCAAAGCATGAAATCCGTGTAATTGTTCCAAGCGCCAACGAAGTTCAAGATGAAGATAACGGCAGCGGTTGGAAGGATCATCGGAACATACATTTTGTTGAAGGCGGTGAAATGATTTCCTCCATCGACGAATACGGCTTCGGCGTAATCCCATGGCATGCTTTTGAATGCACCATAGAGCAACAAGAAGTTCATGCCTGAATATGGAACGCAGCATGATGTAAATATCGTTAAAATCATGTTGTCATAAGTCGGAATGACTTTTGTGCGGAAATACATGGCAGCAGGGAGATTTCCGACGACGGGAATAATCATAATGATAATGCCTAAGCTATAGAGAAATTTGCTGCCCGGGAAGCGATATTTCGCCAAGACATAGGCAGTGATAACCGTGACAAAGGTAGACCAAAGGCTCCCGCCAAGTGAATAAACCAAGCTGTTGGCGATTTCATCGAGCACGGTGATTTTATTGCCCCAATCATCGTAAATCGTCATCTTTTCGATAACTTGGGAATAATTGCGGAAATACCATTCTTGCGGGAAGCCGAATTTGTTTTGCGTATACTCGGCAGCGGATTTGAAAGAAGTGATCACCATCCAAATTGGCAAAACAATCAGGCTGATGGAGTAAACGACCATGACAGCCCATAGCGTCCATTTGATGACTTTATCAACAACTGCGATCGTATTATCTTTTACCGTCTGCCTTTTCTTTTTCTCAAGAGCGAGTATATTTGCGCGAATCTCCTCCGCTTCGGGTGAAACGCTTTCCTCGCCCAATGAAGCCAGAAGTTCCTTTTGCCTTAGAATCTCCTTCTTTATTTCTTTTGTTGGGACATCGTTATAAATAGAAAAGGGAAGATGCGTATTGATTTCCATTATTTTGCCTCCGAGGATGGGCCGTATTTTTCCAAGAACCACCTCAGCAATAAGGTGATTGGAGCCGCAATCAAGGTCAGAATCACGCCACCAGCAGACATGACGGAATAGTCACCCGTTCCAGCTTGGACGTTGATGAAATAGTAATAACCAATATTTAAAACGTTCGCCCCGTTTGGAACACCGCTAGGGAAGAAGGTGAGAACATATCCAACATCGGTGAAAACGCCCGCTACACCCGTGATGAAGAAAGTCTCTAAAGTAGGGAAGATCAAAGGAAGGACGATGTGCCACAAATCCTGGCCCATGGTTCTGACGCCATCAAGGCGAGAAGCTTCGATGATTTCAGGGCTAATATCGTTCATCGCATTTGGATAGACCAACAGGTTCGTGCCAAAGGAAACCCAAATGCCGTAGAAAATCATCGTTCCTAAAGCGTACTTATAACCATCGGAATAAAGAAGCTGCAATGTCGCCCCTGTCGAGTCATTAATACCGAATTTTTCAAAGATGGCATACATCGGGGAATCTGTCCCGGAGATGAAGCCGACGAAAAGCATGGATACAACGAACCCCGAAATAATCTGCGGCATCATGGAAATGGCGCGGATCGTTTTGTGCAAGAAGCATTTCTTGTAGATTTGATAAGAGAAGATGATGTACAAAGGCAATGAGATTACTAGATTAATGAACCAGGTAAGCAATGAATTTTGGAAACTTTGAGCCAATGTGTTTCCGTCAGAGAAAAGCCCTTGGCAGAATTCCGCGAAATTATCGAACCAAACGAACTCTGAATTGCCGTATAAATCCGTTTTTGTGAACGCGAGGATAATCGAATTGAAGTTAACGACAAAATAGAACAAGATGCTGGCTACAACGCCATAAGCAAGACATAAAGAAATGAAAATCGGTTTCGAGAAGTCCTTATGTCTTCGCTTTTTCTTCGGGATGACAAAGCCATCTTCTGTTGCGATAGAGCAAGGCATAAAATTATATTGCCCCTAACATGGCCATCATTTGAGAAAGAACGGTGTTCCAAGTGGAAGCATTATAGGTGCTTTCAACTAAATCGGCGATCTTGTCGCCTTTGGCTCCGCCCTTCATTTGAACGATGAGGGAATAGTTATCGTAATTTCCGAATGGAATCAAAAAGGATCCATTGACCGCGGACGTATAGCGCATTGGCGCCGCTAAAGAATCGATACGATAGGGGAGACGCTTGATGTTCTCTTCATCATTGAACATCTCATAGCAATTCCTGGTGAATTTTGAGCATTTTGCAAGCGCCTCGTCTGTCATCGGATAGTTGTAGTTGAGGAGCATACCGGTTTCCTGAGTAATCCAAGAGAGGGTTGAATCCCGAAGCAAATATGTAATCAGCGATTTAATCGCTTCGAGTTTTTTCGCGTCTTTTTGTTTGCGAATGGCAATGCCGCCTTGTTCCGGAGCGTTTATATAAGCGCCGTGTTCATTGCCGGGGATACCTTTTTGACCTTCGATCTCCGGAAGCGCCATCATACGGAAATCCGCTTTCGAAGGATCGCTGATCCCGGAAGAAAGAAGAAGGTCGCTTGCACCCTTTAAATACCAGTTGCCATCAACGGCGATTTCCAGTTTTCCGTTTTTCACAGTATCGACAGTGAAAGCATCTCTAGCGTCGCCAAAGGTGGATTTGCTTTGATAATAACGGGTAGAGGCGTTCCCATCGATAAAATATTTGCCAAAGAAATTCGCCGCTTCTTCAATGCCATCAACGGCAAACGCTTTATACCCGTTGTTATAGTCAATGACAGTGCTTGTGCCGTCTCTAAGTTTGATCTCCTTGCCGTTGGTGTTGAATTGACTTAACGCGTTATACGCATCAATTCCTTCTTTTTGAATCACGTATGAATAGAACAAATTTGTGATGTATTCATCGTTTTCGGCATAGATGAAAGGCTTATCTCCCTTTGCCATGATTTTTCCAAGCATGGTATGCAATTGGGCCATCGTTTCAGGCTGCCCATCATCATAAGTTCCATATTTGCCATCTCTTCCCGCGGAAAGAATGACATCTTGATCGTCAAAATTGGTGGAATGATTGCTGGAGACAAAATAAAGATGGCCATCCGCGCCTTCTGAGAACTCAATCCCTTGAGCGGTTAACTCCGTTTTGACTTCCTCCGTGTTTTTCGCGTATTCCATTAAACCGTTTTCCACGAAAAGGTCATGATTGTAAAGCATGCCGACAAAAGTGGAAGAATAAGGAAGCATATAGCATCCTGAATAAGAGAAATACTCGGAAGCGTATTTATTATCGACATCTTCTGCCGGCGCGTCGTATTTCACGATGGAAGAAACTTTTTCCCATTTATCATAGTCATAAATCTTTTCTTTGATCGTCTTGCCGCTCTCTCCATCCGGCTTGACATTCAGCAAATCGGTTAAGTCTTCAAAATAGCCTTTATAGAATCCTGCATTGTAAGAGCAGTCCGAAGCGAGATAAAGATCGGTATTGGAGGAATTGATGGTTTCGAGTTGAGTCGTTCCGATCGAGGTGCTGTTTTTCTTCACCAAAACATTGAAGCCATTGCCGGTTTCCTTTTTCCAATTGGAGCACATCGTCTCAATCCAGCTCAATCCAAAACTGGAATTTGCAAAAGGCTCAATGACAATCGTTCCGTCGACATCGACCGAATTTCGATTGGGAGCAAACGTGTTGCAGGAAGTTAAGGATAATAGCATCATCGCAACAGGCGCCATCGCCAACTTTTTCTTCTTCATAAATTTCTCCTTAATTCAAAACGGAATTCAATCTTACAATTGAAAGCGTTTCCATTACCGAAAAATATATTCTCAGACCTTATTATTAATAATAATAAACTATGCAAAAGTTGTTATGTTTTATGCATGGGAAACTATATCTATTTGTTTTTGATTCGAACGATTCCTTTGTCGACGATATCGGGGAATTGCTCTCGATTGATAAGCTGATCGAATTTCCAGTTTGCGCAAAGAAAGGCAGCAAGCAGAAAATAAGCAAAAAGAACGGTGATCAAAGCATCGGCGATAATTTCATAAAGCAAAGCGTTTAGACACCAAAAAACGATCGGCGCTGCAAAAAAGCAGAGGATGATCCCCAACATGGGCATGAATGATTTTAGCGCAAGGAAGAAACCGTTTTTCATCTTTTGGGCGAAATTCAATTTGTAGAAGTTCGTCTGAATCATGTTGAAAAGCATCCAAACGGAGACAAAAGACAAAAGGATGACGGATATGGCGAAAACCGTGGCGGACATGTATTCGTCAACGGCATCCATGAGCATGCAGTAATAGCAACATTCGACAAGCCAATAAGATAGGCCGATAGCCATCATGGAAAACATGTCTTTCCAGCCATTCTCCCGTAAGCCTTTCCAAAAATCTGACGGGAATGCCATTTCCTGCCACGCCAATTTTTGAATGATTTTGAGCGAACCGGCGATTGGAAAGCCCAAAAGCATGGAGCAAACGACGGAAACCGCGTCTTTTGTGCAGACATACGAAAGGATGGTGCCGATATTTTTCTCCGTTTCGCCAATCAATCCCCAAATAGCTTGGTTCATGAAGATGTTCCACAAAAAGAGGGGCAAAGCGAACATGAGGTTATAGAAGGAAAGAAGCAAAAGGAAACGGGACCGATGCTTGAGCAAATCCCAAAACGCCTGAAAACGATTGTGGGGCAAGTCCATTTCCGTAAATTCTTTCCTAGGTTGTTTTCTCTCTTTTCTCTTAAGCATTTTCTGATGCTCCCAATAAATCTAAATAAAGGCTTAGAGCATTTTCCGTCTCTGATTTTTTAGATAAACGGCCGTTATTTGCGGAATAACTCGTAATCATCATATAGTAATTCTCGTCGTGCATTTTTAGCCAATTATCGAAATTGAAGCGCTTGTTGTACTCTTCGCTGCTTGCGTCGTGAATCTTTACGCCCATCGTCAAGTCCCGCCCATCATCGGGGTTGGTATAAACGAAATACTCTAAGCCCTTAGGGCTCCTTTCTTCGCAAGTCGTTTTGAATTCTTCATCGAATTGACACACATTGTAGTAAATGCCGTTCCCGAGTTTGCTTTCAGGAACAATCAAGATATCCGAGACATATAGCCCTTGGCTTCCTAAAGAGGTGTCATAATAGTCCGAAGAACTATCAATTGAGAGAATGGCGAATTGCAGAACCCCCATCTCTCGATATTTATCTCTCAGCTTTTTCCCATAGGCTTCGTCTTTTACCTCGCAAGAAGTGAAGATTTGAAGCTTTTCGCTTGGCTTGATGCGGTCAGAGAAGTAGTAGAGGAAATAGATAAGGAAAGAGATGATGCCGCCTAATAGGAGAAACTTCCACCAGTCATAGGCGAAGCGTTTTTTCCAAGAGACCGCAATGTTCTTATTCATCCAAAACACGGAAAGAAGTCACGATTTTGTTTGTTCGTTCCGCCTCCAATTTCATCCCCTTTTCCAATGCGATGTTCGCTCCGGCGAAAACATAAAACTCCATTGGCGAGGCATTTTCGTCAAGGAAAACGATTTTTTTGAATGGAAGATGGTTTTCGACGTGTATTTTATCTTCGATATGATCGAAATAAGCCGTTTCCGTTTGGAGGAACCGCTCTTGCTCATTGTAGACGCGCTGATAGGAGCGCAAAGTGAGAATCGGGCCCAAGTAAATGGCCAATGCGGCAAAGGCAAATAGCACTCCGGATACTAAAGAGAGGGCCAAATATAAGTAGCGAGTATCTCGCGTATGGACAAAAAAGAACGTGAAGACGAAGACGAATCCGACAGCCACGGTGCAGTAAAGCAAAATGCGGTAACGAAGCAAGAGTTTAGCCAATCGCTCTTTGCTATAAGGGAAGGCGGATATCATAAAAGAATATTGACTCCTTTCTGAAACAGGATGATGTTGTTTGGGCGTATGGACAACCTCAATTCGGCTCCGTTTTCCAAATCCAGCTCGGTTTTAATATTGATTTCGTGTTCCTTCCATTTCAAAACCAGGGAATCCCCTCGGAAAGAAGAAACGTGCGCCGTGATTTCTCCATTTTGATCGATGCGAAAGTCGCTGTCTTTCAAAGCGATGGTTGCTTCTTCTCCTATGTGCGATTCTATTTTTGGCGGATTTTCCATCCAAGGCAAAACGAAATCATCGAAAAGAAAATGAAGACCATCTTTTTCGATGAGCACTTTTTCAAAACAAGAAAAGCAGGAGAGGAAATCAGCAACGAATCTGGTTCTTGGATGATTCAAGAAGTCTTCTTTGGCGCCGATCATTTCCATTTTGCGATTATGAAGGAGAGCAACCCTATCAGCTAAATAGAATGCTTCGGATTGGTTGTGGGTTGAGTAGAGAAAAGTGGATTTGCTTTTGCGATGAATTTCGAGAAGCAATTCCATTAATTCGTTGTGAAACACCGGATCAAGAGCCGAAAAAGGTTCGTCCATCAAGATCAATGACGGCTTTCTTACCAAGCTTCGGGCAATAGCCACACGCTGCATTTGGCCACCTGAAAGCTCTCTAGGCTTTCTCGTCAAAAGAGGCTCGATATGCACTAATTTTGCGATGTCTTGGATGGAAGAGATGATTTCTTCCTCGGGGTAACCGTTGATTAAAAGGGGCATCGCGATATTCTCATAAACCGTTTTATGGGGGAAGAGAGCGTATTTTTGGGTAACGAAAGACATATCCTTCTCTTTGAAAGATGAACGCAAAGCGTCCCTTCCATCAAGATAAATATCGCCGAAATCGAAGTCCTCTAATCCTGCGATAGTTCTTAGCAAAGTCGTTTTCCCCGCGCCAGATCCGCCCATTAGGACGAAGAATTCGCCTGGATGAACAGAAAAAGAAAGGTCGGCTAAAACAACGTTGTATTTCTTTTCCTTCTTGTTATAGAAGCTTTTTTGCAGGCCTTTGACGATGAGTTTATCCATTGCTTAACCATTCTAAAGAAGAGGGAAGAAAATAGGAACTACCATGCATAGGAATCAGCGCTTGCTTGTCCTTCCGCTAAGTTTTTTCCTCCGATTGCTTTGAAAGCGGAAAGGAAATCGGATCGATAGGAAGAATCCACCTTCGCAAGCATGAAATATGGCGTCATTCTTTCTCTTTCAATCCGCGTTTGGTATAAGGAAGAGGTATCTTTCTTCGCTGATTCAAGCAGTTCTTTTTGAGCAAGATAAAATTCTTTGTCGATAGCGGGTTTGATTTCCACTCCGTGAGAATTCCCGTATTTATCGAAATAATACCAAGTATATCCGCCGAAAATATTACGATATTGATACCCAATCCCGTTTTCTTTGTATTCCGATGAAGGGCCATCTTGGTAATTCTTCATAAACAAAGAGGCGTATTTCTCATCGAAGCCATCATAGTACTTTTTCATGAGCGAATAGGATTTTTCGCCAAAATACAAGCGAACGAATTCGTTTCTCAGTTCAGTGGCGTCTTGATTTAAATCCCAGCATAAGCGGCTCATTACGTATGCATCCAAATATTGCGAAACGGCGGTTCTTTCGCCATACATCCCTTGAACGAAAACATATTGGATGCCTGAAGATTTGAATAATTCCAAATTGTGAGCCATGTTGGCCAATAAGCCTGAATAGGCATACCACCCATCGTAGTTGGCTGCATAAGCCCATGTGAACATGTTCTTTGTCACATTCGACCAGTCGGAATACAAATTCTTTGCGGAATAAGAGCCGACGCGGAGAGACGGATCTTTGTTTTCGTAATCCCAATAAGAATCATAAAGAGAGCCTCTTTCGTTTGCGAGTTGACCGCAAGAAAACAGTTTTTTGCTTTCGTAATCATACTGGAGCTGAGCGCCTTGGTAGGGACTATCGTAAGAAAGATACCGGTCAAAAGAGATAGGGGCTATGCGTACCCACAAATGGTCATTGGGAATGCAGGTTTCATCCAAAACGTTGCCGTGATTGTCCACGGGTGGAGTGAGACTGAACTGATAAGCCAGCATTACCAAATTGAAATTCTTTTTAACGCGGTATGTTTCCAGGAGCTCTTTGATGACAGCGTTCCAAAAGCGAATAAGGATCCCACTATAACGATATTTGTTCACTTGAACAGCGATGTCTTCGCTTTCGGCATAGTGCTGTTCGTCGGTTTGTGCGACAGAAAGATAAAAATCATCCTCCTCGGATTTTGCGATGACCTGGCTTAATTCATAAGCCATCGCTTCGCTTGCGGTGTCGATCTCGGAGGTGCTTTTATCGATGCTGCCGTCTTCTCTAATGCCATCAAGATAGTTCACATCGAGATAGTCGGATTGAACAAACATATTGGGGTATTTCGCTTGATATTTGCTCGGAGATAGAATGGCGGTGGTGTTATGAGCCGTTCCGATCGCGGAGTCCGTATACCAATTGAATTTGTTTTCGGGAAGGCTATCGGAAAGATAATCGCCATTGAAACGCATATGCCTCGCATATTGGATTTCGTCGTCGTTATTTGGTTGATAAGTCGATGAGTTGAGGTATTGCCGATATGCGAATTCGGGAGAGAAACTCTTATATGTTTGGCTTAGGCCACCATCTGCATTTGCGGGATAATAAGTGAAATCAGGCGTTAAGTAGCGTATTCCGAGATCCTCTAAAAACTGATAGACAGCATATCTGGTGCCGTTATCGTTATTTCCAACCATGCAATAAGTGCGGTTGGAAGTCGCAAGCAAAAAAGAATCATTCCCTTTGTGCGAGATAAGCCAATCGGAATAGCTTGCACCATTCGAAAAGGTCAAATCATTTAGGAAAGATGTCCTTCCGACGGAAAGATAGCGGGAACCGCTTTGGTAATGAATGCCTCGGTCAGAAACCGTGACCGCCGTTTTGCCAAAAAGCTTCTTGATTGATTCCGCGAGTTCTTTTGCCACGCTCTCGTCGCTCTCGTTCCCGTCTCGGTAGACGATTTGGTAGTCATCCTCTTTTAAATTGAAACAGGCTTGGCCAATTGGCGGATCCTCATTCCAGTTCGCATAGAAAGTGGCGTTTCCCTGGACGAGAAAGCTGTCGCCTGCTTTATAAAATGAATTTTGCAGTTTCCAGCTATCAAAAGTAAAACCGGTTCGAGTAAAAGCGGAGGATGGTAATATGATTTTTTCGTTCTTTTCAGCTGAAAGAGGGCTCATTTTTCCGCTTCCGCCGTTTGCGTCAAAAGAAATAAGATAGGTGTCCGCTTCTTTTGAGGAATTTGGAGAGGAGGAAGAACGATCCTGCGCCGTCTCAGAAGAATGAGCGGTATCTGAGCTTTCAGTCGTTTCGGAACAATCCGTTGCCTTAGACGGCTCAGCTGTTTTGGATGACTGGATTGGTTCCGATGCGGATTCGCCTGTACTGAAAGAATTGCCTTTTGGACCGACGCAGGCGACTAAAAGAAAAGAGAATAGCGAACAACAAACAACTCTCTTTTTCATATTTACCTCCTAAACCCAAAAACGAAGGGGGAGCGACCCACCCTTCGTTTTGCCGAACGTTTCCGTTTATTCAACGTCGATGTGGATTTTTACCAATCCAACGACTTGGTCGCAGCCAAGTTTGTAGGCACCGTCAGTCACGCCATCGGAATTCATATCGAACCCGCCATAGAGGCGCTTTTTCATAACGGTTGGACCTAAAACGAAGTTCTTGCCGCCATAGCTGTCGTTGTTATCCATGCGAGACATTTCGAAGTAAATTTTCTTTCCTTCATAAGTCTCTTTGGCCCCGATTATTTTTGACATATCGAGTGTCGCAGAGCCTCCTCCAGCGCCTTGGATATAGACATCTTTTGTCGTTTCGTCCATGACGGCGCTATAGGTGCCTTCGAATGCGGTTGCGGCCGCAACCATCTTATGGAACTCGATCCCTTTTACAACTGCATCGAACCCATCGGTGTTACGAATGGCGATTTTAGAATTTTTAGCCAAAGCGAAAGTGATTGTTTTCCCCTTTACCCATTCGTTGTCTGATAAGGTAACGCCTGGCCATTGCAGTTTTCCGAAAGAATCTCCCCCAGCGGCATAGAAACCGTGTTCGACTGTCCAAACGCTTTGGGACCCGCTTTTCGCTTGGAGGTCTTTTGTAATATCCTCACCAGCATCCTTCAATTCCAGGGTGACGAGAGCGATATTCGCATCAGCGGCATCCGCCCACGATTCCTCTGTAAGGGCAAAACCTACTTCCGAATAATGAGTTTTGCCGTCGCCATCTTTGTCTACGAACTTGTCATCTGCGGTAAAAGCGGTTTTGAGGTGTTGCATATGATTCTCGTCAAAGGTAACGCTTCCGCCTTTCGATGGAGTATCGCCCTTAACGGTTTTGAAGTTATAGACAACTTTTTCCTCGGCAACGCCAACGATCGCTAAATCTTTATCAGCCAAAACGGTGTAGACCCCATCGGTGGCTGTAACATCGGTGCCATTGACTGTGATTGTTTTGAGCTCGAACCCAGGATAGGCAACTGCTTTGAATGAATAATTTTTCCCTTTCGTGACTTTGCTGTCTCCCGTGAAGTCGATATTCTCGCCGGAGAAAGAGACATTCCATTTCTCTGGTTCAACTTCCTTAATCACTTCAACGGTACTCACCGTGACGCTGTTGGGGGGGCACTCGGACGTTTGATTGCCTCCGCAAGCAGCAAGCGTAAAAGGTGCCGCGAGTACGAAAACCGAAATAATGTGTTTTGCTTTCATGCAAACTTTTCCTTTCTATGAAGCCCATTTACAGGTACTTCAAAAAT
>CAVKAR010000044.1:0-13288 GCA_963654425.1 Lachnospiraceae bacterium
TTCTTTGTTCTCTAACTTCTTGTTTTGTAGGCATACTATATTATTAATTTTTTTCTCCTTTTATTCAATTCTCTAGAACATTTTCAAAACAAAAATTTAATTAATAGCAACCAACAAAGTAAAAAAGACAAAAAAAGACCCGCAAAGCAGGTTATTTTCAAGATTGTGGTGCCCGAGGCCGGAGTCGAACCGGCATGGGTTATTCGCCCGAAGGATTTTAAGTCCTTTGCGTCTACCATTTCGCCACTCGGGCACTTGTTAGTTGGTCCCCCGTGAGAGACTTGAACTCTCGACCCCTTGATTAAAAGTCAAGTGCTCTACCACTGAGCTAACGGAGGAAATGTGTGGCTGGGGTGACTGGGATCGGACCAGTGTATGACAGAGTCAAAGTCTGTTGCCTTACCGCTTGGCTACACCCCAAAGAATCAAAGATGGTGGGCGAAGATGGATTTGAACCACCGAACCCGAAGGAGCTGATTTACAGTCAGCCGCGTTTGGCCACTTCGCTATTCGCCCAAATCTAGTTTCACACGTTTTATCGCAAGATGGTGGATGCTGCAGGGTTCGAACCTGTGACCCCCGCCTTGTAAGGGCGATGCTCTCCCGCTGAGCTAAGCATCCACAAGAGTGCGCCCGTAAAACGTGCCCAATAAATATACCATTGAGGTTAATGCCCGTCAACGAATAAAAAAGCCCTTTTTCAGGGCTCGTTATTCTTTAGATAAATGCTTTAAAATCCAGGCTTGCCGAGGAGGTGGAACATGTTGTGCTTATACACCTCAACACCAGGCTGATTGAAGGGGTTTACCCCATTTAGGTAGGCACTCATTGCACATGCTCTTTCCATGAAATAGAAGAAATATCCGAGATTGAACGGACTCATGGCATCCATTTCTAGGACCACATTATCGTTTTTGCCAGTGTCGGTATGAGCGCGGATCGTCCCTTCCAGAGCTTTGTCTTGGACCCAGCCAATGTCCTTGCCGGCGAGATAATTGAGACCATCAAGATTTTCCGTATCGTGAGGCAAGGTCAAAGAATCGCGATGTTTGTTTAAACGGAGAGTCGTCTCGAAGAATACTTTCGTTCCTTCTTGGATGAATTGACCCATGGAGTGAAGATCGGTTGTGAAAGTGGCGCTTGCAGGAAGGAGCCCCTTTCCGTCCTTCCCTTCGCTTTCGCCGAATAATTGTTTCCACCATTCGCCGATTTGAACAAAAGAAGGGACATAGGTGATGAAGAATTCGGCCGATTTATGGTATTTTTCATACATTACGTGCCGAATTAAAGCGTATTTATAGCATTCGTTTTCATCGATATTCGGGTTAGAGCAGTCAATTCTTGCTTCGGCGCTCCCCTTAAGGATTTCCTCTGGATCGATTCCCGCTACGGCGATAGGGAATAAGCCGACGGCTGTTTGAACACTGTAACGGCCACCGATATTGGCTGGAAGAACGAATCTCACGTATCCTTCGTTTTTGGCGAGTTTCAATAAGGCTCCGTTATCTTTGTCGGTGGTGGCGAATATTGATTTACGAGCCATCTCGACTCCGACGTTCTTTTCCAAAAGCTCTTTCAACAAGCGGAATGAGACGCTTGTCTCCGTAGTGGTTCCGCTTTTGGAAATGACATTTATGGCGAATTTCTTGCCTTTGAGATAATCGAGAACTTGACACACATATGTAGGGTCGAGAGTTTGGCCCATGAAAATGATCTCAGGTTTGTTTTTTCCATATAGCCCATTTATGGCTTCGATTGCCGCCCTGGCGCCTAAATAGCTTCCCCCGATGCCGGCGACAACGAGAACGTCATAATTTTCGCGAACGTATTTAGCGCTCTCTTTGATAAGGGCCAATTCGTCTTTGTCATAATTAATCGGATAATCTACCCAACCTAAAAAGTCAGCCCCTTCTCCGGTTCCGTTTTTGATCTCGGCATCAATTTGGGCTACTTTCTCCTTATATTCCTCGTAATTTACTTTGCTTACGAGATTTTCATCATTGCATTTGATGATCATGATTATCTCCTCTCCTTAATTTATTCATGAGAAGAAGAAATGCTTTCTTCTACCCATTTTGCCAAATTATCGCGTAAAGCCGAATAGTCTACTTCATTAGGAGAAATTCTCTTCTTTTTGTAGTAGTGCCTGGCGTAACTATCTCCAACCTTTTTCTTAGAGACGCGAATGGAATGATTCTTTTCGTCTATTTCCATGATTTTTACTTTATGGATGCTGCCAACAGGCACAGATGTTGCCAAATTCAAAATGAATTTCTTGCTTACCTCAGATATGTGAAGCAACCCTGTTTCGCCATCATCGAAAAGAATAATGGCGTAGCGAGGATAAACACGCACGATCGTTCCTTCTGTTATATCACCGACTTTATGCATAATCATTTTGCTAGAAAGATGGTTTCGTCGAACGGCTCCGTTATTTTGATGTTGCCTTTTTCGCCATTTACGATAACGGGCGGCACTCCTTTTTCTCCTAAGAGCAACGAACCTTCATCAGTATAGAGCTTTTCTTTAAGCCTTGCTTCATTTTCCGCTTCAAAAAGAAGAGAAAAACGAAATGTCTGAGGGGTTTGAAGAGCATAAATCTTTGTGCGGTCAAGATAGGAATCGATGAAACCGTCTTTGCTCATTGCGATCGAATCGCTCATGGCGATAGCTGTCGCAGCAGCGCCGTTTTTCTTGACCTCATTGATATTTTCTTCGATCATGCGTTCGGATATATTCGGCCTATCGCCATCATGAATCAAAATGATGGATTCCTCGTCAATATGCTTGCTGGATAAAAACGAAAGGGCGATAAAAACGCTCTCTTGGCGAGTTTTTCCACCGGTTATGATACCGCCGTTTTTTGTTAACCCGCTATTTTCGATAATCGTCTCGGCCATTTTTTCATAGCCTTTTGGCACAACGAAAACGATAGAAGAAATTAAAGCCGATGCTTCAAGGGCTTTCGCGGCATAAAGAAAAAGCTCTTGCCCAGCCATTTTTATGAATTGTTTCGGAAGAGGAGAATTAAATCGCTCGCCCTTCCCAGCCATAAGCAATATGGCGATAGCCGTCTCTTTTTCCATGCAGGCACTATCTTAGCACACTTTAAGCACAAGGTAGCGGAGCCATTAATCGCTCCGCTATAGACAATTCCCATGCGCCTGCTATGTAATTATCTACGCTCTCGTAGTATTCTTTTCCTAAGAAAGGAAGTGCGCTATGGATTCATATATCAAATGGATGGAAAAGAACCCGAAATGGCTGAAGCTCGTGCTCTGCATTTCGATCCTCGATATTTCCTGGGCGATTTGGAGAATTCTCAAGGCCGTAAAGCATAACAATGTGCTTGAACTCGTGCTTGGCATTCTCTGGATTTTCTTTGGCGGGACTGTCGGCTGGATTCTTGATATCGTTTTCATCATCCTGTTTGACTATCCGTTCTGGTTTAAATAGAAAGAGGAACAAAAAACGCCGAGCGATTTCTGCCGGCGTTTTTTGTTTCCTTATTTGTTGCTTTTGTTTTCTCTTTTCCCAAGAGTTTCGTTGATGGCAACACCCTGGATGATGAGATGCATGACTTTATCAAGCTCTTTGCCCTCTCGATAATCGGCTGGGCAAACGTAATTGACTCGGCCATCGCGATATAAATCCTGGACTTTTCCTTCTTTTCCTTTTCCGTATACCGCGATTGATTTTCCACCGTTGTTTTTGGCAATGATCATGGCTGGGATATCCGTCATTCCGTCTCCTATATAGACGATATTGCTATACGGAATGCGATGAAGCGGGGTTTTGGCGTTTACGCTCACATCATCGCTTAAGTCGTATGCGCCCTTGCTGATTCGATAAAAGTATTGGGTTTTTTGGGTGTAATTAATGACTTGCTTTGGCCAAATAGGCTCTTTGCTCACCGAATCGAAGAGATATTCGCAAGCATATAGAGCTCGAAATTCTTTGGCTATAGAGCAACCTTCAACGATTTCTTTGTTGCCGCTTGAAATTAGATAATGCTCAACCTTGATGCCTAGTTCGTTCCCGAAAGAATTAATGCGCGAGAACCATTCTTCGACACCTGGGAAAAATTGCACGCTCTTGCCCATTTCGCGCATCCATTCCCTTGTCATCTTGATGCCTTTTTCTTTGGCGGTCCTCATCATCATATATAAATAGGATAGCGTTCTTTCTAAACCGGTCTTTTCGCTCAGCTCCGTGGTTTTTCCCCAAAATTCAGTCGGAGTCATGCCCATCGCTGGGATAAAACCGAAATTTTGCATATCGCTTGTCGCGAGAGTGCTGTCGAAGTCGTAGCAGATTGCGACAATCGGTTTTTTTGGCATCGTTTTTCCTCCTAAAGGATTTACAAGTGTAAAACTCTTTTGCGTTTTCGTCAAATTTCGCACTAAAAATGGCTTTTTTGTGAGGTTTTTTCAAAAGTACCAGTAAAAACAAAATCGTTATTTTCCCAAAAAGGAACTGAGACGATATAGAATAGATGCCGTTATGTTTTTGCGCATCTCAGCTTTGATAATCACCATAATTATCGTTATCTACATTATTGGTTTTTTCTATTGTTTTGCTTTGCTTCACTCATTCAAAAAGAAAATCAATAAGCGCATTGTCGCTATTTCGATTGTCTTCAATGAGAAAAAAGAGGTTCTGCTTGCTTTGGATTCCTATTATCGCGATGCAAAAATGGAATACGATGAAGAAGACCTTCAATGCGTTAGAGATGCGGCAGCCTTGAAAAACGGCCGCATTAAGGAAGCCGATGTCGCCTATTATCGTGATACGCTTCAAAGACTAGAAAAAAGATTGCGTTTCAAGGCTGATTCGAATAGCTGGATAAAGGCTGGCAGCGATTATGAAACAATGACTTCGTTTTTAGCGGATTTAAATAGAAACTATCGAAGGATAGTCGCCATATACAATAGCGATTTGCTCGGTTATGAATATTGGAGAAGGCGCGCTTTATATCACTATATATTCGTCATGCTCGGTTTTCGCAAGAAAGAGCGCTTAAACTAGAAATAGAGCTCATAATCAACGAGCCCGTCGTAGAAATCCTTTTCATGACTGACGATGATGACCCCGCCAGGAAAAGACTCTATCGCCTCGAAAAGAGCGTCCTTCGCTTTCTGATCTAAATGATTGGTTGGCTCATCAAGCACCAAAAAATTGGTTTTCTTTAATGTCATTGCGGCAAATCTTGCCTTTGTGACCTCGCCTCCGGATAGCTCGCTCATTTTTCTGATTGCGAGCTCTTTCTTGACTCCGACTGCGCCAAGAGCGCTTCTGACCTGCGTATTGCTCAAAGATGGGTAAAGAGAACGGATGTACTCAAAAGGGGTTAAGGAAAGGTCTATTTTCTCATCTTGGCTAAAGTAGTTGATGCTGGTTCCTTCTAACCAAGCATATGCCCCACCCAAAGACGGGATGATACCCAAAATCGTTTTCAGAAAAGTCGTTTTTCCGACGCCGTTTTGTCCAAGTATGGCAATTTTCTCGCCGCGTTTTAAAACAAAGGAAATCGGATTAAGCAAAGGCTTTTTGTAGCCGATATTGAGCATTTCGACCTTCAAAGGAAGCTCGCCTACTTCGTGAGTGAAAGGAAAAAGGAAATGGACTTTTCCCTCTTCTTTCTGAGGAGCTTCCATTACGTCTAGATGCGATAATCTTGCGCGATGGCTTTTCGCGGCTCTTGAAGAAGTGGCCCTCACGATATGCTTCGCGATGAAAGTCTCCTCTTTCTTTATATAGCGTTGCTGCGCTTCGTAATTTTTCGCATATTGTTCTTTGTCCAGTTCATGCTGCAGCAAGAAATGATCGTAATCACCTTTGTATCTTGTTATGGTCCCGTTCTCTAAGACGAAAACAACGCCGGCGATTTTTCGGAGGAATTCCTGATCGTGGCTTACGACGAGGAAGGCTTTTGGGTATGCTGATAAATACGAGCTTAGCCAGTTCACTTGGCTCTGATCGAGGAAGTTTGTGGGCTCATCCATCAAAAGCACGTCTTTCTCCTCGAGGAGCATCTTCGCCAAGTAGGCTTTTTCTCTTTGCCCGCTGGATAATTCATGAAGCGGCATTTCCAAATGGTCTTTCGGGAAGCCTAATCCATCGACAAGGCGGCCGACTTTCTCCTCCAAAGCATAAAAAGAAGCCTCGTCCAGCTCATTTTGGATGCGTTCGGCTTTCGCGAGGAGTTTTTCGAAGTCTTCGCTCGTGGTGGCCTCTTCATAGTATTTCTCCATCAGTTTTTCTTTTTTGAAGAGATCGTCGTAGACTCCGTATAGATATTCGCTGACCGTCACATCTTGCTTGACTTTCAATTGCTGATCCAAATAACTATACGTAACATGGGGTTCCCAGATTATTCTGCCCTCATCTGGCAATAGCTCTCCGACGAGAAGATTCAAAAGGGTCGTTTTTCCCGAGCCGTTCACGCCCACTAGAGTGCAATGCTCGCCAGGATTGATCTTGAAAGATACCTTTTTATAAAGCTCTTTGTCACTGTAGTTGTATGTTAGGTTTTCGACACTGATTAAGGCCATACGATGAATTAATATAGCAAAAATGCCTAGCGTCCTTAACGAAAACCTTTTTAGCGGATTATCTTAATGGCTCCATCGGTAATCAAAACGCAGCCGGTCGCGAAAGTCCCGATGGCCAAAAATTGCTCAGGAGCAAGAAGAATGTAGCAGCCGATTGCAAAATAAAGAACTATTTCAGTGATGTTCCATATATAGTCGAAAAGGCTCTTTTTTCTTGTTCTATCGAGCGAAAACGACATCAAAATGGCGAAGAGTAGGAAAAACCCGCCAAAGAGCCAATTGCCAAAAAATTCGATATTGCCTTCCCTTGCCCACAAAGCAGCATAGAGAATCGCTGAGCACAACAAGAAGAACAAACGCAGTTTCTCTGTTTTGAAATTCCATTTTGATTTTACGAGATAAAAAACGCATGAAATGAGTTCGAGAGCCAACAAGATGCTCACGATTGAGACAGCCGCGATAGGGAGAGCTGAACGAGGGATGACTAAAAACACTATTCCGAAGAATATCATCACTAGTCCATAAAAAACGTTGCTGAGAAGGAAATCCGATATTTTTTGGATACCTTTCAAATCTTTGATGGATGTGCCAAAAATAAGAGAAAGGCCTATTTTGTTTCTTGCCTTTTTGTTTTTCCGGGAAATATGGAATGTCTTAAACAAGACAGTTTCGAAAGTTTTGGTTGGGTTCTTGCCAAGTTCGAAGAGCGTTTTGGCTCCGTTTTTCGAAAGGGCGTCGAACATCGTGTTGACGAACGATTCTTTTTCCTTCGGCGTTAAGTTCTCAATTAGGGAGTCCAAGGTCTTTTGTATCCAAATGGCGCTCGGATCGTTTTTTTCGGCTGTTAGGAAAGTTCCATTGGCGATTTGCCAACTGAGGATGCCGTGGCTCATGATCCCTTCTTCATCGCTTTTGAGAATCGTCGTCGAGGAGAAATCCATCTTGAATATTTTGGCGACTACGTCGTATTCTGGCTCGAACGCCCTTACTTTGCCATCGATCCTATGCGTGGTAACCTCAGGGAAAACGTCTTTTGAAAGGCCAGGCCCATCCAAAAGGTAAATGCGCTCTATTTTGCTCAGCTCATCGTCGGAAACATTCAAGGTTGAGAACAAAGCGAGATTGCTTCCCTTTGAATGCCCCATTACATAGGCTTTGCTAGCCTTGGCAAGCACTTCTTCTAGATATGCTAGAGCGTGCTCTTGACATGGCGCTTTCATGAAAGAAAGCATGCAGTCCTCTTTCCATCCAATGAGCGATTCGTCGGTTCCGCGATAAGCGATTGCCTCGACCTCTGGCATCAAAGTGAAAGCAATCGCAGAAAACTGCGTTGTCAAATTCTCGTCATGAATATCAACATAGTCGTGAATTGCGAGGTTTTTGAAACGATTACTAGATAAAATTGCGTTCAAAAAGCGAGCGTAAAGGTCTTTTTTGAACGGGTAATCCAACGCCAAAAAACGTGGTGTTTCTTTTTCTTTTAGTCGCTTGACGGCTTCCGTTAAAGTAAGGCTATCCTCTTTCTTGAGCACGCTTGAAAAATCGATGTAGCTAATTGCGCAAAGGACCATTGAATCCATGTCGCAAAAAGGCATGGACTCAAAGTCAATATCGCCTCTCCATGACAAATAGTCGATTAGGTTCCCCATAGTTCCGTATTATATAAGGATATATAAAATTGCGTAACGCATTTTATCTTCGACAAAGAAAAAGGCCGATCATTTGATCAGCCAACAATTCAATGGTGCGGGAAACCAGAATCGAACTGGCATGAGTTGCCTCATACGCCCCTCAAACGTACGCGTCTACCATTTCCGCCATTCCCGCGGCGAAATGAATTATAGTTATCGAATCGTTCTTTTGCAATCGCGATTTATGCGAACTTCGGGAAGAATAGGCAAGCCATCGCGAAATAGATAAGAAGCGTTGTCACATCCATGACGGTCGTCAGAAGTGGCTGAGCGAGCAAAGCCGGATCTTTTTTTATTGCCGCCGCGCCCATGCAAAGAAGCGTCCCGATGACTTTGGAAACGCTTATTGCCGCAAACATCGTCAAAGCCACTAGAGCGGAAAAAGTCAGAGCGTGAATGGCGAATTCCCCAGCAAGAGGGCCTGTGAAAACGAGCCCCGTCCATAGAGAATAGTTGCTGAAGTCATATTGCGTTCCGTTCATATCGGTAATCGAACCGACGCTCACAATCCCGGTGTATTCTTCCAATGTTATCCACACGAAGGCGAAAACGGCTACGAAAGCGGCAATGAGGATGGAACTCTTGAATTCACGCCAAAGGACTTTTGCGGTTTCTTTCGGCGAAAACTCCTTCATCGCCAAGGAACGGATCATCATCCCTGTGGTTTGTCCTCCGGCATTCCCGCCCGTATCCATCAAAGTAGGGACGAAGGAAATCAGGATGGGAAGGCTTTGGAAAATCTGTTGGGTCTCAAGTCTATTCAAGACCATGGTGGTGAAGGTCCCTAAAATCAATAAGCCGATAATCCAAGGGAAGCATTTTTTGGCATTGTCCCAGATTGTCAATTCCATATAGGGCTTCTCAGTCGGTTCCATCTTCGAGATACGGGCGATATCTTCGTTATTTTCCTCGGTGATTACATCAACCGCATCGTCAACTGTAACAATGCCGATCAAGCAGTCGTCATCGTTTAAAACAGCCATGGCATTGAGGTCATATCGTCTGAACATATTGGCGACTTCCTCTTTGTCGGTCGAAGCGTGGCAAGATGGCGCATCCTTATTCATGATGTCCATCAATTTCTCGTTTTCGGAAGAGAAAATAAGATCGTCTAAGTCTACGGTGCCGACGAATTTGCGTTTTTCGTTGCGGACGAAAATGGTGTAGATGGTCTCAGCGTCTTTGCCCTTCGCGCGTATTTCCTCAATGGTTTTTTTGACAGTTTGCCCTTGCTTGAATTCAAGGAATTCCGTTGTCATGATAGCTCCAGCCGTGTCTGGTTTGTATTTCAGGAGGACGTTGATATCATCACGCATGTCTTTGCTCGCAAGGCGCAAAACCCTTCTTGCAAGATTTGCAGGCATATCGCCGACGGCATCAGTCACGTCGTCAGCCGCTTGCTCGTTTATTAGGGCGACAAGCTCTTTGTCCGTCATTGCCCTCACGAGCTCTTCTTTTTTGTCTTGGCTCAATTCGTCGAAAAGCGGTGCGCTAGATTCACTTGGCACATCGCGGAAAAGAGTGATGAGCGTTTTTATGTCAAGCTCTTCGGCCGCTTCTGCGATATCGATATCTGGAACTGTTTCGAAAATCTCCTTCAGCTTGCCTCTATTATGGGCAACAATCGCGTTTTCAAGTTCCTCAGCGGAGACCTTTTTGACATTGATTTCCTCGCTGGTCTCGATTTCTATAGGAGTGTTATCTTCCATATTTTCTTCATTGTCTTCGATATTCATGGGATATCCTCCTTTTTTCGAGGCTAGTTTATCCACTTTCTTCTTTAATGGGTAGAGGAAAAAACATCTATTTTTCTTATGGAAAAAAGCAGGATAGGAAAGCATTGAGATCCTTGGCTTTGCTGCGAAAAGAGGCGTTTTTTGCACATAAGCGAGATTTGGGCTCTATAATATCGTCGTTATTAACGAGGAGACATCCAATGGAAGAGAAAACATTCGTAGTCGAAACCAGCGCTCGTCATGTTCATGTGACGCAAGAGGCGCTTGATTATTTGCTTGATGCGAAAGATGGAGAGCATGCTGAGCTTAAGGTTCGCGCCCCTCTTTCCCAGCCAGGCCAATTCGTGAGCTTTACGAGATTGAATCTCATTGGCCCAGTCAATCCGAAAACCGGGAAAGAAAGAGCCATTAATGGCGTATCGATCCTTGGCCCGGTGAGAAAGGGAAACCAGGTGGAGATTTCCTTGACCGACGCCAGAACTTTAGGGGTAAACGCCCCCATTCGCGAATCGGGTGATACAAAAGGAAGCGCCCCGATCGCCATAGTGAATCCTGAAAACGGCAAACGCCTTGATTTGGAAGAAGGATGCATCGTTGCCAAAAGACATATCCATATGACTCCTGAAGACGCAGAGGAATTTGGCGTCAAAAACGGCGATATCGTGCGCGTTTTGATCAAAGGAAATGGGCGCGAGACGATTTTTGGGGATACTGTCATCCGGGTTTCCCCGAACTATCATTTGAATATGCACATCGATACCGATGAGAGCAATGCCGCTAACGCTGGGGGGAAAGAGCCGGTGCTTGGCGTTATAGTCAAATAAGATATGGAGAAGGAATTTCATTATACCCCTGAAGGCGTCTGCTCTCGCGAGATGATCATCACATACGAGGATGGCATTATCAAAGGCTTCAAGGTCATCGGAGGATGCAACGGCAATCTTCAAGGGATCTCGGCCTTGCTGATCGGCATGAAACTGGATGATGCCGCAGAAAAACTCAAAGGCATTAAATGCGGGCATCGCTCCACCTCGTGCCCTGATCAGATCTCTCACGCCATCAAGGCTTTAGAGGCACTTCAAAACGATTAAGCGCATTTTCAAAGAAAGGGGTATAACCCCTTTTTTTGGTTATAGCTCTTGTTTATCGAAAGAGATTGCTCTATCATATCGGCGCGACGAAAAAGAGAACGTCAAGAAGCGATTAAGATAGGCTCAAAAAGATCGCTAGCAACTCCTCTAAAAAAACGAGGTAAGTGCTTGCCTATAGCCTAGACCCACTCTAGGAACGACGCTCTTGGGATAGCTTGGCAGCCTTCCGCTCAAGTGGGAGGTTTTTTCGTCAAGTGAGGTAAATATGAAACAACAAAAGGTACTGTTTTCCAGTGAATCGGTGGCGGAAGGGCACCCAGACAAAGTTTGCGATTTAATCGCGGATTCAATTTTGGATGAAATCATCAAACTCGATTCCAATGCGCATGTGGCGTGTGAGGTTTTCGCCACAACCGAATATATCCTGATCGGCGGTGAAATCACGAGTTTTGCCAAAGTTGACTATGAAGCGATTGCACGTAATGTTTTGCGCAAAATCGGCTATACATCCCCAGAACTTGGCATCGGCGCTGATAGCTGCAAAATCGATGTCCGCGTAAAAGAGCAATCCCCTGATATCGCTTTGGGGGTAGATAGAGGCGACAAGATGGAACAAGGCGCCGGCGATCAAGGCATTATGTTCGGCTATGCCACCAACGAATCAAGCGGGTATATGCCTCTTCCTATCTCGATTGCTCATAAACTTGTAAGAAAAGCCACGATTTTGCGCAAAGAAGGAAAATTCATCGGCGCTCGCCCTGATATGAAAAGCCAAGTGACGATTGATTATACCGATCCAAATAACACTAAAATCGCCGCTATGCTTATGAGCGTTCAGCATAATCCCGACATCGACTTCGAATCATTCAAAGATTACATCAAAAACGAAATCATGATTCCGGTTGCCGAATCTTTCAATCTCAATACCGATTTTGATATTCTCATTAATCCGACTGGCCGCTTTGTGATCGGCGGTCCGGCTGGCGACACAGGACTTACGGGCCGCAAACTCATCGTTGATACATATGGAGGCGCTTCTAGGCATGGCGGCGGAGCTTTCTCCGGAAAGGATCCTTCAAAAGTCGACCGCAGCGCTTCTTATTACGCTCGTTATATCGCAAAGAATCTTGTCGCGAGTGGAGTTGCCGATCGCTTGGAGATTCAATTGGGATATGCCATCGGCGTCGCTAAACCGATGAGCGTCGGCGTCTCGACTTTCGGCACTGGGCATGTTGATGATGAGAGGATATTGGAAGCGATCGATCGTTTCTTTGATGCTAGACCCGGTTCGATCATCGAGCAGTTCTCTTTGACTAAGCCAAATTTCCGCTATAGCGATACCACCAATTACGGATGTTTCGGAAGGCCCGATCTCGATTTGCCTTGGGAACACTTGGATAAAGTCTCCGCTCTTCGTGAATTCTTTTTTGGAAATTGATTTACAATTAAAAAATACATTCGATAAACACTAATTATTTTTTGCATATATCTTGTCGAAAACCAGAATTTCGCTAAAATGGAGTTACAAGGGAATATCCCTTAAGGAAGGACATAACCAATGAAGTACCAAATCATCGGGAAAAACATCGAAGTCACCGATTCTATTCGTGACACCATTCAAAAGAAATTGAGCAGAATGGACAAGTATTTTGTCATTAATGACGATGTGCTTTGCCGTGCTGTCGTAAGTGCTTATAAAGTAGGGGCCAAAGTCGAAATCACCATCTTCACGAAAGAAATGGATTTCCGCACGGAAGTCAGAAACAACGATCTTTATGCCGCCGTCGATTTAGCGATTGACAAGCTCGAGGATCAAATGCGCAAACTCAAGACGAAGATGAGCCGCAACAAAAACGAACTCGGCCTTGGGAAGTCTCTTGCCCTCGAGAACTTCGAAGGAGCGGATGAAGCGGAAGAAGATGACGTCGTTGTAAGGACAAAGAGCATTTATTTGAATCCGATGACGCTGGATGATGCGATTACCCGCATGGAGGCGTTAGGGCATAGTTTCTTCATCTATCTCGATAGCGATGACGATGAGGTATCGGTGGCCTATAAGCGTCTTGATGGCGGATACGGCGTCATCCAAGTAGAAAACAAACTCGAAAATAAATAAGGGTCGATTGCCATGGGCGCCCGAGGGGTCCATGGCTTTTTCTTTGGCTCTTTAAAATCTGAGTTGGTATTAGTTGGTATTTCGAAAATCGACAGGCCAT
>CAVKAR010000045.1:0-12642 GCA_963654425.1 Lachnospiraceae bacterium
GTATACGCCGATACCTTGGCTGGCAGCATCAGGCATTATCGGGATAGGAATGGTTTAGAATGCGATGCCGTTATTCACCTTGAAGATGGCAGATGGGCGCCGATTGAGATCAAATTGGGCGGCAAAGAGGCGATCGAAGATGGCGCAAAAAAACTCAATATGTTCGTCGATAAACTTGACGAGAGCTATCCTAGGCCCGCTTTTAAAGCGGTAATCACAGCGGCAGGTATGGCGTATAAAAGGGCTGATGGGATTTATGTTATCCCACTGAATTTGCTACGAGATTGACAAAAATCAATGCTTAATAAGCACAAAAATCGAATCCATTTTAAAAACGCAGAAGCAGTAGTTTTCTTATGCCGGTTTAAATTTTAGGAACTTGAAAATAAAGGATTTGAAGGTGAACGTTACGTTATTTTGCCTCTCTCTTTCAATTATCGATGATTTTCCAATATCCGCCTTTTGTGCCAACTCGTTGAAGCTCGCCTTGCTCTGACAGGATTTTGATTGCTCTTTGCGCTGTTCTTGTAGAACGACCAGTGATTGCGGAAATTTGTTTGACGGTAGCGCTAGCCTCTTTTTTGATTATTGGAAGTATATTTTCGTTTGTTTCCTTGGGACCACTGAAAAAATAGCAAAATAAAAGTATCCATCGATTTTAATTCAATTTTAACAATTAGTGAAAACCACAAAAAAGATATAAGATGACATCAATAATTTGCGGAATTTGGCGGAGATTATGGCGTGAATCATTCATGGTAACGCGTGAGCTAAAGAAAAGGCGCCAAAGGCGCCTATATCTTTATATTTTTAATCGAGATCCTCGACTTTGTTGACGGTGAGGATGCGCATGAAGTTGGTTTGGCCTACGCCCGTCGGGGTACCGCCCGCGAGAATTATTTGATCTCCTTGCTGTAGTCCGAGATCGCGCGCCACCTTAAGGGCTTTAGCCTCCATCTCCTCGATGAAGTCGGGCATCGGCGTTTTGATGAGAACGCTGTATAGCCCCCAATACCAAGCTGACTCTAAGCAGGCCTTGCGGTTATTGGTGACGGATATCACGGGGCAGCAGGGGCGAGCTTTCGATAAGCGCTTGGAGCTATTGCCGGTTTGGGAGAAGTTGATAATAAGTTTCGCTTTGATGAGAAGAGCGGTGTTGGCGATGGCGTTTGCAATCGCGTCATTATTCGTGGCTTCGCTCGTCTCATAGGCTTCGCGCGCGAGCTTTTCATAGTCGAGTTCGCGCTCCATCGCGCTGCTGATGGCGCTTTGCATGGCAACCGACTCAACAGGGTAGGCTCCGCTTGCCGTCTCCCCCGAGAGCATCACGCAGTCGCTTCCTTCATCGATTGCGGTGGCCACATCGCTCACCTCGGCTCGCGTGGGGCGAGGATGGGTGGTCATGGAATCGAGCATCTGGGTCGCGGTGATGACCGGCTTCCCGTATTTGCGGCACAATTTGATGATTTTCCTTTGAACAAGAGGCACTTCTTGAGGTGGTATCTCATCGCCCAAATCGCCGCGGGCGACCATGACTCCGTCTCCCGTTTTGATGATCTCTTCGATTTTCTCGACCCCTTCCGGGTTTTCGATTTTGGCGATGACTGGGATATTTGGATTACCGTATTTGGCGAGCACTGCCTTTAAATCGAGGATATCCTCGGGACGGCGGGTGAAAGAGGCGAAAACGCAGTCGACATTCTGCTCGCAGCCGAATTTGAGGTCTTCCTCATCGCGCGCGCTTATGAAAGGCATCGATAAGTGGCTCGAGGGGCAGTTCATGCCTTTCTGGTCTTTGATGTAATGGTTATTGAGGGCTTTTACGACGATTTCGCGGTTCTTTTCGTCTTTACCCGTGACTTCCATTTCGAGATTGCCGTCGTCGATGAGGATCACATCGCCTATTTTGACATCGTCATAGAGTCCGGGGTAGGAGCAGGAGAATTTCTCTTTGTTCCCTATCATCTGGACCATGGAGATACGCATGCTTTGCCCTTTTTTGACCTCGACTTTGCCGTTTTCCATATACCCAGTCCTTAGTTCGGGGCCTTTGGTGTCGAGAGCGACGGGAAGATATATCCCGTATTTCTTCTCGAAGGAGCGGGCTATATTGATTTTCTCGAGCTGCTCTTCATGGGTTCCGTGACTGAAATTGACGCGCATGACGTTCATGCCGGCTTTATAGAGGTCATAAAGCATCTCCGGGGTGTCGGAGGCAGGTCCGATCGTGCAGACGATCTTCGTTTTCTTATCAGTGATCAAAAACATAGGTTTTTTCCTTATTTGAGCAAGTCGATGAGACGGAGGAGGGAGATGTGCTTATCACGAGGGAGAGATAAGGCTTCATATATGTCGTAATCGACGATTTTGTTATTGACGATGCCGATGCAGATGCCACCCTTCCCTTCGCAAATGCAGTCCACGGCATAAGCCCCCATCCTTGCGGCCAAAACGCGGTCGAAGGCGCTTGGGGCCCCGCCCCTTTGGACATGGCCGAGGACGTCGCTTCTAGTATCGTATCCCGTGTTTTCCTGAACGCGTTTGGCGAATTCGTGGATATCCGGATATAGTTTTTCGCTCACGATGACGATCGCGCGGCGATCGATGTGGGATTCATGCATCTCTTTGAGAGAACGGAAAATCTCCTCTTCCGGGATTGGGTGATCGGGGGTGAGGATCATATCGACCCCTTCGGCAAGGCCGCTGAATAAAGCGACATCCCCGCAGTGATTCCCCATGACTTCGATTATCGCGCATCTTCCATGCGATTCGGTCGTGTCGCGGATCTTGTCGACGCAGTCGCAGACCGTGTTGAGGCAGGTATCGAAGCCGATGGTGTAGTCGGTAGAAGCGATATCGTTATCGATGGTGCCCGGGAGACCGACGCAGTTGATGCCCATTTCGGTGAGCTTCTTCGCTCCCATATAGGAGCCGTCTCCGCCGATGACCACAAGCGCCTCGATGCCGAATTTCCGTAATTGCTCAATCGCTTTTTCTCTGACCGATTCCGTCTTGAATTCCGGAAGGCGGGCGGTGCGGAGGATCGTGCCGCCGCGATTGACGATATTGCTGACCGAATCGCGGTCGAGCTTCTCGATCTTGCCTTCGACGAGTCCGCGGTAGCCATCGTATACCCCGTATACCTCAAGCCCATAGCTCATCCCAGAGCGCACGACGGCGCGGATGGCGCAGTTCATTCCCGGGGCATCGCCGCCGGAGGTCAAGATGCCAATTCTTTTAATCATATTGTTTCCTCAGCAAAATCGTTGATATTATGGACCACTTTTTCCTTTCTATAAAGGTGAAAGCGCGCGATTTGCCCCTTTTAGGGGCGAAAAGGGCGCCAGTAAGGGCGGATAGAGGCGAAAAAGGGGTACAAGGGCGGGGCAAGGGTGCTAGAATTACCGCACGATGAAAACCGATTTGGCCCTCAACGATTTATACGAGATCAGAAAATTATCGCCTTTGAGCGATTTCGACCGCCGCGTCGCCCTCGATTTGTATATGCCTTTGGTCGGAGGGAAGGCCATCGCCATATATTTCGCGCTTTTCGAAAGGGATAACGTTGGCTTGGCGACTCACGAGAAGCTCCTCCGCGATACCGGCTTTTCCGTCGGCGAGTTCGTTGCCGCCTCTAGCGCCTTGGAGGCAACGGGCTTACTTGCCACTTATCTGGGCTCAACTCCCAAATGCCGCCTCTTCTCTTATTGCCTTTACGCCCCTCTTTCCCCTCTCTCCTTTTTCGAAGACCCTCTTTTTGCGGGCACTTTGGAGAAATATATCGGGAGGGAAGATAGCGAAAAGCTCGCCAAAAAGTACCGTTTCGACGAGAAACCGGAAGGATATGCGAACGTATCGATGGATTTCCTCCGATACTTCGCCCCTGATCTTAACGATGAGCGCTACATCAATAGCGTCCTTTCTAGCGGCGGGAAGCTCTCAAACAGAGTCGAGACCGATTTCTCCTTCGCCTCTTTTTTGGAGGCGCTCAAGAAGATCGATAATAGATACAGCGCTTGGAGCTTTTCCCAAGATGAGCTGAATTATATCTCCAGGGTCAAAGCCTTATACGGCTATAGTGAGGAATCCCTTGCCGATTTCTGCAATTCCTCCTTCCTTGCCTCTAACCCTATCAATAAGCGCCTGGATAAGAAAAACCTCATGCGCCTATGCAAGGAGAACGTGCGCTTCGATTATCTCAAAGTGCCATCCAAAGAGAGTGCGAAGGCCAAAGTGCCGGTGAAAGGGGACAGCGGCTTTGCGAAAACCATCCGCCTCATGCAATCCCTTCGCCCCATTGAGTTTCTTTCTCGTCTCCAAAAGGGCAAGAAAATCGCCCAAAGCGACGCCTCTCTCCTCGAGGAGCTCACTTTGGAGATGGGCTTAACGAATGAAGTGGCCAATGCTCTCGTTTTCTATGTGCTTTCGATGAAGAACAACGCTCTCCCCAAGGCCTACGCCGAGAAAATCGCCGCCTCTTTGGTGAGGGAGAATATCGAAACCGCGATCGATGCCTGGAACTATTTCTCGAAAACGAGCGGGAAGCGCAATTCCGAGAATAAAAGCGAAGATAGAGAGCAAAGCGGGAAAACATCCGATGATGAAGGAAACAAAGAAGTATCAAATGATAACGAAAATCCAAATGCGAACCTTTCGTTCGATGAGATTTTCGCCCGCGCGAAGAAGGAGAGAAAATGAAAAGCAGCCAAGAAACAAGCTCAAAGTTACGCCCATCGCTTTCCTATTCGCTTGAAGAGGTGCTCAAGCAGCTTTCGCTTGACCCATCCATCAAAAGCAAGATGAAAGAACTCGGGGTGGATGAAACCGCCTTAAGGAGCAATATCCCGCTTTTCCTTACCTATCAAGAATGCCAAAAATGCTGCAAGGGCTGCAAAGGGATGGAAGAATGCTCCCTTTCCCCTCTTTACCATACGATGGATCTTTTCATCGACGATTCGGGGATCTTGAATAGGAGATTCGGGTACTGCAGATATTTGATGGAGAAAGAGAAAATCAAAAACGGCTACCTCTATCGCGATTTCTCGGATGATATGCTCTCCCTCAACATTGAGGCGTTGCCGAATAAAAAAGACGCGATGGATTTCGCCATCAAATGCTCCGATGCCTTGACTGAGGGCAAAGCCAAAACGCCTTGGGTGTATCTAGAAGGGGAGAGCGGGGTAGGCAAAAGCACTTTGGCGGTGGCCTCGATGAACGGTTTTATCAAAAACGGCAATCGGGTGGCTTATATAGACTGCGTGAAGCGCTTTGACGAACTGAAGAACCTCGCCATCAAAAACAAGAGGCTTTTCGATTCCTCGATGGCCTCTTTAAGCGAGGTCGATATGCTCGTCCTCGATTCTTTCGGGAACGAATTCAAAAGCAATTACGTCCGCGACCAGCTCCTTATGCCTCTCCTTAATGCCCGCAGCAAAAAGAATCTTTTCACCCTCTTCGTGAGCGAATTCTCCTATAAAGAGATCGAGGCGATGCATTCTTATTCGCGCGATGCTTCCGTTTTGGCCAAGCGCCTCTCTGCCTTGCTTGCGAAAAAATGCGGGAAGCCCTTCATTCTTGCTGGCGGGGCGCAGACTTATCTATAAGTAATCTATCTCTTTTAGCGAAGCAAGAAGCTCCTCCTTGCTCCCGTTGCCCGACAAAACGATGTCCGCTTTCTTTTTTGATGCTTCGCGTGGGAAAGAGGAATTCAAAGCCAAGGAAGTATCCGGGTCTTTGCCCCGTTTTGCGATTCTTTCTCTCTCGATAGATGGATCAGCCTCGATATAGATTAGGCAGTCTAGGTATTTGCTGAGCGGGGAAGAGACAAGGAAAGGCACATCAAGCAAGATGCGTCTATCCTTCTCTTGCTTGATTTTCCGCTCTATCTCTTTATAGACGAGCGGCCAAATATAGCCTTCAAGGGCCGCTTTCTTCTCACTCGAGATAGAAATGAGCTCACGCACATATGTCCGGTTGAGTTTGCCGTTTTCGACGGCTTTCCCCCCAAGCAAATCGCAGACTTTATCGAGAATCTCTTTCTTTTCGTAAAGCGAGGCGACGATTTTATCGGCATCGAGAACCAGATACCCTTTTTCTTCTAGATAAGCTGCCACCGTGCTTTTCCCGCTTGCGATGGGACCAGTGACACCGATTAGGAGCGGACGGTCCCCTTTTTGGCAAAGCGGGCAATAGGTGCACCCTCTTCCGCCGATGCTTATTTTCTTGAAGGGGAAATGGCAGCGGGGACAATTCTCCCCTTCCTTGCCGTATGCTTGCAAACTATTCTGCATCTTCCCGCTTTTCCCTTTCTCGGGGTGATAGCTGCGGATGGTGCTCCCGCCTAGTTCGATGGCTTCCTTCAGGATGTTACGAGAGGAAATTATGATGCGGTTTAACTCCTCATCGGAAAGAGAGGAGGCGCTTTTAAGCGGATAGATGCTGCTAGCGTAGAGTATCTCATCGGCGTAGATATTGCCAATGCCGGCGATGACGCTTTGATCAAGGAGCGCCTCTTTGATTGGGCCTTTCTTCTTTTTTAGGCCCTCTTTAAGCTCCTCTAGCGAGATTTCGAAAGGCTCTTTGCCGAGTTTTGAGAGAGGAGGGCGGTCATATAGCTCGCTTTCCTTCCGATATTCGATGATGCCGAATTTCCTGACGTCGATGTAGCGGAGCGTCTTGCCCGAGAGGAAGTTATAACGGAGGATATCATGCTTACCTTTTTCCTCGTTCTTATCGCCCAAATAGTATTTCCCCTCCATCCTTAGATGCGAGATGATGGCTTTATCGTTGCTCAGATGGAAAATGATGAATTTGCCTTTCCGGCTGACGCTTCGGAAAGTCTCATTGAGGAGAGAGGAGACGAAAAAAGAGGCATCATTGAGGATGTTTTTATAGCGATATACATCGATGGATTCGATTGTTTCGCCGACGATTGATTTGTTTAGTGACCTTACGACGGTCTCTACTTCCGGGAGCTCTGGCATCTCATTTAGCCTCGTACCAATTTCGCCCGATGCCCACTTCCGTCACGAGCTTGACGGAGAGTTTCACGGCATTTTCCATGATTTCCTTGATGTCTTTGGAGACGGTTTCGATCTCCTCCTCCGGCACCGCGAAAATGAGCTCATCGTGGATTTGGAGGACCATCTTCGTCTTAAGCTTCCGCTCGCTTAAGTATTTATCGACCTTGAGCATCGCGATTTTGATGAGATCGGCCGCGCTGCCCTGGATCGGGGCATTGAGCGCCGCTCTTCTAGCGGCCTCCCTTTTCACGAAACTGGGATCATTGATGTCGCGGAGATACCTCCTTCTCCCAAGCATCGTCGTGACATAGCCAGTCGAGGTGGCTTCATGGGTAATCTTGCCTAGATATTCTTTGACTTCGGGGTAGGAGGAATAAAACGATTCGATGATGCGTTTGGCTTCGCGCGGATAGGTGCCGATTTGCTGGCTCAGCCCGTAATCGCTTGTGCCGTAGATGATGGCGAAATTGACGGCTTTGGCCTTTCGCCTCTCCAAATCGCTCACTTCTTCATGCCCGAAGATCCTGCGCGCGGTCTCTGAGTGCACATCATGCCCATTATTGAAGACATCGATGTAGCGTTTGCAGCCGCTTAAAGCGGCAAGGAGGCGCAACTCGATTTGCCCGTAATCGAGCGACATCAGCTTGATGGAAGGGTCATCGTAATAGAAAGCGTTCCTGATTTGCTTCCCTTCTTCATCCCTTGCGCTGATATTCTGGAGATTGGGGGAAGAGGAGGAAAGCCTTCCGGTGGTGGTTTGGGCTTGGTTGAAATAGCTATGGATCTTCTCGTCTTCCTTGATATGGGGGATAAGCCCATCGATATAGGTACTCAATAATTTGGCGTATTTCCGGTATTCGAGGATTTTCCCGATGATCGGGGATTGATCCTTGATGGAGGTGAGCTCCTCGACGCTCGTCCCGGCGTTTTTTTCGTGAGGCAAGGCCATTTTCTCGTAGAGGATATAGGCGATTTGCTTCGGCGAATTGAGGTTAAAGCGCTCACCGGCGAGAGAGAAGACCTCCTCTTCCGCCTCTTTTTTCCGCTCACTGTATATTTTCCCGTATTCCTCAAGCTTCTCCTTATGGATGGGAAAGCCCTCTATCTCCATCTTGGCGAGGACTTTCGAAAGAGGCATCTCCAGCTCTTTATAGAGAGAATAAGCGTCGACGCTTTTGAGGCTCGATTCGATTTTCGGGAGCAAGTAGAGGGCGTAAAAGGCCATTTTCCCCGTTTTCTCGGGATTGCTCTCATCAAAGGAGAGTAGGGAGATCGTCTCGTCTTTCTTTCCGCCGATATCCACGCCGAAAGAGGAATATATGTATTCCGGGGTGGGGGAAAGAGCGCTGTCGAGAAGATAAGCCGATAGCATTATATCGTCTTCGATCCCGCTGATGTTTATCCCCAAAGAGAAGAGAGAATAAATCGTGGCTTTCCCGTCGTAGCAGGCTTTCTTGATATTCTCGTTTTCGAGTACTTCCTTGATTTTCCCGTCCTTTTTGAAGTCTTCGTATGATTCGTAATAGGTTTTATCACTGCTCGCTACGGCAATCCCCAGGGGCTTATTGTCGTGATAAGAGGAATAGTCGATATCGAGGGCGATGCCGATGTGCGCAGGGAGATCGATGCTCGAAAAGCTCGAGACGCTTTCCACTTTCATGGAAGAGGGATCGGCTTTCTTCAAGGAGATGGGGAGACGCGAAGGGAGGCTCTTCAATTCGTATTTCTGGGCAAAGGAATTCATCGACGAGAAAGAATAGCCTTTGTAGACGAGATCCTCGATAGAGAAGGGCAAAGAGACGTCGGTTTTGATGCGCGCAAGGCGGAAAGAGGCGTAGCCAAGCTCCTTCCCCTCGACGATTCTCTCGCCCATTTTGCCTTTGATGTTGCCTTTCTCGGCGTTTTTGATGACTTTCTCGAAGCTTCCGTACTCTTGAATGAGCTTAATGGCTCCCTTCTCCCCGATCCCGGGAATGCCAGGGTAATTATCGCTCGTATCGCCGCGGAGCCCTTTGTAGTCGATGATTTGACTCGGGGTTAAGCCCGTTTTCTCATAGAGGTGCTTTTCGTCATAGCATTCCATATTGGACAAGCCGACTTTCAGTAGCGATACCTTGATGTTCTTGTCAATGAGCTGGAGATAGTCGTGATCGCTGGTGTAGATGAGCACCTCATATCCCTGCTCGCTTGCTTTTTTGGCCACCGTGCCGCATATATCGTCAGCTTCGATCCCGTGCTCTTCGTAATAGACGATATTGAGCGCCTCGCATAATTCGCGGGAGATAGGGAATTGGGGCTTAAGCTCCTCAGGGCAAGGCGCGCGATTGGCTTTATAATCCTTGAATTCCTCTTTCCGGAAAGTCTCTTTGTCGCTGTCAAAGCCGATGAAGATGCCTTCATTCTGCTTAAAGGAGGAAAGAATCTTGGCAAGCATGTTCGCAAAAGCGAAAATGGCGTTGGTGGGAGTGCCCCCTTTCGTCCTCATGATGGAGGATTTATCGCCATAGCTTGTGGCATAATATGCCCTGAAGAGCAGGCTATTGCCGTCGATAACGATTATCTTATTCATGATCATTTTCTCCTAAAGTCTCGACTTTATCGGCCAAAAAGCCATCTTTTTTGTAATCTTTGTGCCCATATATCATAACGATGTTGCCTTCTTTTAAGCTACGGAAAGAAAGGCTATAGGCGTCAGAGAAAAGCGTGAAAGAGGCTTTATATACCTCATCATACACATCCATGAAGCACATCTGCTGCCCTTTGCGATTCGTTATCACGCGCAAAGAGGAGATGAGGCCCGCCGTCAAAAAGGGGCGAGAGCTCTCTTGGACTTTTCCCAAAGGAATGGCGCCTTTTTCTTTGAGCAAAGAGGAATAAGGCGATAAAGGCGAGCCAGACACCATCATGCCGAGAGCTTCATATTCCGCTTCAAGATTATCCAAGGCATCATCATCCCTTTTCTCGATTTCCGGCTTTTCGATGCCTAGATCGAAGAGGGTCATATTGTCATCTCCGCCCATCATTTCGCTGTAGCTATAGAAGCGGTAGGCGCTTACGCGCAAACTCGCTCTAGAAGGATACATCTTGTCGAAAGCGCCGGCATCGATCAGGCGGACGAGGAGAGGGAGAGTCAAGCCGCATTTATGGGTGCGCAAAGAGAAATCGGCCAAATCGAGGAAGGGCCCTTTTTCGTTTCTTTCATCAAGCAAAGCGGAGAGAAAAGCGCCAGGAATCCCTTTGATCGAGGATAGAGGGAGGTATAAATCCTCCCCTTCGATCTGATAGGAAAGGGCGGAGAGATTGATATCGGGGCATTTGAGGCTTATGCCAAAGCCCCTCAATTCCGCGATTGTGTTCATGAATTTGCCTTCCCCGATGCCCATGCCGCTCAAAATCGAGGAATAGAAAGGGGCTGGGTAATGCTTTTTGAGATATGCCATTTTGCAGGTGAGCACCGCGTATGAGACGGCATGGGCCTTGTTGAAACCGTAATCGGCGAAGCGCTCGATGAGGGAAAAGATCCTCTCGGCCGTCGCTTTATCGCGTCCGTTCGATAGGCAGCCATTCATGAATCTCTCTTTGAGGGAAGATAGCTTCGCGGCGTCTTTTTTGCTGATGGCGCGCCTAAATAGATCCGCCTCGCCCAAAGAGAAGGAGGCTATCTTCTCCACGATCTGCATTATCTGCTCTTGATAGACGATGATGCCGTATGTCTCTTGAAGGATATCTTCAAGGGCTGGATCTAGGTAGCTTGCTTTCTCTAGCCCTTTTTTCCTCCGCGCGTAAAGAGGGATATTCTCCATCGGGCCAGGACGGTAGAGGGCCTCTAAAGCGACAATGTCGGAGAAAGTGGTGGGCTCGAGGATTTTGATGGCTCTTCCGATGCCTTCGCTCTCCATTTGGAAAAGACCCATCCTTTTGCCTTCTTTGATGAGGGCGATTGACTCCTCATCGTTGTATGGTATTTCCTCGAACTGGATCCTCTTACCTTCCTTTTTCTCGATGAGGCGAAGCATATTCTCGATATAGGAAAGATTGCTCAAGCCGAGCAAATCCATTTTGAGGAACCCTTGCTCCTCAAGATAATCTTTCTCGAGGTCGGCGATATATCCCACCTCATCCGCATAATCCAAGGGAAGGGCTTCCTCGAGCTCCTCTTCGTTGAGGATAAGGCCAGCCGCATGGAGCCCGGCTTGACGAGGCAAACCCTCGATTTTGGCGGCCAAAGAGACGATTTCAAGATAATACGGATCGCTGTCGATGAGCTTTTTGAATTCGGGCGATTTCCTATAATCGTCGCGGAGAGAGAGCTTGTCGTTATGGATGGTGCTTACGATGAGCGATATCTCCCTTTCCTCGTATCCGTAGACTCTCCCGATGTCGCGGAGAGCTTCTTTCGCCCCGATGCATTGGCTTGCCAAAATGCGGCTCACGCGCCTTTCGCCGTATTTATTCTGGAGATATCTGAAAACGGAGTCGCGCTTATCGTCGGCGAAATCGACGTCGATATCCGGCATCGATTTTCTCTCTTTGTTGAGGAAACGCTCGAACAGAAGCCCGTTCTCTAGCGGGTCGATGGTCGAGATATTCAAGCAATAGGAGATCAAGGAAGCGGGCCCTGAGCCTCTGCCGGGGCCCACGAGGATATCGTGGCTTTTGGCGTAAGATACGTAATCGGCGACCACGAGAAAATAGTCCTCATACCCCATTTCGGAGATGATCGATAGCTCATATTCGAACCGCTTTAGGTATTCTTCTTTTCTCTCTAGCCCTTTTTCGCAAAGCCCTTCGAAAGAGAGTTGGCGGAGATATTCGCCGCTTGATAGGCCTTTTGGGGTTTCATAACGCAATAGGCTCCCTCTTTTTTGAAGATAAGCGAATTCCGCTTCGCTCACGAGCCTCTCGTTATTCTCGATCTCTTCTTTTGAGTAATAAGAGGAGATGATGCCTTGATCGAGGAAAAAAGCATCGCCCTCTTTTTTCTTCTCCGCCATAGTCGAATGGGTTTCGATGGCGTTAGTGATGGAAGTCACGATGGCGTCTTCCTTTTTCTCATAGGCGATGAAAGGGAAGGCGAGCAGGGGATAAGGATAGATAGAGAAAAAAGAGCGCAAGAAGGAGACAAACGCCTCTTCTTTCGGCAGATAAGGCAGCCCGATATAGACGGAAGAGAGGCCTTTGAGCATCGTGGCGAGGCGAGAGGCGAGACTTTCTTTATCTTGAGCGGAGAAATCGCGATGCAGGAAAGTCGTTTCCGGGTTTACGATGATGCTCAGACCACTTTGATGCTCTTTGAGCGTTTTGAGTTCGAGCCTCCCTTTTTTATCCTCGAGTTCGATCTTCAGGAGGTTTTTGTAGCCTTCCTCGTTTTTCACTAGAAGCGAGAAAGTGCCCTCAAGCAGGTATACGTCCATCAAAAAATAGGGTTTGATCCCCATCGAGAGGCAAGAATGGTAAAAGGGGGCGAAGCCGCTCATGGAGGATAAGTCGGATATGCCGACGCCTTTGTATCCTTTTTTCTTCGCCAGGGGGGCGATTTTCTTCACGGGCAAGCCGCTTTTGAGGAAGGAGAAACCGCTGTAGAGATGGAGAGGGGTGAACATGCTTTTAAGTATAATCC
>CAVKAR010000046.1:0-12440 GCA_963654425.1 Lachnospiraceae bacterium
AGAGATTGTGGCGATCGAAACGTCAAATCACGGATTTAGCTGCAAAAGTCGGGAGTACGACAAGCTAGACGCGATTGAATATCTTGAACAAGCCCATATCGCAAAGAAAGTCTATAATCTCGAAACGCCGTCTTTACCTTTGGCGGGTGTCAAAATCCCGTCTCGGTTTAAACTTTTCCCTACAGATATAGGGATTGCGATGGCTAGTTACGGTCTTGATGTCATCGGCGCTTTTCTGAGAGGCGAATTGGGTCAAGAGAAAGGGGCCATTTACGAGGATATTGCTTTTGATTCGTTATATAAAGCCGGCATTGAGCCGTACTATTTCGCCAAAACAAGCGGTCTGGAGATCGATTTTGTTATCTCATATCTTGGATCTTCAACTCTAGTCGAAGTGAAGGCAAGAAACGGAAACGCCAAATCGAGTAAGACGGTGATGAGGCATCCTGAGCACTATGGAAAGACGAAGTTGCTCAAAATCGGCGATTGCAACATTTCCGAAGAAGGCGATATCTTGACCATTCCGCATTACCTTGCCTTCGCTTTGGGAAAAGAGATATACGATTTTTGTCGCTTCTTTTCTCTTTTCATAAGTGGGATAATCGCCATCAAAGAGAACAAGGATATGATCAGGGATTTGGAAGATAGAGACGTAAAGGGATGCCTAGAGATATATAACCACTATATCGAGCATACTTGTTTCACTCTTGAAGAGGAAAAACTCTATTTTGACGCTTTCTTTAAGCGCACCCGTGCCATTAGAAGCAAGTATCCGTTCATCGTTTATGAAAACGAAAAGAATGAGATCATCGGCTATGCGTATTTGGATACATTCAATGAGCGGAGCGCTTATCGCCATACGGCTGATTTATCCATCTATGTAGATAAGGATCATCTTCATGAGCATATAGGGCAACTGCTTTTGGGGAGTATTGAGGAGAGAGCCAAGAAAACTGGCATAACGAATATCATTTCCATCATCACGAGCGAAAATGGGAATTCACTTCGCTTCCATGAACGTAACGGGTTCATTCTCGAAGGCACGCTTCACGATGTGGCTTACAAGATGAATAGAAGCATAAGCGTCTATTATCTCCGCAAAAACCTTGTCGATTAGGGCGATACATCTTTTTTCCTTATTGCTATATCGGCTATTTTGGATGCGTTTTTGCTACTAAGGCGATGAAGATTCGGTCGAATTCTTTTCTTTCAGCGAATTCAAAAACGGCTATATCAGCTTTTTGCGCAAAATGGCTTAATGGCGAATAAAACTAGTCACAATCGTGAGTTTTGTATAAAAAGGCTTGATATTTGAGTGGGGGGGGGTGTAACTTTTTATATATCTTAATTTTTTGCGCGCAAAATTGGCGCGAGATAGGGGCTATTATGCTAGAGGTAGTATCATTCGAAGCCAAGCACGACGACGATTGGCTTGTTTACCGGTTTCCCAATGATGATTTTTCCTCGCGGAGCAAACTGATTGTCGGTCCAGGGCAAAAAGCCATCTGCGTCCATTTAGGTCAGATTGAGGGCGAATTCAAGCCTGGCGTCACGATCCTATCAACGGAGAATTATCCGTTCTTGAAGAAATTCGTGAATGATTTCAATGGAGGCAGCGCCTACCCCTTCCAGATTTATTTCGTGAATACGACGGTCAACGCAAGCACCGAATGGTCAACCGGCCAAGCGGTGAGAGTCGATGACCCCGAAACGAAACTCGTCGTCCATTTAAGGGCCTATGGTTCCTATATTTACAGATTACGCGATCCCCAATTCCTTCTCCAGATGGTGCTTGGGAATATGGAAAGCGGCGACATCGTCACCTTCGATTATTTCCGTCGCAAATTCGATGACCGTGTTCAGCAGTCCGTCGTCAAGGGGCTAGGTCAGCTCGCCCGCGTTGATAAAATCCCGGCGCTTGAGATTGCAACGCAAACCGATGTTCTTTCCGAGCGCGTTAGCAAAGACATCGACGATTTCTTCAGGAAATACGGCTTCGAGGTCACTGATTTCAATACGGCTTCCATCAATATACCGGACGAAGATTTCAATGCTTTGAAAGAGGCCAGGGAATGGGCTGTCTTGGGGACAAGCCATATTGCCGAGCGCCAACTCGACATCGGCGAATCCTGGTCGAAAAACGAAGGGACGGCTGGCGGAGCGGCGGTTGGCATGATGGGCTTAGGATTGGGTTTCAACGCTTTCGGCGGCATGATGGGCAACCCTCAAGGATACCAAAACAATACGCAAGGCGGATATCAGAATAACCCCCAAGGTTTTCAGCAAAATGCCCAAGCTGGGGCGGTTGGCGCCTCGGTCGCGAATAATGGCGGCGCCCAAGCAGGCTTCAAATTCTGCCCTAATTGCGGCACGAAGGTGGACGCGAAAGCGAATTTCTGCACCAACTGCGGGGAAAGGCTAAACAAATAAATATGAAACTCAAGAACCGTTTATTCATCATTGATATTCTCATCATCATCGCCATTTACGGCATTCCGCTTGCCATCCTCGGCGGATGCGGAGTTATCCCGGTCGGCCTCAAGTGCATCATGTTTTACGCAGTCCTTGCCGTTTCCATTTTCGCTCATGAATTCTGGGTCGTTTCGGTTTACCGCAAAGACGGCTTCGTCGAAGATGCTATGATCCTTCCGCAGCTTAAGCTCAGTTTCCTAATTCTCGCTTTGCCTTTCGTTAACCTCATCCTTTATTACATTCCGTGGAGTGAAGATGCCATGAAATGGTATTGGATTCTCACCTCAATCATCGATTTCTTGGCTCTTGTGGCCTATTTCATCGCTTATTCGATGCTTGCTCATGTCGCAAACAAAATGGGTAATGCTTTGAAAGCGCATCAATCGGAGAAGATTGAAGCGGTTGATACGAAAAGCTACGAAACGGATGATGGCGACTTCTTTGGAAGTTCAGCCAGGAGGAAATAGCGATGGGAAAAAATAGAGCTGATTGCCCTGCATGTGGCAGGCCTCTTAAATACGATGAGGCATCCAACTGCATGGTTTGCCCGGCTGGCCACTACAGCGAGCCAGTCAAAAACGACGTCAATATCGATAGCCATGACCAGATAGTCAATAACTATTACCAAGGACCGGCGGCCCATCAGACCGATAATCGCGGTTCCTATGAGCAAATGGTCCAGCGTCTCGAGGCATTTGTCGCCAATGACGACGATGATGGCGTCAGCGCGGCCTTGGCCGATTTGCGCGATAGCTATCCGCAGACCTATTTCGGGAAAATCGTCAACATCTGGTTCTCCAATCAAATCACGACGCTCGTTTTTAATCCAAATGCTTTTGTGTCAAATTTGTCGAAATGGCCAAATATCATCGCAAGCACCATGAAAGAGGACTTGTCTGATGATGATCCTAGTGGGGTCACCCATTTGAGCTACGAAGTCGCTTATCGGCTTTTCAGTAAGCTCGATCAGCTCGGGGTAGCCACGAAAGAGCAGAAGAACGTCGTGCAGCAGGGAAGCGATGTCGAGCCTTACGTAAACGCGGTCGAAAAGATTGTCGAATTCATTCAAAGCGCAACCGCCCCTTCGGTTGAGCGCCTCATCAAATACGATTTCGAGACCAATATGGCAAATAGCCTCAAAACATGTCTCCCTCTCGCCCAGAAATTGCTTAAGAATCTCTGCGATTTGGTCGATGATATCCTGAAATTCGTAAATGCGAATTATTCGCGTTGCAAAGAGAATGTCTGCAACCAAGCCGTAAGCGATTCGGGAAAGGTCAGCAAGCCGACGCAGAAATACAGCGGCTTCGCTTTGACTCTCACTTGCGGGATTTTCGAGCTTCTTGCCTTCATTTTCGCTTTGGTCTCGATTTTCTTCGACATAAAAAGCGACCAAACAGCGATTCTTGCCGTTTGCCTAATTTTCTCGCTCCAAAGTTTCTTCCCGTTTCACTTTGTTCTCTCTATCATCAAAAACAAAGTCGCGAAGTCGCGTGACGGCATTTTCTTTTGGATCAATATCGCGGGGGCTATCGCATCGTTTGTTGCCATCTGCATCTACGCCGGGAGCGGCAACGAAGTGGCGAAAAACGTCTTTGCGATTATCGCTGCGGGATGCGCTTTGGCGATGCTCATAAGAAGTTGCGTCCGCTTGCCCAAGCTTCATGCCCTCAGCAAAGACATAAAGGCCGCCCATAATTCCTATCTCCTCAATCAAGTTGCGGCTGAGGAGAATTACGACCGTGGCATCGCTGGGGCTAAATTCGATAGCTACGACGATATGATCGACGCCTATACCTACGATTTCTCAAAATGGAATAGATAAAGAAAGGAAAACAGATATGTCCAATACCATTATCGTGAAGCCGGGTTTTAACTACATGGCCCGTTTCTTCGGAACGAAGGAACTGAAAAAAGGAACGAGCCTCATCATACCTGAAGGGATCGCCGCGGAAGTTTATCAAGACGGGAAAAAGCTTTGCCTTTTTTCCGAACCAGCGACAGTAAAGGTCAGCAAAAAGACTATCCCTGGCCTAAAAACGTCTCTTTTCAAAAAAGACATCGACAAGATAGCCATCGCTTGCTTCGACAAGAGCCCGATGCCTTACACCTACAAGATGTTCTACCGCAAAGTAAAGGATTTCGGCAGCCTTGACGAGAATAGCAAGCGCAAGATCGAATTCATCAAGTTCTGCTTGAACATAAAAGTCACGCTGACTCTCGACAACGCGACCACGGCCATGTATTTCGTGAAAGGCCTCAAACTAGCCGACAACAACAACGTCATGAGGCGTTATCAGCTCAAAGGAATAATCGGCTTATTCTTCGATCAATGGGCTTGCTCGCATGTCGACGCCTTATACGATCTCGACACAGAAAGCGGAGTGTTCGCTCTGGAGAAAACGAGTGATGGCGGCGAGCTTTTCGCAAGCCTTGAAAGATATATAGAAGAGAGCATCAAGACGAATCTTGGCTACAAGGCGAAAGTCGAATGCCTTGGCGTTTTCTAATAAGGAAAGAGAGGAAAAGAAAATGAAAAAAGTTGTTTTCAGCGGAATGCCGAAAGACAAAGATGGCTGCAACGTCTTGGCGGTTTTCGGCGGCAGCCTCGATAAAGGCGCGCACGTCGTCAACAAAGATCCTAACTATCGCCTCACCATCGTTCAAGGGAAAAACGTCTTGGGGAGCATTGAGGGGAAAGGCAAAGTCGCGATAAATGAAAAAACATATCCTGGCATCGCCTTCGACAAAAAAGGGAAGAGCTTCTATGATGTCTACGTCATCGCGAGCAAATTGAAATACGATGTTTTCCAGGCCAGCAAAGTCAATGCCCCGATCAAAAACTGGGAAAAGGCATGCGGCGGCGAAAAAACGCTTGCTAATCTGGCGCAATCCATGTTTGAAGAAGCCTGCGGAAACGCCTATTCCATGGTCGCTCTCTTCAAAACATCGGCCATCGATATCGTCACCTCGATGTATATGAATGACGCGGTAAAAGGGAGAAACGGCAAACAAATCGATAACGTCTCCATTGTCGGAAGCGGGAACATGTTCAATGTTTTGAGCCTTTATATGAATAATTACGTTCGCGACAATATCGTTTTGTTCGACATGTTCGATGATCTGAAAGCCGCGATCAAAATCGAAAAAATCAGAGACGTCAAGAGCAAAACGGCGCTCATCTTCATCAAGTCGCTTGAAGCCTACATCGAGTCGAAGATGGAAGAAAGCTTCGGCATCATCGGAAAGTGCAGCATCGTCGGCACGCAAGACAATTTGCTCGCTTACATGTAATAAAGGATTTCAATGATGGCTACAACAATCACATTAGCGGCTCTTATCTCAAAAGAATACCCCAATCCGACAACGTTCAAATTCCCCGCGACTACCTACAAAGTGGGAACCATCTTAGACCCAGGCAAGGAATATGGTCTCGTCATATTTCAAGGGAAGGAATTGATCGCCACAGGCGAAATGGGCGAAGCCATTCCCTTGAATAAAAAAAGGACAGACCTCAAAAAGGGCTTCTTCAGCAGCAAAGTGAATAATATCCACGTTTTTGCTGTGCAAATGGTCTATCAAGGTTCCAATTTCGTCGGCGATTACTCATCGTACGACTATTTTGCGCACGGCAAGAACAAACACAAGAACGTATGCTTGGGAATCCAATATGCCTATAACTTCCTCCTTACTCGCACCCACATCAAGGATTGGCTTGATTTCACTTTGAAAGGATGCATCCCAATGGAGAAGATGAAAGGCGGGGCAATCGCGCTCAAGAATTACGTCGATACCTGCATCATGGGTTATACAGCCGAATATTTCGATAACTATTATCGTCCTGACTTCAATCAACTAGTCTTAAAGGCCGGAGCCAATACGATGGGCCCAGAGTGCGATGAATACAATAAAATCATGCACGAAGTCGAGACCTACGTTTTCCGCAAACTCGGGTTTTTCTCCAAAGTCAGCAACCGTCCTTTGTCGATTTACGTGAGCAGCGTCGATTATAAATAGGGTAAACAAATGCAATTAGACGATAAAATCACTTTAACCGCTGGCGATGGCAGAGAGATAAACATGGATGTGATCGCCGGCATCGCCTTAAAGGGATCCACGCTGGCTTCTATGCCATCTTAGCGCCAGAGAAAGGTACGCCCGGCTTAGAGGATATGGGCGATGATGAAGCCCTTGTCTTCAAAGTCAATAGGTCAATAAGCGGCGAGGATAATTTCGAGATTGTCATGGACGATGATACCTGCGAAGAGGTTTTCGCTGAATACCGCCGTTTGCTCGAAGAACAGCAATAATCTAGTAAAAAAGCCAAAAGAGATCGCCGCCATTGATGGCGGCGTTTTCAATTTGCAAGCTGAATAGCGAAAATGCTGACTACACTCATCAAAAAGCGAAAGAAAATGCTGAATACAATCAGCAAATATGGCATATCGGTTGATAACTATTTCAGGAAAAGAGAATAGAATCGGGTTTACCGTGATAAAATCCATACGCAAAGAGACCATTAAGGCATGAAAGTTCCGAAAATCCTGACTATTGTCGACACTATCGCCTTGTATTTACTTTATCTTCCTATTTGGGGCATCTTCATTATCGACATAGCGTTCTCCAGCGATCCGTTTCTTGACAGGCTCGCAAATGATCTAGGAGCCGTTTTTAGAGTTTCAGCGCTTCTTGTTTTCGCCTTTTCCTATCTCATTATCTTCGTGACGATGCTTTGTGCGAATAAGATAGAAGGAAAAGTGAGCGAATTCAGCTTCGCCATCAAACTCGTGATGATCCCTTGGCACATCATGAATTTCGTTTTCTGCCTTTTGCTTTGCATAGGCTTTATGGCAGGATGGATGATGCCGCTTGTGCCTCTTTTCATTTTATGGCTTTTCTTTTTACTTATACGGTCCTTCTTTCTTCCTCCTTGCTTGAGGTCGTCTCATTCATGAAGATGATGCGCGAGAGGAAAATCCCTTTATCCGCTTTCAATATCTTTTTGTGGATGTGCCTTTTCGTGTTCGTGGTCGATGTAGTAGCGGCTTATATAATCCGCTCGATTACGAAAAAAGAAGAAACTAAACCTATCTAAAATCCCTTTTAAAAAGGCTTGGATTTAACAAAACCCCCAAACTGGAGGCATTCTCCTTGTTCGACATTTTGGCAATAATCCTGCAAAAACGCCATGAAAAAGCGGATATAAAGAAAACGAGCCATGTTTTGCATAGCTCGTTTTGATGCTTCTTTAGAAGAATCTTTCGACTAGATCGTGGGAGTATTCAACGGTCTCGTCCATATCGCCGAAGGACATGACCTCACCTGCATAGTAGGTGTTGTATTTGCCTTGCATGGCTTCGACTTTGTCATACCATCCAGCGGCGTAGTCCTCACTATAGACGTGGGGGAAGTAGTAGGTCTGGAATTCGTAGATGACGCCGTCTTTGTTCTTTCCAACCGTCTTATCGCCTGGCACGCCGACGATTTCCATATCCTTGAGGACGGTTTGCTTCGTCTCTTCGTATGGAAGCTCTTTGCCGCCGTTGCGGGTCTTGTGGTGGCGGAGGACATAGGTGGTGATTGGCTGATCCGGCTCATCTTTCCAGCGGTGATAATAGATCATGAGGTGGCCCATTCTCTCTGGCGCCATATTGTCGACGATGTAATGGCTGATTGGCGGGTATTTGCCTTTTTCGATGATCATGGCGGTGGTGTCGTAGCGCTCATAATCGATTTTCGAGAAGAGCTCTCTCTCATCGTCTTTGACATCAAGCCAGGTGTCGAGGGATTTCGCCACTGGGTTATCGAGCGGATTCTTCTCGGTAGCCACTTGGAGCGGGGCAGTGATGATCATCTTGTCGAAGACCTCATCTTTCCCGTTCACGGTGATCGTGACTTTCTTATCGTCGCGCACGACTTTGCTGATATCGGCTTTCAAGACGGCTGGATGCTTGAGCTTGGCGTTTAAGGCCTCATAAATCGATTGGGTTCCGTCTTTCCAGGTGAAGAGGTGGAGAGAGACGAAGTCCATCATGGTCTTGAAATCGAGGTATTTGAGGACATAAGCGGCCGGGATCTCATCGAAGTAGCCGTAGCCGAAGGAGGTATATGGCTGAATCCAGACTTCCTGGACGAGAGGGCAACCGACTTTCTCGCAGAAATCCTTGAAAGGCATCGCGAGGTCTTTGAGTTTTGGGTTATCGCCGCTTACGGGCTCACGGCCCGGGGTGACGGCGAAGCCTTCGTATTTGCCGCTCGCTACGCCTTTGTGGCCGCAGATATCGTAGCCTTTGTAATCCGTTTCGAGGATTTTGCCGAATTTCTTGAGCTGAGCCGCGAGTTTCTTCAAATGGATGGCATTGAGCGGATGCTTGAAGAAATACTTGGCCGGGTTTTTCATGGCCTCGGCTGTATCCCAGCGATGGTCGATCTTCCCGTCTGGGTATTTATAGCCGCGGACGAGAGCTGGTCCATCATGCGTTACGCCGGCGAAGTCTTCGATATCCTTGATGGCGTAATAAGTCGGAGCGCCCATGATGGCGCCCATTTCATAACGTTTGCCGTTATGCTTCGGCGAATGGCATTTGCCGCCGACATGATCCGTCTTTTCGTAAATGACGTAGTTGTCGTATCCTTTTTTCTCGAGATACATAGCCGCGCCTAAACCGGCTGGACCGCCGCCAATAATCGCAATGCGAGTATTTTTGTCCATGTTTTTTCTCCTTTTATATATGGATTTATCCATTATAAAACTCAATCGGTAAAATTCTAGTGATATCAAATTATTAACGATTTACCGATATTTTTGGGTCTTTTTTGTGCTCTTGTTCTCTCTATAATTAAAGAGATATGGCTATGAAACGCTACGATAATTTCTTCGCTTTGCTGGGCGATCAAAAGAAGAACGACATCGCTCTTCTTTATGATGAAGGCGGCTCAATACGCTCTTTGACATATGGCGGGCTCATCGCGAAAATCGAAGGCTATCCTTTGAAAGAAGGGTCGTGCGTCGGGATTCTCGCGGAGAATAACCTTGAGACTATTGTCTCTATTTTCGCTTACGCTCGAAGAAAGAGGCAAATCGTTCTCCTCAATCCGCTTGATGACATCGCTTTGCTGAAAAAAGAAATCGAGGCAGCTGATGTCTCTATCCTAGAAGGGAGAGAGGAGCTTAAGGAAGCGCTCAAGGATAGCCTCGTTGAAAAAAAGATCCCGCCAAACGGGAATATCCTCTTTTTCACCTCCGGCACCACATCGAGCGGGAAAGCCGTCGTCTTGAGCGAAGCATCTTTGTGCGCCTCCGCTTATAATGGCGGAAGCTTATTGCCTTTAGATAGCGGCGATACGCTTCTTTCCATCTTGCCTTTAAGCCATGTTTTCGGCTTTGTCTGCTCCTTGCTTTGGGGGCTTTCTTCCGGAGCGAAAGTCGCTTTGGGAAGAGGGATGAGGCATATGATGGATGATGGGGTTTATTTCAAAGCCACCGTCATTTCCTTAGTGCCGCTCCTCGCTTCTTTCCTTGCGATGAACAAACTATGGAATAAAGAGCTGAAGCTCGTGCTCATCGGGGCAGGGCCCATCAAGAAAGAAATCGTCGATATCTACAAAAATAACGGCATAAGTGTCTGTTTCGGATATGGGCTCAGCGAGACGAGTTCCGGAGTGGCTCTATCAATCGGCGATAATCCTTTCGCGATGAGGATATGCCCGGATGATGAGATAAAAATCGCCGATGATGGTGAAATCCTCATCTCATCTCCGACTTGCCTTATGGAAGGATATTACAAGAATGAAGATGATACGGAAAAAGCCATCGCGAATGGGTATCTGCATACCGGCGATCTTGGATATATCGACGAAAAAGGTTTGCTTTATGTCACTGGCAGGAAGAAAGATATCCTCGTCTTGGATGATGGCACGAAAATATATTGCCCAGAATACGAAGAGAATCTGAGAAAGGTATTGCCAGGCACCGATTTGGCCATCGCCCTAAAAGACGATAAAATCATTCTGTTCCTGCATTTGGAGAAAGATATCGAAAATATCGATGCCATCATCAAAGAATTCAATTTGAGGCAGCCCCGAGGGGCAAGAATCGCTAGAATAGAGTATCTGGAAAAGGCATTGCCCCGCACCCAGACGGGGAAAATAAAACGATATGCCTTATTAGGAGAAGAACAATGACCCGCGAAGAAATCAAAAACACCATCGTGACGATTCTAAGGGAGAATCTCGACGAATGGGAGAATAGGGAGATAGACGAATCGAGCGTCCTCAATACCGATGTCTCCGTCGACTCCATCCGTTTCATCTACCTCATGACGAAGATAGAGTCGGCTTTTGGGATCAATGTGCCAGAGAAAAAGTGGGCAAAGCTCGTCACTTTTGGCGATGTCATCGATGCCGTGGAATGCGAAATGAAGAAATAGCCTATGGCGGATTTTTCGAAGAAGATAAAAATCAAAGCGGATCAAGTGACGCCGACTCTTTCCTTGCGCCCTTCCTCTTTATTGACCCTTCTTCAGGAAATATCGATTGAGCATACTGAGTTACTCGGCTATCCGCGCGAAACGACGCTCGATAAAGGGCTATTGTGGGTCATCGCGGAAGAGCATATCGATATCTTGTCGATGCCCAAATACGATGAAACGGTCATTATCTCGACCTATCCTAGCAAGATGATGCATGTCCTTTTCCCGCGCAGCTACAAGATAACAAACGAAAAAGGCGAGACGCTGATCGAAGCCAGCGCCATTTGGGCGCTCATCGATATGGAGAGCCGGCAAATGATAAACCCGTCCGAGCACCATATCGAAATCCCTGATTTGGCGGATGGGAGGGCATTCCCTATGCCTTTGGGCAGCAAGATGCCTTCATCATTCGAAAAAAGCGCCAAGGTGAAGGCCGAATATTCCCTTTGCGACCTCAATAAGCACATCAATAACGCCTCTTATCTCTCCATCGCCGAGGATTTGCTCCCGATTCACTACTTGCTCGAGCACGAGCTAAAACTCATCGACATCAAGTATCTCCATGAGGTGAGGCTCGGAGACGAATTCGCGATCGATTATTCGAAAATCGACGATGACTGCTACTTCTCCAGCAGCGCCTTCAAGCTCAAAATGTCTTATCGCTAATTGAAGGCGATAGATGAGTAACCTGCGATTTTTGATCATCTAATCGAAGATTTAAGAAAAAAGAGGGAAAATCGTTTGGATGAATCCATGCGGGTTCGGCTTTCACGTTGAGCAATAGCGATCAGCAATGCCCATCACACCGATGCTTTGCGACTCCTCTTTTGTTCGCTTCGCTTTAGCGAAAACCGAATAATCAGCTTTTAGGTATGCTCTTTCATGATTTTAGGAAGTAATAAGTCGCTCTTCCTTTGCCTTCCTTTTCAATGATGCCTTTGTCGCAAAGCGTTTTCAACGATTGCTCAACAGAGCCTCTTCCAATCTTTGGGCATAGTTCCATGATATCGTTTTTATTAAATTTCCCAATCTTGGATTTAACGGCTTTTTCAACCATCTCCAGCGCCGACATCTTTGCGCCGGCAAGATCAATTCTTTCCTCGAAGTCTCTATAAGCCGCCAAAATTGCGCCTAGCAAATATTTTATGAATGGCGTGTCATCGTTATTTGAATCCATCCATCCGGCAGAGCTTTGCCGCAAGGATTCGTAATAATCGGTTTTCGTGATTTGGATTTTCTTCTCAAGCGATATGTATTTTCCTATTGCGTAGCCGTTTCTATATAGAAGAAGAGCGGTAAGCAATCTAGACATTCTTCCATTGCCATCGTTAAAGGGATGAATGCAAAGGAAGTCATGGATAAAAATTGGAATAACAATCAAAGGGTCCATATTGTATTTATTGATGGCTTTTTCATATTCTTCGCATATTGTCTCAACAGCATCGGCAGTGTACTGAAATGTTGTGGAAACTGGCGAATCCGTGCCGTTTCCGTGTC
>CAVKAR010000047.1:0-12355 GCA_963654425.1 Lachnospiraceae bacterium
CCAGCTTCCACCATCATGATGGCGTCGCTTGTGCCAGCCACGGTGAGGTTGATGTCGCTCTTCGCTTTTTCCTCAACCGTCGGATCGATGATGAATTTGCCCTCGACCCTTCCGACGATGACCCCAGCCACAGGCCCGTCAAAGGGGATGTCGCTGATGCATAAAGATAAGGAGCTCCCTAACATAGCCGTCATCTCCGGGGTGTAATCCGGATCGCAACTCATGACGGTGTTGACGAGCTGCACTTCGTTTCTGAATCCTTCGGCGAAAAGCGGGCGGATCGGCCTATCGATGAGGCGGGCGCTCAAGATGCCGTGCTCATCCGGCCTGCCTTCCCTACGAAGGAAGGACTGCGGGATTTTCCCGATGGCGTATTGCTTTTCGATGTAGTCGACGGTGAGAGGGAAGAAATCCCCTTCTTTTGGGTTGTCGGAGCAGCAAGCGGTCGATAAAACGACGGTGTCCCCGAAGCGGATGAAGGTCGCCCCATCGGCTTGTTTGGCGATCTCTCCGGTCTCGACGATGATTTTTCTGCCTTCAAAGTCGAGTTCGAATGTCTTTTTCATTTTTTCTTTTTCCTTTTTTGACGGCAGTATCTTAACACAAAGAAAGAGCGACTAGTAAAAAAGTTCGCGCAAGGATGCATCGAGCCGCCATAGACGAAAAAAGGCCTCCCGTTCGGGAAGCCGATTCGCTTCTTTTGCCGCTTATTTGCGGAGCTCGAGTGAGGCGATGAGCTTGAGATATGCATCGCGGTCGTTTTTCGCAAGATAGTCGAGCAAGCTGTGGCGTTTGCCGACTAAGATGAGAAGGTTGCGTCTAGCGATTGCGTCCTGCTTATTGCTCTTAAGGTGCTCGGTGAGCTTTTGGATCCTCTTCGTGAGCAAGGCGACTTGGACTTCGGTTGAACCGGTGTCGGCGGCGCTTTTGCCGTACTTCTTGACGACGACGTTGACTTCTTCTTTGTTTAAAGCCATGTTTTTTTCTCCTTTTTCTTTGCACTTGGCTCTACCAACGCCCAATCAGGGAGTACTGGTCTAGACGTAGATAGGCTGCGAGTAGGACTATACGCTCCCTTTCCTTCGCTTTCAAGGAAAAAGAGGAAGCGCGCATAGGCGCTCTTCCCCTTTCCTATCGGTTTTCCCTCTTCATCTCTTCCCGCACTTCCATGAGGGTGTAGCCGAGGAGGTTTAATCCCTTCCACTTGCTTTTATCGAATCTATCAGGATCATCCATCCCTAAGCCGATTGCCCAGATTTTGTCATTGACGGCGCATTCAGCCAAAAGGGCGTCGCCGGTGGCAAGGAGTTTCTCGCCAAGTTCCTCATTTTGCCTAAACTTCGCCAAGAGCCCTCTTTTGACGATACTCACCCTTATTGCGCTCCACCTCTTATCGTCGTATGGCGATACTTCTCTCCCGAGCGCTTTGATGAGGGTGACATCGTCAGTGGCCATGATGAGTTCCATTCTCATTAAGTCATTGAAACAAAGCGCCTTGCTATACATCATGTATTGCTCCAAAGAGGAAAAGCGCTTGCCGTCTATTCTAAAAAAGGAGGGATACCAGTTGCTGAGATAGGCATTTTCCTCGCCTGGGTTATGAAAGCAGATTATTTCTTTCGGTGAGCCATGATACAGAGTGATTTTTCCCATCTTCTTATCGCCTCATAAGCGAAATAACTATAGCATTTTTTCGCCAGCGTCAAGTCACTCATTTCAGATATCCCTTCCAAGCATTTCCCTTTTCCCGGATCTCGAAAAGGCAACCAACTTCGCAAAAAACCACAGTACTGAGGAAAATTGCGAGGATGAATATAGACGAAGCGAGCGCAATCACGTATACTAACACTGCAAAAAACCTCAGTACTGAGGAAAATCGCGAGGATGCATATGTTCAAGAGAGACGAATATCTACGGCAATTGATCGGCAAAGAAGGCAATGGGCTCATCAAAGTCATCACCGGCATCAGGCGATCTGGCAAATCGTATTTGCTGAACGAGATCTTCCGCCGCTATCTGAAAGAGGAAGAGAAAATAGATGATGAGCACATTATCTATTTTGCTTTCGATGTTGAGGAAGATATCGCGGAACTCGATGCTTATTTGCCAGATCTATCAACCACGAGGAAAAGCGGAGGGCAAGATTTAGTCAACGACAGAAAGTTCCTCCTTTACGTCAAAAGCCGAATCAAAGACGATGGGCGATATTACCTGCTTTTGGACGAAATCGGGAATCTCGACAATTTCGTAAGGGTTTTAAATGGCTTCCTTCGCTACCCCAATATCGATGTTTATGTGACGGGCAGCAATTCCTATCTCCTTTCCTCGGAAATCGACACGGAATTCTCCGGAAGGGCCTCTCGCGTCCATTTATTGCCCCTCACCTTCAAAGAATATTGCTCTGGTCTAAACTGCGATAAAGAGACGGCGTATAGGGAATATGTGAGATATGGCGGGATCCCATTGGTTGAAAAACAGCCAAATGACGAAGAAAAAACGCTCCAAGCGATAAGCGTATATCGAGATACTTATCTAAGCGATGTCAAGAAAAGGCACCCGAAGGTCGATGAATCGGATTTGGATGAAACCCTCAAAGTCGCCTCCGCGATGATTTCTTGCCCCATCAATCCATCACGGATCGAAAATACCTTCAAGGCCAAATACGGACTTGCCCTCACTCGTGGCACAATCGATAAATACATCGGCTATTTCGAGGATGCCTTTTTGCTTAAAAGGGCCTACCGTTATGACCTCAAGGGGAGAGCCTACATTTCCTCGCCCTACAAAATATATTTCGAGGACATCGGCATAAGGAACGCCATCCTGGATTTCCGCGACGTCGATGAGACGGATTTAATCGAAAACATCGTCTACAATGAGCTTCGTTACCGCGGATATAATGTCGATGTGGGGGTAGTGAAGATCAGAAAGAAAAGCGGACGATTCGACAAAAACGGCAAAGAGATATATAACGAAATCGATACCGAAGTCGATTTCGTGGCGAATAAAGGCGATAAAAGGTATTACGTCCAGGTTGCTTACGATATCGCGAGCAAAGAGAAGAAAGAGCAGGAATACGAATCATTGCGAAATATCAAGGATTCCTTCAAGAAAGTGATAATCGTCAAAAACGAGGGCAAGCCCTACCATACGAATGAGGGCTTTCTCCGCCTGAGCCTTATCGATTTCCTGAGCGATGAGAATTCCCTCGATTATTGAGCGAGGGCTTTTCTTGGCAAAAGAGCCTTCTTCGCCCTTCTGCAAGCACTTTCTCCTTGCGGGAAAAGGCCCATAAGACTATAGTCTTTTCGTTTGTTTTGGAGGTATTCCCATGAAAATAAGAAACATCGCAATCATCGCCCACGTCGACCATGGGAAGACGACCCTCGTCAATAGCCTCTTCACCTCAAGCCACACTTTCAGGGAGAATGAGGCCATCCAAGACAGGATGATGGACTCTAACCCCCTTGAGCATGAGCGCGGCATCACGATCCTCGCGAAGACCACCGCCATCAATTACAAAGACTGCAAAATCAACATCGTCGACACCCCAGGGCACGCCGATTTCGGGGGCGAGGTCGAGCGCATCATGCACATGGTCGATGGCTGCCTTCTTTTGGTCGATGCCTACGAAGGCACGATGCCTCAGACCCGCTTCGTCCTCAAAAATGCCCTCGAGAACCATATCAAGCCAATCGTCGTCATCAACAAAATCGATCGGCCGAACGCCGACCCGCAGCGGGCGATCGACGAAGTGCTCAATCTTTTCATCGAGCTCGGGGCGCCTGATGAATTCCTCGACTTCCCGATTGTCTACACTTCGGCCTTGAACGGCACCTCCTCTTTTTCCCCTGATCCTGCAAGCCAAGCCCCTGGCATGGATCCGGTCTTCGAGTCGATAATCCAGAATATCCCCGCCCCTAAATGCGAGGAGGACGGCCCTTTCCAGTGGCAGCCAGCCCTTCTAGACTATAATGACTTCGTCGGAAGGATCGGGGTGGGCACCGTCAAACGCGGCAAAGTCCATGTTGGCGATAGCCTGCTCGATTTGCGGCTCGACGGCTCCAAAAAAGAATTCAAGGTCATGAAGCTGTACACCTTCTTCGGCATGAATAGAAACGAAGTGAGCGAGGTCGAGGCTGGCGATATATGCGGCATCGCCGGTTTGGCGGATATGGGCGTAGGAGAGACAATCTGCGACAATAAATGCCTTGAAGCCCTCCCACCGCTCCGCGTCGATGAGCCGACCCTTCAAATGGAATTCGGCACCAACTCGAGCCCAATGAGGGGGCAAGATGGGAAACTCGTCACCGCCAGAGTCATCGAAGAGAGGCTATACGAGGAGACTCAGCGCGACGTCTCCCTCAAATACAAACGCATCCCCAACAGCGAGAAATGGGTGGTCTCCGGAAGAGGCGAGCTCCACCTCGGCGTGCTCATCGAGACGATGAGAAGGGAAGGATATGAGCTAGAGGTCTCTAAGCCGCAAGTCATCGTCAAAGAGATAGACGGAATCAAATGCGAGCCGTATGAAGACCTTCAGATCGACGTGCCGAATGAATTCGTCGGCGATATGATGACCGCATTAGGGAGCCGCGGAGCCTCGCTCATCGATATGGACGATAACGGCATCAACACGCGCCTCAATTACGTGATCCCTTCCCGCGGCCTCATCGGATTCGTGAGCAACTTCCTCACGATGAGCAAAGGCTATGGGATCATCAACCACACCTTCAAGGAATATCGCCCTCTCTATCAGCATGACGTGGGCGAAAGGAATATCGGGGTGCTCGTGAGCACCGATAAAGGCGAAGCCACCTCTTACGCCCTCCAGAAAGTCGAGGAGCACGGGACGATGTTCATCGTGCCAGGCGATATATGCTACGAAGGGATGATCGTCGGCGAGCACCGCTACCCCGTCGATCTCGCCGTCAACTGCACGATGTCTAAGCCGATGACTAACGTGAGAAGCAGCACGCGCGAGCTCATGATCGTCCTAAAAGCCCCACGCAGGATGACGCTAGAAGCCTGCTTAGACTACATCAACGCCGATGAGCTTGTGGAAATCACCCCGCACGCCATCAGGATGAGAAAGAGGATCCTCGATACCTCGGAAAGAAAGAAGTTCGACGCTCATCAAAAAGCGGCGAAGGAAGCGCTCAGCAATAACAAATAAGGAAGAAGGCCGAATCGCCACCTCTCTTGGGGATTAAGCGATTAGAGCTTCAAACATAGAAAAAGCGTAGTCATTGGATTGGCTACGCTTTGTTTCATTTGCGTTGATTTAGGCATGGTCTCTAGCCATGAGCAGGAAAGCATTTGCGCTTAGGGACTTTTAGGTAAGAAACGCGAACAACTCGTTTGCAAATCGATGTCCTCTATAAAACGCATTCGAACATTTTCCAAACAATGTCTGGGCAATCTTTCCTATCATGGCCGCATTACTTTGATATTGCTTCACAGATCGAAAAGAAAGGCACCTTCTCGTCGGGTATTTTTGGCCTGATGATAAAATTCGTCCGGGAAAGGCTATCCACTTCTAGAAATGGGAAAGATGGGAAACTTGCGGATCCGTCCGCTTCTGGAAAAGGAAAAGGCGGAAAAGAAAAATAAGTGTCCACTTTTCTTGACAAGTACAAGGTCTTGAGAAAATATGAAAAAAACAATAAATTGGTCTTGAGAAAATATGAAAAAAACAATAAATTGGTCTTGAGAAAATATGCAATATTTATTTATGGAGCAATATCATGTTTAAAAGAAAGATATATCAAGAATTCAAGAAATGGCAAGAAAGCAATAAGATCAAGAAAAGAGCATTAATTATTAAAGGCTTGAGGCAAATCGGCAAAACAACGGTCGTTTCCGAGTATGCCAAAGAAAATTACGAGAACGTTATCTACATGAATTTCATGGAGAATAGGTCGCTGAAAAGGCTATTTGAGGGCGATTTAAACGTTAATGATTTGTGCGTGAGGATTTCTGCGGCATTTCCCAACATAAAGCTAATCCCTGATAAAACCGTCATCGTATTTGATGAACTGCAGGAATGCGCTAGAGCCAGAACCTCAATCAAATCCTTCATGCTTGATGGAAGGTTTGACGTCATCGGAACTGGATCCTTGCTTGGCCTTCGAGGCTATAACAAAAAACAGCAAGAGGGCATTCCGACGGGATTTGAATACATTGTCAGCATGTATCCAATGGACTTCGAAGAATTTTTGTTAGCCAGGGGAATTGACGCTGGCTTGATCGATTACTTGCGAAGCTGTTACCTAAATAAGCAGAAAATAGATGAATCGGTCAATGAAAGCATGCATAAGTACTTCAAAGAATATCTCTGCGTTGGAGGCATGCCTGATGCAGTTAATACTTTTTTAAAAACTTTCGATATGAATCAAGTCCATGATGTATTGACAAGCATATTAGAGCAATTCAAAGATGATTTTGGCAAACACTTAGACGAGAACGAAAATCCTGTCATAAGCAAAATAAGCTTAAGAAAGATAATGGAAGTATATGATTCCATCCCCAACCAGCTAGCAAAAGAAAATAAGAAGTTTCAATATAAGCTTGTTTCATCACGGGCCAATTCACGGGATTATAGAGAGTCCATAACGTGGCTCGAAGAATTTGGCCTTATTAGGCTCTGCTACAACTTAAATTCCTTGCAATTGCCTTTAAACGGAAACAAATGTGAAGATATATTCAAAATTTATGTGGTAGACAGCGGTTTGCTTATCGCTATGCTCGATGAGGGGAGCGTCAACGACATCATCAACAACGATTGGAGAATTTATAATGGGGCGATTTACGAAAACATAATCGCCGAATCATTTTCGAAGAACAATATCGATTTGTATTATTACAACAAAAATTCTGAAACCGAGATTGATTTTGTCAGTAAAATCAATGGCCGACTAACGCTATTGGAAGTTAAAGCAAATAATGGGGATACTAAATCTTTGAAAAACATCTTATCCAACAAAGACAAATATGCCGTTGATGCCGCTATTAAGTTAATTCATGGCAATATAGGATACAAAAACGGCATTTATTCGATTCCTCATTATCTTGCATTCCTATTAAGATAATGGGTACTTGCGTTTTTAGGGTTGCTATGCATCTCCAATCCATCTCTAAGCGATGATCAATTTGAACTGAAGGGTGTCGTTCCCGCTATTTTCGCTGCCGTCTTTTATGTATTTGATGGTCAAAAAATGCGTGCCAGCCTCAACCGTCCCATAATCAAGCGTTTTGGCCGATGAGGAGGATTCGCCCTTGCAGGATTTCTTGACGCCCGTGGAATCAGCTGCGCTGCTATAAGCCAAAGACGAGTCGAGGTTCGAGAAGATGCCGTAGTCGTAGTTGCTTTCGCCATAGGAAATATATTGGATCTTGAGATTGAAGGCCTTCGGGGAGTCAATGGAAATTTTGCAATAGGCGTAGGATGAGCCAACCCCTTTGTTGTTGCTCACGTAATAGCCGGACGAGGCATTCAATTTGAAGCAATAAGAGGATGATGAGGGATTTGAATAAGAAACGGTGCGGAAAGCGGCTACCAGAGTCACATCACCGTCGATATCCCACGTCCCGCTCATATCGATGAATTCCTCGTTTAACTTCCAGCCGAGGAATTCATAATCATCGCCATTATCGATCGAAGGCAAGATGTAGCTATCGCCATATTCGATTTCGATGGAAGAAGGCGCTTCGCCGTATGAAGAGGAAAAACTCACAAGGCTCACGTGGTTTTCCTCCCAATTGGCCTCTAGAGTCGTATCCATCGTGAAGGCGGAAGAAGATGCTATATCCACCGCTTCTTCGCTCCCTTCCTTCGTCCAAGAGAGGAATTTATGGTGCGCGTAAGAGATTTCAGGCACCTCAATCGGCTTGCCGTATGTAACGCTGAGAGTATATGTCGAGCTGCCATCGGCGAAAGTCCCGCCATTGGCCTTTAGAGTCAAGGTATGGGTCTCAGACGTCATTATCTTGGCGTAAAGATGCAGATCGCCCAAAATGTCGTAAGTCCCGGAAAGAGAAGTGAATTCATCGCTGTAGTTTTCATCGAGATACCAGCCAGCGAAAGTGAAATACTCATTCGATGAGACGCTTGGGATAGAATAGCTGTCGCCATAATGCAAAGTTATCACATCATTGCCCCCGATGAGCCCCTTGGCGATATCATGGAGATAGATCGTAGAGACATCCGGAATCATCTTCGCGTAGAGATTGACGAGATAATAATCGCCATCGATGAGCGTTGAATCGGTATTCCAGATGCCCGAGGAAGCCACAAGGCTATCGCTGGAATAATCTTCTTTCGAATAGTATCCTCCGAAGGTATAGCCATCGCTTGTTGGCTCGCTCAAAGAATAGCTGTCGCCGTATTTATTGACGTACACTTCGCTCGTAGCATCGCCATTATGGAGCACTACTTTGTACTTTTTGGTCACAAAATATGGATAGAGGCTGAGATTTGAGGCCAACGTGTAGGTGGCGGAAGGATAAAATTGCGTCCCATCATTGCTCTTTCGCCAGTATTTGAAGACATAACCAACCCTATTCGGCGAGGGTAAGCTGTATTCTTGCTCATAAGTGACGCTCATGCTCGTCCGCCCATCGGGCATTTCCGCCTCCGTCACGTTCTGGAAAGTGATTGTGTATTCGTTTGGCGTGAGCTTGGCGTATAAAGCGATGGTCAAATCGTCATTATCCACGTCAATCCCCCAGGTTCCGGAAGCAGGGACGAGATTCTCATCGGAGAATCCCTGATCGAGATACCAGCCAGCGAAGGTATATCCAGTTTTGGAGATGGCGGGCAAAGAATATGAGGCATCATAGGTGAGAGTTTTCCTGCTATAGAGGTTTTCATCGTTCATGAGGTTCACCGTATATCTTCTTGCCGTGTAATTGGCGGTGAGCTTATTCACCCCTAGTCCAGCCCAGTAGCCGTTTGAGGCGTATCTATAGCCATCATCCCCCATCCAATAGGAGAAATCGTATCCCTTCTTCTTCATTTCCGGCAGGCTATATTTCTTATCATAAACGAGATTCAGGCTGGAAGAAGAGGATGAATCAGTCGGGCTGCCGCCATTATAGTCAAGGCGCACCGTGGCGTTTATGGCTGAATATACGGCCTCCAAAGTGGCGTCTTCGGCGATTTTCCAGCTTCCCTCGCTTTCGACCTTTTTCCCTTCGTAGGCCCAATAGGAGAATTCGTATCCCGTCTTTGTCGGGATGGGGAGAGAGTATTCATCATCGTATGTCAAATTCACCGTTTTTGAGCTCGATGAAGAGCCATTATTGTAGTTGAGACTTATCTTATAGGTGTTTGCTTCCCACTTCTCCACCACGGTTATATCGTGATCGAAGAGGAAAGGGGAAAGAGGGTATCCTTTCGCATCGAAAATCATCCTTTCCTCGTCGTTCACGAGGTCATTCCAGTAGTAGCCAAGGAAAGAATATCCCGTCTTTGTCGGGACATTGACTTTGCCGATCGCGCTGCCGTATTTGACGGCCTTGGAACCGGTTTTCGTGCCTTTCTCGCTCATGAAGCTGATGCTGTGCATATTGCCAGAATAAGTGGGGATCACATTGATATCGGAACAATAGGTGAACACGAAGAAAAGCGTAGACCCGGGGAAGCTTTTGCTAGAGGAGGAATATTTCTCGATGACGGTCCAATCGGACACGCTGTAGCCGAAAACGTATTTGCCGCTCACCGAGTATCTTTCCCCATAATCGATATCGCAATAGAAGGCATCATCGAGATAAACGGAGTAACGTTTGCATCTGACGCTTTTATCGCTCACATCGCTCCCTGCGTAGACTTTCTTCCATTCTCCGTAAGACAAATCGGTGGTGATGCTCAGATTCGGGCTTCCTTTGAAAGCGTCAGGGGCGATATATTGGACGCTTGAAGGGATGAACATGGAAGAAAGAGAAGGGCAAGAGGCGAAGCTCTCTTTGCCTAAGGAAAGGACGCTATTGGAGAAGCTGACGCTTTCTAGGGACGTCGATCCCTTATAAGCGCCTTCGCCGATATAGCCGACATAATGGTCGCCAATCTTATCAATCGTCAAGCTGCCATCGCTAGAGATGTTCATTGCGCTTTCAATGGTGATAAGCCCGTTCTCGTCGACGCTTGCGCCACTGCTTTTCCCGCTGCCGAAATTTTGACAGGAAGAAAGGGAGATAGAGACTCCAAGCATAAAAGAAGAGGCGGCGAAAAGAGGAAAGAGGCGCAAGAGCTTGCTTTTTCCTTTGTTAGAAGAGATCGGCTTCCGATTGATAATGTTTCTGTTTTTCATTGTTTCTCTCTCCTTAATCAAGCCTCGTATTGGGAAATCGTGAAGGAAATTGATGTATTGCCAGTTTGGCTCGAATAAATCTCGAAAGGATAGCTTGAGGAAGGATATACCGTCACTTCATACGTCTTATAGTCGACTTTCCGGAAAGAAGAGCCGGAGAAAAGAGGGGTGAATTCGCTTTCGAGGGTCAAGCGGTAAGCCGTAGCCTCCTCTAAGGAAGACGGCGCTTCAAAAACGAAGTACTTATGTTTGCTATTCGAGCAAATGAAGCTCGTCGTTTGATCGGCGTTGGCTTTCTTCGGATTAAGAACGTGCTCGCCCTCATCAAAAGAGGTCAGGGTAACTTTTTTGTTCTTGGCCTTGAAAAGGGAATAGGAAGAATAGTCGTCCTTCAAGGAGAAAAGGAAGGAGCCGCTGGAAGAGGCTTTATAGTAAAGACAGCCGCTCTTGCAGTAGTAGTCCCAGTTAGACGATGAGGAGTATTCGCTCACCTCCGTATACGGGGTCAAGGCCAAAGAGGAAGGGAAATCCAAACAATAGAGCTTATTGGCGCTCGTGGAGAAAGAGAAATACCCTTCTTCATTGGAGACCAGGATGTCGTTTTCCCCGTCCACCAATTTCACGGCATCCTCAGAAGTCAAAGCAAGGCGCTTCGAGACATCGATATCGCCGTTAAGGGAAAGTTTGACGCTTCCTTCGTATTTGTTATTCGCAAAGCGCTCGATTACGCCATCATATATGAGGAAGGCATAATCCCCGCTCAGGAAATTCGTCTTGAGGTTATAATGGGGTATATGGTAAACGAGATCGCCATTCTCGTCATAAACGAATTTCTTCGATAAAACGTCTTTGCTGATTGAAGAAACGCTGAAGCTGCTCTCTTTCTCGAAAATATATAGGCCTTTGCAGAGGTTTGCGCATTTTTCACCCAAAAAGGCCTTTTCGCCGCTTTGCGTATCGAGTCGGTAATAGCCGTCATTCCTCTTGACGATGGCTTTATCGCCTTTGATGCCGAGAATCGATACGTTGTTGAATTCAATGACGACTTTGCCCGAGAAATCGATCGCCCCGTAGTAGCCATCGATTGAGCCAACGAAGCATTTCTCCTCCATATAGAGGGTCGGGTTCAAGCTTCCGATATAAAGGAGCGGCTTGAAATCGGATCCATAGATTATCCGGTTTCTCGTGTTGTAATAATGCCCTTCGTCGAGCTTAATGAAGCTGGAGACGCTCTCGCCGCTCACGTTTTTGAGGAAAGAGAGGCTTGCGTCAGCCACCATCTCGATGCTGTCTTCTGAAAGTATCTTGTTATCGATTGGGCGCAGAATAAGCAAGAAATAATTGTAGATGCCGCTTTTGTCTTTGTATGGCAAAGAGTTCGACGATATGAGATACGGGAATTCAATCTCCTTTGTTTCGCCGGTCGATAAATCCTTCGAATAGGTGACGAGGAAATATTTGTATCCCTCGTCGGCGTAAGTGTATTCACTGTCCCCCCATGGCAGTACGCCATTAGACATATAAGGAGCCCTTTCGACACGAGTGCAGGTCTGATAAACCATTTTGCCGCCGGCGATGAAATAGCCTTGCAAAGAATCACTTGGCAAAGAGAAAGAATGGATGTATGCCCCGGAAGAGGAGAAGACCGTAAAGAAATTGTTGGCTTTTGAAAGAGTATATCCAGCCAAGCCGTATGAGGATAGCTCAATCCGGTCAATGTCTTTCATCATCTCGCCATAAGTCGGGACGCCGCTTCTCCCAAGCGGGGTTGCGTTATCGATCTTCGGGGGCAATTCGCTCTCGGAAGCGATTTTGATGAGCTCGGCGGCATCAGAATAGTAATAAAGAGAGGAAATTGACCCGTTGATGTAGCTTATGAGCACGACGTAGCCATTGTAATAGACGGTAGAAGCCGCTACATCGATTGGGTTAGTGGAAGTGTAAGAAGCACCCGAGTTATAAGATTTGGCGATGAAGCGGCCGCTTTCATCCTAAACTTTTCAGCCGTTATACTACCGCGGCTCGTTTTTTAGCTTCGAGTTCCA
>CAVKAR010000048.1:0-12101 GCA_963654425.1 Lachnospiraceae bacterium
GCGTATACCCTTAAATCCCTTATGGCCATATCTTCGAAGAAAAAGCCAAAAGTATGGGCATCGAGGAGCAAATCTTTCGGAGATATGCCTAAGGCTCTCGCGGCGATTGAAGAATCGTAAAAATGCCTAGTCGAAGTCGTTCTTATGGCTGTGTTGCTGCGCAAAGAAGGGCACCAAGCCTCCATATCCTCAATAATGAAAAGTTCTTCGGCGATTTCTAAATAGGAATCGAATGTTTTGACGCTCATGTTCCTGTTTTCGTTTTTGTTTACGTCATCAAGAATAGTTTGATAAGTAGCCTCTGAGGAAATATTCCTCGCATAACTTCGAAGAACCATTCTCAGAAATTCCGGATTTTTATTTTTGCATTTGACGTTTTCGCTATTTTTGAAATTAAACAGCCCCTGATAATAATTTTTGGTGACATCCAAAGAAATCGATTCATCATCGTTGATAGAAAGAGGCCATCCGCCACGACAAATGAGAAAGGCCACTTTATCAAGAGACGACTCGCTATTTTCGTAAAAGAAGTTTACGTCGTTCCTGTCGAATAAAGTCTTTAGGGAGATTAAGCCTGAAGAGTCTCCGGATTCGATAAAGACATCGTTCTCATCTTAAGTGGGCCGATTCTCCCAGCGCCAGAATGATGTATTTTGTTTCGATTCGAAGGCGTAACGCTTCCTGCGAGTATGAATTCACCGAAATTGCCATCATCGTCGACTTTCTTCCTTACGAAATCCCATATCTCCGGAACCGTTTGCCATTCATCGATCAAATGTGGTTTTTCGCCTACAAGTGCATAGGAAGGATCCGTTTTGATTATTTCGATGATATTGTCCGTTACAAGGGCTATCTCGCTTTTTGCCAAACGGCTGCAAGTCGTTGTTTTTCCAACGAATTTCGGTCCTTCAAGCAAAAGAGCGCCTGAAGATTTGAGAACTCTCTCTATTTTGCTTTCGATCAATCTTGAGCGATATTCCATAGGCCACCTCTATGATTAAGGATACGGATATTTGCATGAATTTGAATCATTTTACCTAATTTGGCAGGTTTCAATTACCAAACTTGACATGTTTCGATTACCAAACTTAGCATGTTTCGATTACCTAATTTGGCATATAGCGATTTCCAAAGCGACTTACGATTTTATTGCTTATAAACACGCCAAACCTTTTTCAAGGCAAAAAACCGAAAGCCTCCGAAAGCCTTTTTTAAAAAACCTGAAAATGAATGTAAGCGCTTTGAAAACAACTGGAAAAATATGTTGGAAGCACATTTTAAAGAAAAATCAACAAAATTTATTGTTTGCAAAATAAGCCTATTATCGGCACTTTTTAAAATCGATTTTATGAAAGCACTTTCTGAAAACGTTTTCATAAAAATGATGTATTGCATCTAATTTGCCTAGCCTTATTATTTATGCGCCGAAAGGCAATAGGAGGAAAATAAAATGGAGAACAAGAATTACTCTGAAATCCTCAAAGAGTTGGCTGAAGAGAATATCTTCGGCGGGAATCTTGACGCGACCGAAAGCGAAATCAATGATTACAACCGCAAAGAAGAGCTCGAAGCGATGTATCAAAGATTCTAAGCTTAAGCCCGTTTCTATTTGAGAATTTCATCGTCGCCGAAAGGCGGCGTTTTTTATTGCTTCAGCCGCTTAAAAGGGGAGCCAATTGCTGAACATAATGAAAGCGATCAAATAAGGGATAAACCAAACAAGGGTAATCCCCACCACATATAAGGCGTCAAGGAAGCCATCACGCTCAGGGATGCGGGGACGATAGAAAGCAAACATCGGAAGCAAGATCCATAGATACTGGTTATGGTTAAAGCCCAAAGCAATGAAGAAAGAAAGATCGCTGCAAAAAACATCAAGCAAAATCGGAAGAGCCATCGCTAGAAGCATCACGGCGTTTTGATAAAAGGCGTACTCTGAGGAATTCTCGAATCTTTTGGCCTCTTCATAGCCGTATCTCCTCTTGAGGAAGAGACGGAGGAAATAGACGCCATAGAGAAACAACACGCCGTATAAAAGGAGGAGATTACTCTTCTGGAGGAGCAGATCCTTCACAAAGAGAGGAAGAGCAATTTGATGCGTCTTCCTTAAATATAAGAGAGCGACAGATATAGCGATATAGCCGACCGGAATCAAAGAGCAGCAGCGATAAGCCACCTCCTTCTTCTTGCTGTCGCACCCTTTCGGGGTATGGAAGAGAAAAAGGGAGATAAAGGCGAAAATGCCAACGCTCCAGAAGAGATTCCCGGGAAGATAATCAACCGCGGTGGCAAGCACCGCGCTTTTGCGCAGCAGCTGCGCCTCAATGACGAGCTCGAGCACGTAATAGATAAGCCCTCCCGCCATGAAAGCGGAGGCTTTGAAAGGGAGATTCTTCCCTTTCGTGAGGATATTCATGATGACGGTGATAAGCACAAAGGAGCCGAAAAGCTGGAAAGGGTAAAGGGAGAGAGTGTCCACGATCTTCGTCAAATCGAGACTAGAATCGAAGGAAGAGAAGAGATTCCCGCATAGTATCGGGGCCAATAAGTTGCCCGTGAGGACGAGAGCAAGCCCCGCAATCCTATAATACCCTTCTTTGATGCAGGGGCCGAAAGCCCAGTTTTTGGGCAGTTTGCGGTGCTTTTCCTTATCTTCCTCTTTCTCAATGGGAGAGGCTTTCTCCACTTCCGGGTCTTTGTTGCTTAAAATCAGGATAAGGCCGATGAAGAAGGAACATAAGGCTAAAGCGCCGAGTAAAGAAGAGAGGGAGAAAAGCACGGTCAAAAGAACCCATCGGCCCTTTGTCGTCTTTTCGTCAGCAAGATAGCTCTCCATGAAAGAAGATACCCCTTCTTCGTAGCCGAGCTTGCTTAAAAGGGCAGAGAAATCATCCATTGCCTTATTCAGCAAAGAGGAAAGGGTATCCCCCACTTCCTTCACCATCGGATCGCTTTCCTTAAGCGGGGCATAGCTAAGCATGAGCGAATCCATCGAAAAACTCACCACGTTATAGACTTTAAGGGGGGAGAGGAGATCGAAGGCGCCATAAAGGATATATTGGCTTTTATCGCTATAGAGGATGTTGAATTCGACGTTGTAGTGCCCTTCATCGGCTGATAAGCGGAGACGCGAGGAGAAAGAGGCATTCACCGACTCGCTCTCAAAGAAATGGATGTTGCCCCCGCTTTCATCGCGATTGAATCTGATGGAGATTTTGCCGTTCATGAAGGAAGAGGCCGAATCGCCCGTATATAGATTCATGATATCGACGATGGAAAAGCCCAGATGCTCCTTGTTGAAGAATTCGTATATCTTGTTGATCCAGCTATTGGTTTCTTCGCCCTCCTCATCGTAATCGGAATAGGAAAGAGGATACGAATAGGAAGCGGTCGCTTCATCTAACCCGGCATAATAGAAAAAGTCGTTGGTGTGAACCCCGTTCACCACATAGAAAAGCGGCATCGTGCCGATGGAAGCGCTCGAATCGCCAGCGTTGGCGTAATCGGCCACCTGGTTATAAATCCCCACGTAGCGCTCGTTATAGTAAGAAAGGTAGTTATCGTCCATATCGAGGAGCTTCACCCCGCTTATTGGGGCGATGATGGCGCCGATGATGGTGACTAACAAGCTCACGATAAGCGTGATTTTGTTCATGAAGAAGCTTTTCACGAAAGCGAAAAAGCGCGCGCTGTCGCGGTCTCTTATTTTGATGGATGAGGGTATTTCGCCTTTGTTGGACAAAGACTCTGGCTCAACGCCGTAATAAGCGCCTAGCTTCTTTGCGCTTTTCTCGCTTATCCTCCAATAGCCTCTTTCCATATTGAAAAGGGCGAAGATATTGACCTTGCTTTCCTTGCTGACCTTCCAAAGGCTATAACGGTGCCTTTTGCGAAGCGAATATAGAAGCGAATTGCCTTGCATCTCAATCATCCAGATTACGGGAATAATCGTAGTTCCCGTATATATACATCGCATCGCCGAAAGAGAAGAATCTATATTTCTCCTTCACCGCCTCCTCGTAGCATTTGAGCGTCCATTTTCGGCCCATGAAGGCGCTAACGAGCATCACGAGGGTGCTCTTCGGGAGATGGAAATTGGTGATGAGGGCATCAATCGCCTTATATTCGTAGCCTGGCGAGATGAAGATGCTCGTCGCTTCATCCTCCGTCTCTTTGAAAAGGCCGTATTTGCCGAGGTTGCTTTCAAGCGTCCTCACGCTCGTGGTGCCGATCGCGATGATTCTCCTTCCCTCTTTTTTGGCCGCGTTGAGGCTAGAGGCGGCTTCGCTGGATAAGGAGTAAGTCTCGCTATGCATGATATGGTCTTTGGTATCGGTCACCTTCACCGGGCGGAAGGTCCCTAAGCCGATATTGAGGGTGATATCAACGATCTCAATGCCCTTCTCCTCGATTCTCTTCAACAATTCCTCGCTGAAATGGAAGCCTGCGGTTGGTGCGGCGGCACTCCCTGGCACCTTCGCATAAACCGTTTGATATTCATCATTGTTCTCGCACTGCTTTTTGATGTAAGGAGGGAGAGGCATCAAGCCCAAGGAATCGAGCACCTCAAGGAAGATCCCTTCATAAAAGAACTTCATGATGCGGATTCCTTCCGGGAGCACTTTCTTGCAAACGCAGCTGAGCCTCCCATCGCCGAAAGAGCAATGTGTCCCCTCTTTCACGCTTTTGGCATTGCCCACAAGGCATTCCCAAGTGTCTTCTTCACCTTTTTCTTCGCGCAAAAGGAGAACCTCGACCTTGCCTTCGGTCTCCGTCTTCACCCCGATCAATCTAGCGGGTATGACTTTGGTGTTATTGCGCACCAAGACATCGCCAGGGTTCAGATAATCGATGATTGAATAAAACTTCTTATGCTCAATCCTTTGGTGTTCGCGATCGACCACCATAAGGCGGCACTCATCGCGCTTCTCGCTTGGGCTCTGAGCGATGAGTTCAGTAGGCAAATAGTAATCAAATAAGGAAATGTCCATAGGCAGTATTCTATTCTTTGCCAGCCTCCATATAAAGCGAAAGAAAAAAGCCGAACGCCTCCAGACACTGACGCACTCGGCTTGCTATTAAGACTTTATTGCCACTCAATCGTCACCGTACCCGTATTCACGCAGTTATCGATGACGCATTCATCATTTTTCGATCCTACAAGCTCGCCGACTTGATATCTACCTGTCACCGCTCCGTTATTCTGAGAGTTTTTGATACTTCCGCCTGACATATAGCCAACAAGTCCGCCGATATCATATTGAGTTCCGGTAACTGAGCCGTTGTTGATGCAATCTTCCAGAACATAACGCTCCATGATGCCGCATATTCCGCCAACATCCGCTTGACCAGTTATGGCGCCATAATTGAGGCAACTATTTATTGGACCTGAGCTAGATCCGGCGATACCGCCTACATTTAAATGGCCCGTGATATCAGCATTATTCGTGCAATACTTGACTGAAGAGCTTTGATTATTGACGCTGCCAACGATTCCGCCGGCATCGTATTCGTAGCCTGTGATCGATCCGTTGTTCTCACAATCGGTTATTGAATTGCCTGCACCGGCAATCCCACCGACGCTGTTATTGCCGATGATGGAGCCGCTGTTATTGCATTTCTTGATAGAATTAGATGAATTTCCGGCAATACCGCCTACGCCATAATGCCCTTTTACCAATCCGGCATTGTCACAATCGCTGATTGTGCATCCGCTCGAACCAGCTATACCGCCTACATCGTTATTTCCTTCAATCGTTCCGCTGTTTTTGCAATTGCTCAAATTGTTGGAATTTTGGCCGCCACCAACAATGCCACCAACATAATTTTTGCCATTGACAGAACCTAAATTTTCGCAATCGGCAACAAATCCGCTACTGCTGCCTATAATGCCTCCTGCAGACAATGCGGAGCTTATGGTCCCTTCATTCGCACAACCTACGATTTCCCCCGATGATGAGAAATTAAAATACCCATATGCAATGCTACCGTACCAAGAAAAACCGGCAATTCCGCCAACAATGGAATCTGATAAGGCTGAACCACCAACGCTCAAAATAGAATCGGCATCGACCGTGCAATTCGTGATTTTGGAAGTAAAGTCGAGATCACCGGCTATTAAACCTCCGGTAACGCCATATTTAGAAGTATCGTCGCTAGATTTAATATCGACGATAAATGTCGCGTTTTTGATATTGATATCATCAACAAGCCCTTCTACTTCGGAAAACAAACCTAATTTTAAATCGGCATCTTTATGCGTACCGATGAACGACATATCGCTTATGGAATGCCCATTCCCAAAGAATACGCCATTTAGTTTTTCGCCATGCCACTCTACGCCTTCAAGAGAAATATCATTCTGAAGTGAGTAGCAATGAAAGCCTTCGTTCATATTGAGCAATTGCTCTTTCGTGGTAATCGAAATCGATGAATCGTCATTAATTAGATAAACGATTGCGGTCTTGTTTATGGTTATGTTTTTCGCGACTGAATCTTTTGAATACGATAGTGAGGATAAAGAAACGCCAGTGCCACCGCTACCTCTCTGTGATTCATCGATTTTAATGAACCAATGCGTATCATCTTTTTTAATAATCGTCGAGTATTCGACAATTCCGGTCCAAAAAGACGATATTGTCATCTTATCAACGTCATACCCCGTCCTGTTCTTGAGCTCAACGCCGATATAAACGTCTTCATTTGAGAAATAATACGGTATCTCTTTCTTCTCGCCATTCGCGTCAGCGGCATATAGTTCGACGACTTCGAGAGTGCCGTTGATGAAAACGCTATCTTTGTTGTTGCCTTCTGGAACGACTGAATAAAGAGTGCCATCAAGCTCAACATTGACTTTCTCGACCACGAGTTCGGTATCCCCACCCTCGAATTGGCCGTCATTGACGATGTTGACGAAAATCTTAGAGGCGGTCGTCGCCGTCGTGCAATCATACAATTCGCCATTGATGACGGCGCTTTTCGGCGTAGCTCCCTGAGGATTATCGAGCGATACCTGCATATAGATGGTATCACCCTCGCTCACCGAGGAAGTATTGCCGATCTTGCAGGAATTGAATTCAAGCTTAGGCGAGGTCTTGTAGTCTTTGGCAAAGGTTTTGTTGATAATTCCTTCGCCGTTATTGAGGTCATAAGAATAAGAAACCAGGAGCTCGTAATCGCTATAAGGGGAGAGGCCGGAGAAATCGATTTCGTTATCTTCGTTCTCGAGGATCTTCTCGCCGTCTTCATAAAGAGCGACCGAATCGATAAAGCCTGTCGAGTCTTTGTCCTGGAAGCTCAAAGAGGCCTTGATTGAACTGTCAGTCATCGCATCGTTGGAAACTAAGACAGTCGGAACGCTTTTGGCATCCGTCTTTATCTCTTGGCTGATCGAATCGGTGACTTCTCCGTTGCCATCATTGAGGTCATAGGAATAAGAGACCCTGATCGAATAGGCGTTATCGGAGAGAAGGTCAGAGAAAGAGCCGCTCAGGGCTGAGCCGTTCTCCTTGACGGCCACGCCGTTTTTGAGAAGCTCGACTTTGTCGATTGAAAGGATATCGTCGCTATCAACGGTCGAAAGAGAATATTCGACTTTGCTTTGATCGCTGGAAGAGGAAGAGAATTCGATGGTTGGGGCGATTTTCGCAACCGTCGAAAGTTTTTTGGTCACCGAATCCTTCCGTGGCTCTTCGCCATCATTGAGGTCATAAGTATAAGAGACTTTCAAAGCGTAATCGGTGCCAGAGAGGATGTCGGAGAAAGAGCCGCTCAGGGCAGCGCCATTATCCTTGACCGTTTCCCCATCTTTGAGAAGCTCGACCTTGTCGATGCTCATGATTCCGTCGATATCGCTGACGGAGAGGCTATAAGAGATAGAGGTCTTATCGCTGGACGAGGAAGAGAATTCAACGGTCGGGGCCACTTTCGCGGCGGTTTTCGCGTCTTTGACGATCGAATCGGTGACTTCCCCATTCCCATCGTTGAGGTCATAGGAATAGGTGGCTTTCACCGCGTAAGGGTAATTGGAGAGAAGGTCGGAGAATGAGCCTTCCAAGGCAGAGCCGTTCTCCTTGACGGCCACGCCGTTTTTGAGAAGCTCGACCTTCTTGATGCTCAGAATGCCGTCAATATCATCTTTTGAAAGAGCGTAGGAAATCGAGGTTTTGTCGCCACTAGGCTCAGAGAGAGTCAAAGTCGGGGTGATTTTGGCGGCAGTCGAGATGTCTTTGCTTATGAAAGAGGAGATATCGCCCTGCCCATCGTTGAGATTATAGGTGTAGGTGAGTTTCACCGAATAGGCATTATTGGATAATAGCCCCTCGAAGCTGCCCTCGAAAGCCGTCCCGTTCTCTTTGACGGAGATGCCGTTTTTGAGAAGCTCGACCTTCTTTACGCTCATCGTGGCGTCAAGATCCTCGGCCGTAATCTTGTACCGGACGCTCGTCTTATCGCTTGAAGCGGAGACGAAGCTCAGGGTCGGGGCCACTTTGGCGAAGGTCGTGATGTTGGAACTGTCCACCCAATCGCTAACGGAAGCTCCGCCCACCTCATAAGTGAAATCGACATAGAGATTGTAGGAATGGTTTGAAAGGAGCCCTTCAAAGGAGCGGGTCGATGAATCGCCCTCTTTGACGAGTTCGCCAGTTAAGGCATCATAAAGCGAGATTTTGCTGATCGTCCCCACTTCGCCCGTCCTATTGACGGCGAAATTGATGGAGGTTTTATCCGCTACGACATCGCTTATCGAGTAGGCACCAAGAGTCTGGAAAGTATTGGAGAGCATCCATTCCTCGTGGGTGTCTTTCCCGTCAACGAAATCGTAGGCCGTGACTACCCCGTATTGGTAGCTTGTCGACATCGTGAGATCGGTGAAACGCACTCTATTGTCGCCAAGCTTAAGATCTTGCTGCCCGATAATGTTCGTGCCATCGGTGAGATAAATGGCTAAAGGGTTATCCTTGATGAGGCGCTCGGGATCAGAGACGTTGATGCCCATATTGATATAGGTGGTGCCCACATCATAAGAAGTGATGGTAGCGCTTGGGGCTTCTTTATAGGAGACGCCGGCTTTTATCGTCTTATCGCCTTTGGAGAGATCGACGTCTTTTATCTCGGTGCCGTCGATGTATTTGATGGCGTCAACCGTGTATTCGGTGTAGCCTGAATCCTTCGGGGCCGTGGCCGAGATGCCGATTTTCTCCATCGTCGAGCCAGCGGCGAACATGTAGTTGGCGTATTTTTTCCCGCCGATCGTGATGGATTGGATTTCGTAATCATCGGGATTGGAGATGTGGACGTCAATCGTGAAAACCTCTTCCGGCTTCACGTAGTATTTGACCTCTTCATCGGTCAAGACGTCGATATTCACGATATCCTCGATCTCTTCCTCGATATCGTCATCATGCCGATGATGATCGTGATCATCGTATATCGGCTCTCGCCCTCCATCGGGATGGCCGCCATCAGGCTGCCCGCCGCCCTCATAACCGCCGCCAGGTTGGCCTTGGCCCTCGTAGCCGCCGCCATCTGGGTAACCGCCGCCATCAGGATAGGCATCCTTGTGGCGCGCGCTTAAAGAAGAGGCGCCCCTGCTTATGGTCATCCCTTGATAAGTTGGGACGGAAACCCCTTTGCTAGAATATGCGCCTTCGCTAGAGGAGACGTCACTGGAAGAGAGGACGCAGCCTGTAAGGCAAAAAGAGGAAAAAATGGCGAAAACGGCCAATGAGATCTTTTTCTTCATGATAGAAACCCCCGTTTCATATCCCTAATATATCACCCCGCGCGCGAATAAGCGTAGAGGCATTTTTCCAAAAATCGCCTTATTTAACGGATAAATAGCCCCATTTTGCCCATTTTTCGCCAAAAGAGCGCGTTTTGTCCAAGAAAAAAAGTCGATTCATTTCTCTTGACAGTGCCTATTTTCCGTCCTAGATTGTAGGCGCGTTGACGGAGACACGCTCAAATGCCTATAGGCATATGGAGTACCACTCCCGAGCCCCTAGCGAAATAAGCTAGGCGCAGCTGAAGCACGTTAAGCTCAGAGAGGGATGGAGGATATCTCCATCTGAAATAAGGTGGTACCACGCGGAAGCGTCCTTAGATACTGAGGGCGCTTTTTATATATCGAGCCCTCAAGAAAGGAATCAGAAAATGAAAGCAATCTACGAAGGCAAGGAAGTCGAGCTCCCTGAAGGGGCGAATGGCTTCATCGCCGCCAAAAGCCTCGATGTCGAGCACAAAAAGGAGGATGTGGCTATCCTCAAAGACGGCGTTATCTCCGATATGAGGGAGCCCATCAAAGAAGGAGAGAGCATCTCTTTTGTGAAAATCGGCTCGAAGGAGGCTTTTGAGCTTCTCAATCACAGCACCTCCCATCTTATGGCGCAGGCTCTCGCTCATCTATATCCCGGCTGCAAATTCGGCTTCGGGCCAGCAATCGAAGAAGGCTTCTATTACGATGTCGATTTCGGGGATAAGGTCATTACCGATGCCGATCTCCCCGCGATCGAAGCGGAGATGAAGAAGCTTGCCAAAGAGGATAACCCCTTCATCCGCAAGGAAGTGAGCGCTGAAGAGGCTTTATCGATATTCAAGGACAACCCATATAAGATCGAACTCATCAAAGAGCACGAGAATGAGCTCATCACCACTTATAGCCAAGGCGATTTCATCGACTTTTGCCGCGGGCCCCATATCCCTAGCACCGCCCCCATCAAGCACTTCAAGCTGCTTTCCATCGCCGGAGCCTATTGGAGAGGCAAAAGCGACAACAAGCAATTGACGAGGATCTACGGCACTTCCTGGTGGAGCGAAGAGGAGCTCAAGGAGCATCTCGCCATTTTGGAGAAGCGCAAAGCCAATGACCACCGGAAGCTCGGCAAGGACCTTGGTTTATTCATGATAAGCGATTATGGCCCAGGTTTCCCTTTCTGGCTCCCGAACGGGATGCTGCTCAAAAACGCTTTGCTCTCTTATTGGCGGAAAGTCCATTATGAGCACGGCTATATGCAGATCGAGTCCCCGACGATGCTCTCCCGCGAGCTTTGGGAGACGAGCGGCCACTGGGATCACTACAAAGACAATATGTATACGACGAAGATCGACGATAAGGACTTCGCCATCAAGCCGATGAATTGCCCAGGCGCTATCTTGGTCTATCAAAACGCCATCCATAGCTACCGCGAATTCCCGCTTCGCTACGCAGAGCTAGGCCACGTCCACCGCCATGAGGCATCAGGGGCCTTGAACGGCCTCTTCCGCGTCCGCGCCTTCACCCAGGACGATGCCCATATCATGATTAGGCCCGATCAAATCGAAAGCGAGGTCAAAAACATCATGGCGCTCCTCGATGAGGTCTATACCGTTTTCGGCCTCTCTTATCGGATTGTCTTAAGCACCCGTCCGGACGATTATATCGGAACGAAGGAATTCTGGGACAAGAGCGAAGAGGCGCTCGCGAAAGCCTGCAAAGACAGCGGCCACGAATACTCGATCAATGAGGGCGATGGGGCATTCTACGGCCCGAAGCTCGACTTCAAGCTCAAGGATTCGATGGGCAGGACCTGGCAATGCGGCACGATTCAGCTTGACGTGAATCTCCCCCACCGCTTCGGCTGCTTCTATATCGACGAAAACGGCGAGAAGAAAGAGCCTTATATGCTTCACCGCGTCGTCTTTGGCTCGGTCGAGCGCTTTATCGGGGTCATCACCGAAAACTATGGCGGCGCTTTCCCGACTTGGCTAGCCCCTCATCAAGCCATCGTTCTCCCCGTGAGCCCCGAAGCCCACAAGGAATACGCCGAGAAAGTCTATGAAAGGCTTCAAAAAGAAGGCATCAGGGTCTTGCTTGATGATAGCAATGAGAAGCTCGGATATAGGCTCCGCAACGCCCAAATCCAGAAAATCCCCTATAGCCTCGTCATCGGCGACAAGGAGAAAGAGAATGGCTCCGTCACTTATAGAGTGTATGGCAGTGATAAGCAGATAAGCGTCCCGCTCGATGAATTCGTCTCCATCATCAAGGACTCAATCGAGAAGAAACGGCTCTTTAAAATCTGAGTTGGTATTAGTTGGTATTTCGAAAATCGACAGGCCAT
>CAVKAR010000049.1:0-11864 GCA_963654425.1 Lachnospiraceae bacterium
GTCTATCATGGTGCCTATTATGCAATTCTCGAAACTGGTATTGTGCGGCTTCTCCAAAAGCTTGCCGTAAGAAGAATTGTTCAAAAGCTTGTAATACATTACATTGAAGGCATCGCCTTGCCTTTTCGCCTCCTCTCGCTTGAGGAAATTCTCAAGGTAATACTCTTTCCATGGGAGCCGGCGAAAGCGGTAATAATAGCCGTCTAGGTATTTCACTTCCAAATCAAGGTAGCATTTCTTCATTAATGCAATCTCAAAATCCCATAGCGTAAGCTCGTAATCGCTCGCAATGTCCACGCCTATGAGTTTAATGACGCTGTGCAGCTTGACGCCGGAGAACGATACCAGCACGCGGCAGCACGCCATATACCTGCCGACGGGAGGCTCTCCGGTGAAATAAGTCCCTTTGCCGTAGGGATATGGGTATCTATAGGCGCTATTTGGATGGGCTTGGTGTATATCTATATGCCCTATCTTTGTGTTTAGATCCATGAACTGGTAAGCCTCCGGCGGGTAAGTGATGCCTCCGGCTACGCCTTTGCGCAAAAAAGCGTTCTCTTCGTTTGATAGCTCCGGGTAATCTTTCCTGAATAATTTGTAAGGCTTTCTTGCTTTAGGGTAGCCTTCCTTTATCATCTTGATCATTGAATAGCTCGCCGAGGAGCATACTTTAAAGAAGTCCTTGTCTTCTTTTTTCACCATCTCGTTGAGGATTTCGAGCATTATCTCGACGTCTTTGAAACAATAAAGTTTCTCTTCTTCTGTGACAACATGGCCATGTAGACGATTTAATTTATAATCCAAATCGCCTTTTTGCGTAGGGAGATTGAAGGACTTAGCGACTTTTCTCAATCCTCCCGGCAGCACTTTGGCCAAATCCCTAAACACGATACTGCCGTGTTTTTTGCCAAACCAAACACGCGCTTCCCATACGCTTGCGCAGCTTTTGTTTGAGATGCTGGAGTAAAAGCGCCCATCGTCTTTTTTCTCGTCCCACTCGGCGCGCCATGTGAATCCAAATTCTTGCAGAAGATGAGGCAACAAGAAACTCCATTCATGAGCGAGATTGTAAACGTATATCAAGAGATTCGTCTCTTGTTTCTTTCTTTTCTCGTATTTCGTCCTCGTAATCTCCTCGAGATGCATGATAAAACTTTTCTCATCATAGAAATAAACGTCGTCGCTCGGTTTATCGCCGTATTTGGCAAAAACCGAGAGCCATACGCTTGTTTCGTTTTTCGCGATGCTTTCTTCGTCGTTATGGTTTTCAACGTCGTAGCCAAAAACTTGCCACTTCCTTCTTTTAATCCTTATTTCCATAAGTTTATTTAAATGTGTTGTATATATCTAAGCCCTCTTGCACGCCGGCGTTCACGTCGTTCGTGACTTGTATGGTAAGCGAATTAATTATCGCAGTATCCCAGCCTTCTCTTACGCCTTTGACTATTTGATATATATCTTGGTACACGATTTTAATGAAACTATCCGCGAAATGCTCTTTGTTTTGGTTTAAAATGGCGACTTCGTACTCGCAATCGAGCCCGGCTTCCTTGTAAACCATTTTCATGTAATCGATTAGCGCCGTGACGTGCGCCTCGTAGGCTAAGCCGGCTTCATGCCTCGCCGTGTTCAATATCCTGCTAGCCGCTTTCTTGTAGCCTTCTCTTTTTATCTTCTTGCTTATTTGCTCGGCCCCTAGTTTTTTATTGCTTTTGCGGAGCACTTTGCGAGCCTTTTGCACTGCTTTCTTCAATTCTCTCTTTTCTCTTCTTCTTTCGGCGCTGTCGCCTTTCCTTATCGTCAAAGATGGCATCTTCGCTTTTTGCCGTTTCTTTCCTTTTAATGCCTCTTGCCTCGCTTTTTGACGCTGTTCGTGCGAGGCGGCGCTTGAAGGCTTGCCGATGAGCTCGCGCGCGAAAGCGTTGCCTTCGCTCAAAGTGAATTTAATGCCGTCTATCTTGGTTATCCTAATGCCGCCGTCGGGGCGTTTGTAAACGCTGACCTTATGGCCTTGGTTTCTCAATTGTTCGACAACTTTGCTTGTTCTCATTTTTAAGCCCTCCTTGATGGGTTTCTTGCGGGTTTTCGCTCCGGCTACCACTCGGAGATAGGCAGCGGGAGGGTTATATCCCCCGGTATCCGTGCCTACTATCCATTTCCCGGGCTCAAGAAACCCGTCAAGAGGGGCTTGCGCCCCTTATTGTATCAAAAAGGCAAGTCGTCCGCGTCCGGCTCTTTCGGAGCCTCTTCTCCTTTCGGCTTCGAAATGAACTCAAACCTATCTATTATCAAAGAATAGGAAATCCGTTTTTTGCCGTCTTGTCCCTCCCATGTATCGCACTGGAGGCGCCCGCTCAAGAGTAGCTTAGTGCCTTTCGATCCGTGGGATATGAGCGTCTCGGCAGCCTTGCCAAATGCCTTCACGTCGAGGAATATCGTTTTATCTTTCGCGAAAGTGCTTGCTATTCGGCTGTGCGCGACTTCACCGCTTTGCTTGAAATCGGTCACCAAATTGCCGACGATTGTTAAATTATTGAACATTCTTTTTGTCCTCCATGATTATGTAGGCGCGCTCATATTTGGCGTGCCTCGATAGCTTTATCAACGCGGGAGAGTACTCTCCATAAAGTACTTGCTCGTTCAAGACGTACGCATAGCCCGGCGTAACCATCAAGACGCGCCCTAGGATAGTCGCCTCCGCGCTCGGTTTGCAAGGCTGATGAGATTTGTATATCTCAAGCCTAAAGACGATATACTCGCCTACCTCGAAATCGTATTCGCTAGCTTTTATTTCCATGTTTCTCCTCCTCGCTTCTGATGCGCCCATGTCTCTTTAGATCCTCCAAAGCCTTGAATAGCTCTTCGCCGCTCTCGAACTCAAAGCGTAGCGTCGCTATGCCGTTTTTCGCCGTTCGCGTGAAACGCTTAAATGGGTAATGTCTCATGGAGAACAGATAAGGGAATATCGTTTCTCCGTTCTCTTCGTCGATCGTGAATTCGATATTGTCGCGGGTGAACTTTTCGCGGGCCGTGCATTGCGCCGCGAAAGCCTTATAGAACAGCGGCGCCATTTTCTTGAAGCAATCGAGTTCGTAATAGCTTATGAGTTTGACGATATAGAAATCCTTGCCACTCAATTCGCGGAGCTCTTTAATCTTCTCTTGCGCCTTGCCCTCATCGTCGTAGAAGTAAGTGGGCGTTTTGCTCCATTCGATTGCTACCTCCTTTAATGAGCCGTTTTCGTCCACTTCGGCGGCGGATACGGCTGGAAAGAGGCATTGCCTGCCTATTATGGTGTAGATCATTATTTAAACTCCTTTCTATCCATATCGTAATGCCAAAGTACGTATACCTTTGGTATATATCCCCATTTAGCTTTGATGGCCCTCCACTCCTTCGGCATGATGACCATCAAAGAGGAATAGTCGCGGTCGGAGCACGCCATTGCGATAATATAGTAATCCTCGCATTGCTCCTTTTCGAGTACGTGGGCGAAAGCCTCGCCGTGATCGTCTCCTTTGATGTCGTAGTAGCGGTACTCGCCATCGCCGCCTAGTCTCACGCTGACGCCGCCATCGACGATTTCGGGAGACGTGGCGCTCTTCAAGTCTTGCAAACCGCAGTATTCGAGGCTCGCCTCGGCGGTGGTGATATCGCCATTCATGGGGATGGTGACGCGGCCATCGTCAGTACCGCCGGTCACGATTTTGACATAAGCTTTTTCCATTTTCGCTTTCTCCTTCTTTTGCTGGGGAGTCGCCTTATTGGCGCTCCCCGTAGATGATTTCGTCGAATATCTTGGCGCCGGCCTTGTAGATGCAATTGGCCGCTTTCATTAACGCTATTCTGACCTCTCCTTTGTAGGCGTGGGCTCTGTTGCAGATATCTTCGCTTTGGCGCATAAGCGCGTGGGCCTCCTTTCTCAATTCGGCTCTGATTGCCTCATCGATGCGCTCTTTCTCGAGTTCTTCGATTTGGGTTTGGGTTAGTGTTTCTTTTGCCATGGTAGTGGCCTCCTTTGTTGTGCCTCCATTATATAGGGGTATGGTGCTATCGTCAAGGGCTTGTTTAAAACTTTTTTCAAAATTGCTAAAATTTGTGTATGGTGCACAAATTGGATAACTTGCATTTTAATTGCTCATCGATAGATGGGTTTCAAAAGCCCATCAATATAGTTGTATCCCCTCGCGAGGACGGGAAGACAACGAGCGCCATATTGAAGGCTTGGGATGCGTTCGAAAAAAGGCACGCGACTTGTATTTTATTCAAGCGATTGAAAGTCGACGTCACTGACTTTTATATCAAAAGCAATTTCGATATCGTGCAGAAGTTCAAGGGAAAGGCTCCGGCGTTTAGATACCGCCAAAAGGATTTGGACAGCGGGGTTATTCCCGTTTTCGTCGGCGACTATATGGCTTTTCTCGTGGTGGCCCTTGCCGTTCCTAAAGCTCGCTACAAGTCTTTGTTCGTGCCAAATCCCTCAATGTTCATTTCTGACGAGATGATAATCGATAAAAGGCGCGGAGAGAGATATTTAAGCGATGAGGCTTTTAGAGCAAAAGAGGCTTACACGACGTTTTATCGCGAGGGGAGCCGGGTGCCGTGGTATTTATTTGGCAATCCCTATTCTTTGTATAATCCTTATTTCCAGATGCTCGGGGTGGATGGTCGCGAGCTCGCTCGCAAAGGAACCATCGCGGGCAGCAATTTCGTCGCGCGCTATCATAAATTAAATCCTCTGCTAGTGGAACAGATCCTTGCCAAAAACCCGCTTTACGAGTTTGACGACGATTATTTCGATTACGCGGTTAAAGGCGTGGCTGTGAATGACGTTAATATCAGAATACGCGAGGCGATGCCGCAAAATTACTCTTTGGCCTTCTGCATATATCAAGACGGCATCATGTACGGCGTTTACAGAAACAACGAATTTGACAAGAATAACCGCTTTTGGGTTGGCGTCGTGAAAAATCCAAACAACAAAAAAGTTATTGCTTTCGACTTTGGAGACTTGGCGCAAGGCGTTACGTTGTTCACGCGCGTGGAGCGTGAGCGTTTCGTGGGCTTTGCGAACGCTATGAGGAATAGGCGAGTGGAGTTTCAAAGCATCTTATGCAATAATGTAATGGAGGAAGTATACGGCTTATTATGATTAAAGAATACGTTGACATGACACTATGGCTCAATCCGGTATCACGCGAGGACATGCCGGCGATTTTCGACGACGTGAAAACGGCCGTGAAAATAGGCAACTTGTCACCTACGACTGGCGAGCCTTTGGCCTTGTATTTCAATGACTTGTCCCCTCAAACGCCCGCGCTCAATATGCGCTGTCGCGTGAATTACTCGGGAGGAGTAGCGTTTAAAGCCACCGACTGCCGCTACTGCCAGCTCGATTATTACGTTTCTAACGACGACGGAAACAGCGTTCTCCGGGATACGTATTATTTTTGGATCGAAAGCAATCGATGGATCGCGAACCAAACCCTTGAGCTCAATCTAAAGATGGACGTCCTCCAGACGCTCGAGGCCGTTCTTGAGGAAAATGGCAATACGCTAGACGACATTTTCGACCCGCGCACCATGATAGCAAGAATGCATAAGGATAGATTCGCCGCCATTCTTGACAACAAATACTTATACGCTCGAGTCGATGAGGTCCCGGAGCAGCTCGGGACGTTCACGCTATTGAAGCGCAGCGACGAGATCATCAACGACAAGCGTTTGACGTCGTTTAGCGAAACGCTGCAAACAACGGCGTGGGAACTTCTTTTCGCAAAATGCTCAGTGGGCACTGTGGAGGCTCAATATACGCTTTTCGCGCCTAAAGAACAAACTAATTACAATATCTACGCGGAAGGTGCAACGAGCGTGAACATACCGCTCGGCTCACTCGATTTCGTCGATACGCAAAACAGCAAAATAACGAAATGCATCGAGCTCCCTTATTTGCCTTACGTGACGCAAGTCACGGGCTCCGACACCTCCGAGACGGCTACGCTGACCTTCAAGTACCCGTTGAACGCGGAGAATAAGGCTATCGCCTACGCCGTGAAGGGCGATTACTCCACTAACAACACGAACTTTTTCGCCGGGGCTCAATCGCTCAATCTTGATAAAGCGCGCCTTGATGAGTCCCTACCCTTGATAGCAAAAATAACAATACCGGAGAATTCGCAGCTCGTCACCAGTAAGAACATGGCGCGCGGACTTTGGGATACGAAGCTCTTGCATAGCGATTTTCACGATTTGCGTTTCGTGTACGACTCTTTTTCTTGGAGTTTCAAATACGAGCAGACAAAGAAATACGCGCCCGTTCCCATGGGCGTGAATATCTATTTTGTGGCGCCTACATCCCCGGTTTCGCGTTTTGGTTTCCTTTTCGAAAAGGAATATTGCGGCTATACCGATTACGGCGGTGACGCCGTTTACGACGAGGATTTCGCTTATTTGGATTGCTCGCGGAATAACGAAGTGGCTCTTTACACTGACGATTACCTCAATTATTTGAGAAACGGCTACAACTACGACGTCAAGTCGCGAGCGATAAGCGTAGGCTCCGACGTTGCCGGCGGTCTCTTCAAGGCTGGCATCGCTGCGGCCGTAGGCGGGCCGGCGGGCGCTGGCTTGAGCGTGGCGTCGACTCTTTTGCAGTCGATTAGCAGCTTTGCTCAAGGAGATAACTCATTGAATGCGAAAATCGCGCAGCTCAAGGCCCGGAGCGTGGCAGTCTCCGGGAGTGACAGCCTTACCGCTTTAAACGCTTACAGCGGCAATAAGCTGCACCTCATGACTTACACGCCGAACGAGACAATAACGAATATGATCGATGATTTATTCTATTACTATGGCTATAAAGTCGGAACTCAAGGAAAGCCGGACACCTCTTCGAGGCACTGGTTTAATTTCATTCAATGCAATGCTAAATATTCACGAGATTATTGGAATAGATTGCCGCGATACATGCTTGACGAATTGACGCGATTGTTCGCTTACGGAGTCACTCGTTTCCATCGAGACGCGGAGATCTCGAACCCGGTGCTTGTGCTCGGGTATGATATTGACCAGAAAATGGAGAACTTCGAAACGACCTACTGGAATAGACTTAATTAGGAGGTGCAAGAATGAGCGAAAAGAAAGATGCCGAGATCATCAGAAGAAAGTGGCTTAAATACTATCGAGACAAATACAGAGAGCTGTTTTTGAATCGCTGGACAATCAACGGCTTGTCGAAGGAGCAGCGGCTTTATCTTTTAAAGAAGATTTGGAACGGGGAAAGCGGGCTTTGCGCGTTTTCTATCATAAACGCCCGTGATGAATTCATGGGAGCCTTGCCTCCGGAGGATTTGGCAATCCTAGGCGAGAATTTTGGCTTGGGATTTGCTCCTTTCGCCCCCTCCACTTTCTCAATCTACGACTATCCGTCAACGGGGTTAATCGTCAACGAGCGCGGCGCGCCATATATACCCGGAGGTTTGCAGAAAGTTGGCCGTGACGTGGTGCTCCTTGAGAATTGCACCATTGGAACGAGCGCTAGGCGCTTGATTGACGAATTGGTGAACTTGGAAATGAAAGCCCGCAAGAATATGGCTTTGTCAACGGCCGGCGCGGGTATCGAGGTTTCGCCGGAGTGCCCCAGCGGCGCGAAGGATATCAATGATAAGATGATGAGCGACGAGGTGGCCCCATCCATCAAGGGAGGCGACACCAAAAGCGTGCAGGCGTTCAATATGGGAGTGCCGTATTTAGTCGACAAAATAAGAATGGAGAAGGAGGCGCGCGAGAATGAGCTTAAATGCCTCCTCGGCCTTGACTCCATCACCACGGAGAAGAAGGAGCGCCTCATCACGAGCGAGGCCGAAAGCAATGATGCCATATGCGACTGCTCGAAACGGGCATTTGTCGAGCCTATGCGCCATTGGTTTGAGGAGATAGAGAAAGTGCTAGGCTACAAGATATCGATCGAGGATAGCCTAGAAAATGAACCAGAGGAGGAGCCAGAAGATGAGAGTAAAGATATCATGGAGTGAATGCATTAAGCAGGTTGAGGCTAATACGAATCTATCCTTTAGAACGAGCGGCTCGGACGATTTAGCGGGTTTTAACAAATTCTTCAAGGCCGTATTCTACAACGGCACCCATAGCGTTTATAACGGCAGTGCTACCGGAGCCCCGCCCGATTTGAGTTTGATTGAATTGAATGAGGAGGCTAGGGAGGTATTCTATGAATATTTCCTCCCATTCGTTTACTCAAGCGTGGAGCTTTATGCTTTTTCGTATGAAGACGACTTCGAAAACGACGAGGAGAAAGCCGACTATATCGCCGACGAATCCAGTAGGCTCTTTGGCCGTATATTCTCTTATTTGAAGGATACGCAAGAATACTATTCGCCGATTCTTGAGGCATACGAGACGATGAGAACGAAGCTATTCGACGAGATAACGCGCAAAGAAGGCGTTTCGTTAATGCCTCAATCTTCTGATATGAGCGCTTTGGGCGGCACGCAAGACGACTTAAGCAAGGCCATCATCACGAAAGACGACGGCGGCACGGCCATGGCCCGATTGAACGAAGTGCAGCTATCTTATAGGGCCTTGTATCAAGAATGGGCCGAGGATATGAAAGAAAGATTCGCGTTATGGAGGTGAGAAAAGTGGACAACAACGAGATTACGGGATACTGCGGGAGCGGATTCATAGCGATACTGGGAGCGCTCCAGCTCGATGAGGCATTGAAATGGGTGAATCTGGTATTGGCGATCGTCACGGCCGTCACAACGTTGGCGTTCACGATATGGAAGTGGTACAAAACCGCCAAAGCCGATGGTAAAATCACTATAGACGAGATAGGCGACTTGGCGGGAAGAATGAAGGAAGAAGCCGGAAAGATAGCCGAAGACGTCAATAAAATAAAGGAGAATGGGAAGAATGAAGGAGACGGAAGCCCTCAATGAGGCCTTAGTGGAGGCCTTCAAAGACGTTACCGACGCCGAAAAGGTGGAAGCCCTCGGAAAATTGAAGGGCGCGGTTCAAGAACTTGAAAAGGCGATAGAGGAGAAAAACAAAACCAACGCCGCCTTGACGGAGAAACTAAGAGACGTTCTATTAGGCTCCTACGCCCCGACCGGGCGCGAGAACGAAGACGATGAAGGCAAATCTTTCGAGCAATGCCTTCAAGAAGTGATAAAAGGAGAATAAATATGGATATTTTACCAAACAACTTAACTGCTGCGAGGCTTTCGATGCTCGTGGCTAATTATCTCAAATCAAACAAAATTTGTGTTGCCGGTTTCGAGGCCTCGAAAGACAATATCTTAGGTCTTCTCGACAAAATCGGCAAAACCATCACCATCGACGGAGTATATGAGTCCGAACTTGATTTCATGAACGGCGAGACTCTTCCTTTAGGGAAAACCATTGAAGAGTATTTCGAGGACTTCGTTCCGCCAGAGGAATACACGGCAAACGCCGGGCTCGAGAATATAACCCGCAAAGACGCAACCGCGCGCCCGGTGAAATACTCTTACACGCAAGGCCGCAAAAAATGGAGCACCACGAAGCCGTATGATGACTTGGAGAGAGCTTTCCAAACCGAGGAAGGAGCGACTCAAGCGCTCACGGGCTTGGTGTTAAGATTGAATCAAAGCTATCAAATGTGGCGCGATGAGCTAAAGAAAGAACTCTTGGGGAAATATGCAGCCGCCGCAAAAGCCATAATGGACACTGATCAAGAATGGGCTAATAGCCCGAAACCAGTGGGCGCCGCCTTTAGTAATTCTGAGAGAGGCGAGGTTGCTGTTGTGTTCAATGCAAGCGATGAAAGTTATGGTTGGGATTTAGCTAAGGAGATGGGTTATATCAATGTCGTTGACTTAGTCACCACCATTGACGCGCCGACTGACACGGCTAGCGGAAACGCATTTATCAAGGCCGTAAAGAAATATGCGCGCAAGGCCAAGTTCAAGAATCACGAGAACCTTAACGGCACGCTAATTTTGCCGACTCCGAAAGCGAACTTGAGGCTCGTGATCAACACTTACTTGATGCCAGATCTCGAAGTTGATACGTGGGCTGGAGCTTTCCATAAGGATTTAGTCGCGCTCCCCGCGATCGTGAGCGAAACCGACTCTTTTGGAAGCGAAAGCGACGTCCTTGCGATGCTCATCGATGATAGAGGCGTAAAAGTACACAATACTTATCAAGCTATTAGGGAAACGCAGCTCGGCGATGACGACGCGCTCAAACTCGTCAAGCACTCCGAGGATACGGCTTTCTACAGCGCTAATACTTTTATTCACGTTTTTTATAAAAAAGCCTAGTGTTCTAGGGGTTAGGGCTCATCCATAAAGCCCACTTTTAGGAGTATTATCATGGATAGAATGCACGATGAAACGTCAATACAGAAGATAGTGGGAAAGCTATACTTGCACACATTGACAGTTTTCAAAGACACAGACACAACAACCGGCGCGGGAATGTTTGGCCATTGGTTTTGGGTCGACGAGAAACCGCGCAGCGCTTACCTCATTGATGGTACGCTTAAGCTTGACCCGGAGAAACTTTACGCCAACATGTACGAGTACGTAGAAAACCATGTCGAACACCATCAATTAATGGCGGGCTCGGGATATGAAGACGTGGCTAGCTCGGATGGGAGCGTAACCAGATATCAATTAACCGATGCATACGTTGATAAAAATGATACGCTTGGTGTGTATCTTAGAATCAGTGCAATGCTGCCGAAGGCATCGCATCACACTGGTTTATCAATGAATTTCTACTTTAACAACTCTGGGCAATTTTATGGATTTAATACAAGCGAATTATTTCACTAAGGAGGGCAAAGAATGAAACGAATGATAAACGAAGAGCTTATCGACTACGTGGGCGAGTTGAGCGAGAAAATAGCCGTCAACGATGACGGAGCGACGATAAAAGGAAAGGCCAAAGCCGAAACTCTAGAGGGTGATTTAAACACCGACCAAATTCACAACACCAAAGGCAACGCGATGGTGCGCTATAAATCCACCGAAACGGGCACGCCCATCGTTTTTGGATCCAGCGCCAAACCTGCGCTCATCATGGGAAGCGGTGAGAGGCCGAATTATTCAAGCGATGGCGCGGATTTTGATGGCAAGCCTATGGCGCTTAAGAGTGACTTGGATAATATCGACTTTTCATTATACGCGCTCGCAATAGGTGGCGCGAGCGCGGTGGTTAACCCCGTTTCGAGCACGGAAACGGAACCGGAAACGGGAACTTGGTACATTAATTATTTATCGGCGTTAATGCGTAGATACACGAGCGCTTATAAGGAATTAATCAAGTTCCCGTTAGCAGTCTCGACGTTTATGCAAACATTAACAGACGTTGGCACGTGGCAAGTACGCGAAAACGTCACGCAAGAAAACGTTAACCTTTTAACAAACAACTCTTACGTTAATTTTAATGATGAAATCTTTATAGTATTGTCAATAACGAGACGCAGTACTTACGGCGCTTTCAATTCAATTCAATTAGAAACCATTAAGACATCAGATGGCTCTTTTAGAGAGTTTTATACCTATAATGACATAACGAGGATAACGACATCTAGGGATACGTCTAATATACAAGTTTTAAAAATGGAAACAGACATATGAAGAGTGTAATTAAGGTAATTTTTCAAACAACTCGCTAGATGGGCGCTACGGGCCCCGTACGCATTTCTAGAGGCATTAACGATTGAGGCGATAGCGGAGGAGATGCAGAAACGAACCGCATTAAAAAGCACTGCGCTCAATATCGCGATAGTTGCGAAGCCTCGCGTGCGCGTACGCGCGCGAAGGTCAGCAACCACATAAAAACGTTGTAAATATCGATGC
>CAVKAR010000050.1:0-11846 GCA_963654425.1 Lachnospiraceae bacterium
GCTCGGAAGGGAGCATGAATGCTGCTTTTGAAGGCAAAACGCATCATTTCGAAAGCATCGACAATACGCAATACCAAGTCGAGATAGGCTCGGATTCCTTGGATTTGACCATCAAAGGCACTGGCTCAGTCAAGATGGACGATAAAGTCATTTTATCGGCAACAGGTACCAGCGATTCCTTATTCTCGATAACATCCGACGAAAATGGATACGACAATGTAGCCTTGATGAGCGGCTCATCCATCAGCATGGGCGAATCGACGATTTCTCCGAAAATGTTCGATGCGAAAATCAAAATCGATACGAGCAGCGAAATCATGACGATCGTGGAGGGCTCAGGGAATGTGAGCGGGGGCTCTTCAATCAAAGTAGCGACTGGAACTGGCGAGCAGGCCATCACTAATAATGGCTCTAACGATATAGCCGTAAGCGCTTATTCTACTGATACTACAGGGACTTCTTCAGCCTCGGTCACCATTACCAAAGACGGCAGTTTTTCCATTGGCGGGAAGACTTATTCGACTTCCGTGGAGAGCGGCGCGAGTTTCACGCTTGACGATAATGGCGCCCTTACTCTAACTAGCGGCAGCGCCACCACAAGCGGATCGGTCGATGTCTCGCTCAAGAATACGACCGTTTCCGTCTCTAGCGGCGATGAAAAAACGGTAACAATCAATAAAGACGAGACTTCCGGAACCGCCACAATCGAAGTTGCGGCGGATGGAAGCATAGTAATCGGCGAGAAAACATATAAAGCCTCTCCTGATAACGATGCCATATTGACGGTTGATGAAAACGGCAACATCATCTTAAGCAAAGGCGCGCTCATCTTGACTAACGGCGAATCCGTCGATGTCTCCACGGGTAGCGGCAAGACCAGCAAGGTCGAGAATAGCAATACTGGCGAAGATGAAACCACTGTCACCGTCACAGCTTCTGAAACGAAAGAAGACGGAACAACAAAAGAAGCCACCGTCAGCGTCGAAAAAGGCGAAAGCGTCAAAATAGGCGATGAGTCATATCTAGCCTCTTCCGATCAAGGCGCGAACTTCTCTATCTCTAGCGATAATTCAGTCACTCTTACGAACGGCGGGGCCGTTTTGAAGACAAGTGAATCGGTCAACGTTTCGGTAGGCTCTAAAACGAGCACGATAAAGAATGAAGGCGAAAGCGGGGAAATGACCGTTTACGCTGGCGAAGGGGAGAGCAACGGCTCCATCAAAGCCGAAGAAGGCTCTATTTTCTCTTCAAGCGCAAACGAAGGAACTGCCTATAGCTCAGTGGTCGCCTCTTCTTACGATATCGATAAGGATGGGAACATCATTTTGACGGATGGGAAAGTCAGCCTCGATAAAGGCGAATCCGTCAGCGTTTCAGTCGGAAATAGCTCATCTTCCATCAAAAACAACGGGAGCGATGAGGCGAGCAAAGTCGAAGTGGAAGTCACTGACGATACTTCTAGCGAAGATAATGAAAAAGCCACTATCACCGTGAGCGAAAAGGGCAGCGTAAGCATCAATGATAAAGAATTCGCGAATCAATCAGCGGATGAAGATGCCACCTTATCAGTCGACTCAGCGAAAAACGTAACTCTTGTAAGCGGCAAAGTGAGCATTCCTGCCGATGTATCCGTTTCCGTCTCCTCCAAAGGCGGGAATGTTGAAATCACCAATAGCAGTGTCTCATCCGATAGCAATATCACCGTCAAAGCCGGCGATAATGATAATGAGGCCACAGTGAGCCTAGATAAGAATGATAGCTTCTCCGTGAACGATAAGGCTTATGAAGCCGTTTCGGATACCGGTGCCTCTTTCTCCGTGGATAAAGATGGCAATGTCACTCTCCTCGATGGCTCAGTATCGATCGGCACAGGCACTTCCGTGAACGTCTCCGTTGGCGGACATACTTCGAGCGTCTCCAATGAAAGCGGTGAGGGCTCAGAAAGCAAAGTCATCGTCAATAAGGACGCCGACGATGATTCAAAAGCCAGTGTTACCGTCGACGAGAACGGCAAAGTCAAGATCAATGATGAGGTATACACCAATGCCTCTTCTACAGAAGATGCCTCTTTCTTTCTTGATGAGACGGGCAAAGCCACTTTGACGAGCGGCTCTATCAGCCTCGATAACGGATCTTCGGTGACCACTAGCTCTGGGAAGAGCGTCAAAAACGAAAGCGGCGAAGATTCTTCTAGCAAGATCACCGTCACCGTCACTGAAGATAATAAAGACGAAATCAGCATCGGAAAAGACGGTAAAGCGACGATTGACGGCAAAGAAATCACCACCATATCGGATGCGAAAATCGACGTTGATGAAGAAGGGAAACTCACTTTGAAAGAAGGGAGCATCTCCATCAACGGGGAAATCTCCGTCGATGTTGTTACTGATTCTAAGAGCGTGAGCGTCTCCGTTCCAGAAGGGAAAACGTATACGATTGATACGGCAGAAGGAATCGTTTCCGGTTTAGGCAAAGGCGATACTGTCACCATTGACGGCTATCGCTTCACCTCAGGGAGCGAAGAAGGATCCTTCTCTTTGGATACTTCTTCCGTTATCAACTTGAAGACGGGCGATTCGGTCGTTGTCTCTTCTGGGAAAGCGACAAGCGTTTCTACGACCTCCGATGAAACTTCTTCAGCCATCGCTCTCGACGGCAAAAATAAAGGTGATACGACCATCACTGCCTTAGAGGGTGGCTCCTTGGATATCACTTTGTCCAAAGGCGACCATTTCAACAATAACGGAAGCGATTATAGCGCTTCTTCCGAAGAAGGGGCTTCCTTCAACGTGAAGGTGAGCACTGTCACCTTAACGGGCGGCAAAGCCGATTTGGCGGCTGGCAAATCCGTCAATGTGTCCTCCAAAGGAGAGGAAGTCGTAGTCAGCAACGACAGCGATTCCTCTAGTGATAATTCGATCATCGTCGAAGTTGGGGATGACTCATCCGAAGCGAAAGTCACGCTCGATAAGGGCGAGAAATTCCATGTCGGAAGCGGATATGGCTATGAAGCAACTTCAAGTGAAGGCGCCTCTTTCTCCATTGACGAAAAAGGCAATGTCACCCTTTTAAGCGGAGAGACCTCTTTAGGCGCCGGTCACTCGGTGAATGTCTCCGTGGGCGGGAATGCTTCGAGCGTCTCTAACGAAAGCGATGAGGGTTCAGGAAGCAAAGTCATCGTCAGCAAAGACGCTGATGATGATTCGAAAGCCAGCGTCACCGTTGACGAGAACGGCAAAGTCAAGATCAATGATGAGGTATACATCAATGCCTCTTCTACAGAAGATGCCTCTTTCTCTATTGATGAGAACGGCAAAGCCACTTTGACGGGCGGCTCTATCAGCTTGGGCAAAGACGTCTCCGTTGATGTCTCTTCCTCTTCCGTCAAGAATACGGGCGAAGAAGAAGTCACCGTCACATCCACTGAAGGCAGGACGAGCGTCACAATCGAAAAAGGCGGAAGCGCCTCTATCGGCGAAGATGCCTATAACGCCTCTTCTAGTGAAGATGCCACTTTCTCCATCGATGAGACTGGCAAAGCGACTCTTATTGACGGAAAAGTCGAGGTTTCGACCGGATATTCCGTGAATGTCTCCTCCAAAGGCGATGAAGTGACGATCAAAAACGGAAGCGCCTCCGCTGAGGGCGAGGATAAAACAATCATCGTCGAAGCTGGCGATGCCTCTAACGAAGCGAAAGTGACTCTCGATGAGGGCGAAAGTTTCTCTATCGGGGATGAAACATATACCTCAGCCTCCGAAGAGACTTCCTACTCCGTCAGCCTAGACGAGAACAAGGAAGTCAAGGTCACCCTTTTGAAAGGAGAATCCTCTCTTTCGACGGGCTCTTCGATCAACGTCTCCGTTGGCGAAAAGAGCATCTCTATCGAGAATAAGGAAGGTAACGGCATCACCGTATCCAAAGACAGTGATGGCTCTACTTTGACAATCGGGACAAACGGAAAAGTCTCAATCGATGGCAAGGAGTATATGAATGCCTCCACTGACGAAAACCTCACTCTAACCGTCGATACAGACGGCAAAGTTCATCTGAAGGATGGCTCCCTCGCTCTCATTGAAGGCTCATCCGTCTCCACCTCAAGCGGGAAGGAAGTCACGAACAAATCCGCAAAAGACGTGACTATCGTTTCTAACGAAAAGGGCGAAAGCATCACGATAGACGAAGAAGGAAGCATTTCGATCGATAACAAAGAATACGCGAATGCCTCCAGCGAGAAAGATGCCTCTATCTCAGTTGATAAAGACGGCAAAGTCACGCTTGTCGATGGCTCAATCTCCATCTCCACGGGCGCTTCCGTCGATGTCTCGATCGGAGGCAGCCTTTCCTCGATAACGAACGAAAGCGGAGAAGGGGCGGAAGGCGAGATTATTATCAGCAAAGACGCCGATGACTCCTCTAAGGCTAACGTCAAGATCGGGAAAGACGGCAAAATCTCCGTGAGCGATGGAAATAGCGTCTATACCTACGAAAGCGCATCGGATGATTTGACCGGGAAAGAAGGCGCCTCCATCTCCATCGAAGAAGATGGCAAGCTCACTTTGATCGATGGGGCTATCTCTATCTCAGGCGGGGCTTCCGTCAGCGTCAGCGGCAAATCAATCAAAAACGAAGGCGATGTCGCTTTGACTGTCGTTACGGGCGAGACTGCCGATGTCATCACAATCGAAGAAGGCGGAAGCGCCTCTATCGACGGGCATAGCTATGAAGCCTCTAAAGACGGCGGCTCTATCTCCTATAGCGTTGACAAAGCCACGGGCGAAGTCACCCTCATTTCCGGGAAAGTGACTCTGAAAGGCGGCGAATCCGTCAATGTATCCGTCGGCAAAGGCTCTTGCACCGTGAGCAATGACAATAAAGACGGGGAAAGCAGCGTCAGCGTCGAAGCGGACAAGGATACTGGCGAAATCAATATCGATTTCGATAAGAGCGTCAGTATCTCGAGTGGCGAAGATTCGTCTAGCTATACGAATGCCTCTTCCGAGGAAGATGCCTCAATCAAGATCGACGGGGAAGGGAATGCGGTTCTCGTTGATGGTTCCGTTTCCATCTCCAAAGGCTCATCCATCGTTACCTCAAACGGCGTTTCCGTCTCCAATGGCGGCGATAAGGATGTTGAAGTCACCAAAGACGGAAGCAAGGATATCGTCACGATCGAAGGCGAGGGGAAAGCCCTTATCGGCGATAAGGAATACGTCAATGCCTCTAGCGAGGATGACGCCACCATCTCTCTTGATGAAGAAGGGAAGGTCGAATTGGTCGACGGCTCTTTGTCCATCTCCAAAGGCGGATCGGTGGATGTCTCCATCGGGGAGAAGGAAATCAAAATCAAAAACGAAAGCGATGAAGACTCAGCAAGCAATATCATCGTTTCCAAAGATGATGAAGGCGGTAAAGCCGAGGTGAGGATCGAAAAAGGCGGCAAAGCCTCAATCGACGGGAAAGAATACATAAACGCCTCTTCTAGCGAAGACGCCTCTTTCTCCGTCGACGAGAAAGGGAGTGTCACCCTTATCTCCGGTTCAGTCGCTCTTGATAAAGACGCCTTTGTCGATGTTTCCGTCGGAGGGAAAAAATATACGATAACTTCTGGCGGCGAAAGCGGGACGAAAGTCGATATCGACGAAGAGAAGGACGCTCTCATCGTTTCCATCGAGAAAGGCGAAAGCGTCAAGATAGGCGAGGCGACCATCACCTCCTCTAGCGATGAAGGCGCCATTATAAACGTCGGCAAAGACGGAAAGATCACTCTTATCAGCGGCAAAGCATCACTCTCGAAAGATGAAAGCATTTATGCTGAAATCGGCGAAGGAAAGAGCGTTGAAGTAACCAATAAGAGCGAAAACGAAGCGAAAGTCGAGGTCGAAGCCGGCTCTAGCAGCGAAGAAACCTCAATTTCGATCGGGGAAGGCGGCAAAGCCGATATTGGCGAAAATCGCTACGAAGCCTCTATCGATGCTGAAGCTTCCCTCTCCATTGATGAAGAGGGCAACGTTTCTTTGACCGGCGGAAGCCTCACTCTTTCGAAAGATGAATCTATCTCCGTCGCTCTTGGCGAGAAAGAAGTGAGCATCACTAACGAAGGCGAAGGGGAAATCTCCGTTTCCAATAACGGCGATGGCTCTTCTTCTATCGCGAGTGGGGAAGGCTCTTCCTTCAAAGTCAATGACGATAGCTATATCTCCAATGAAAAATCATCCTCTTACGTTGACGAAGATGGTAATCTCACCCTCATCGATGGCTCCTTGAGCATCGATAAAGGCACTTCCGTCTCCATCGGCTCAGGGGAAAAGAAAATCGAAGTCGATAATGACGGGGATACAAGCATCGCCGTTTCTGCCTCAGCTGATGATCCGAATGCCTCGGTGAGCGGCAAGAAGGGCGGGCATTTCCATATCGGCGGGAAGAGCTTTGCTTTCTCTAGCGAAGGGGATAACGAAGTCTCCGTCACCCCAGACGGCTACGTGAAGCTCATCTCTGGCTCCGTCTCTATCGGGAAAGACGCCTCCGTCGATGTCTCCATCGGCGAAAAAGAGGTAAGCATCTCCTCTTCAAGCGAAGAAGGGGCCACCGTCAGCAAAGACGGCGATAAAGCCTCGATTTCCATGGATGAAGGCGGGAGTATCGCCATCGACGGAAAGAGCTATTCCTCGAATGAAGACGGCACTTCTCTCTCAGTCGACGAAGAAGGCAAAGTCACGCTCGAAGATGGCTCAACCACTTTAGGGAAAGATGCCTCCATAATGGTCGAAAGCGAAGAAGGCTCCTCTTCCATCACCAATAACGGCGAAGAGGGGGTATCGATCAAGAAGAGCGAAGATGGCTCGACTTCGATCGAGCTCGACGAAGGGGCTTCTGTCAGTATCGATGGCGTTGAATATCAAGCTACGGGCGAAGGGGCCGCCAAACTCGTCATCAATAAAGACGGGACGGTCGCTATCACCGAGGGAGAGATCAACAATAAAGGGCTTGAAGGCGGGCTTGAAGCCTGGCAAATCGTCCTCTTCTCTCTCCTTGGCGTGCTCACGGCAGGCGTTGCCGCCTTCCTCATTGTTTTCTTCCTCAAGCGGAAGAAAGGCAAAGGGGAAAACGAACCGATGCCTGAAGAGGAGACGCGCAAAGAGGAAGAAAGCGGCCAAGAGAATCTTCTTTATGACGATGTGAAAGAAGAAAAGAAAGACGAATAGCAAAGCTTGAAAAGGGCGGCCGGCGGTTGGCCGCCCTTTCTCTTTGCTTTTGCCTGATTTTGAAGCGTTCTTCCATGAATGTGGCCCGATTGCCCATCGATAATGCTTCATCTCCATCATATATCCATGAAAATTAGACAAATAGGCGGTAAATATCTGAAAGCGCGATTTTTGCCTATTGCCAATGGGTGAATATGCGTATAACATAGTCACGCCCTAAAAAACACACATATCGCGGGGTAGGGCAGCCCGGTAGCCTGCCAGGCCCATAACCTGGAGGTCGGTGGTTCAAATCCACCCCCCGCAACCAATGAAAACGGAAGGTCGGCGTAGAGCCGGCTTTTTTATTTGGTCAATGTTTTTGCTCTTGTAGTTATAGCGTCATACCTGATATAGTACAGTTAATACAGTTATGGATTTAAGCAGCGGCAAACCTATATTCCTGCAAGTGAAGGATTATTTCCTTTCTTTGATCGAAAAAGGAGCGCTCAAGGAGGGCGATATGCTCCCAAGCGTCCGCGAAGTCGCGCGCTTCTACGGCATCAACCCGAATACCGTCCATCGGGCCTATTCTTTGCTTGCGGAAGAAGGATGCCTCACGCCTTTGAGCAAAAAAGGCTACATCGTCAAGAAAAAGGAAAGCAACGGGAGCGAGACGCTCAAACAAGAGATTGAGCGCTTATTGCTCATATACAAAAAAGAAGACATTCTAAAAGCCATCGAGGAGAGCGATCATGATTGAAATCAGGAATTTAAGCAAATCATTTGGCGAAGTGAAGGCCATAAAAGGCTTGTCGCTGGATATCGCTCCAGGCATAAATGGCTTAGTGGGCCATAACGGGGCTGGCAAATCGACGCTTTTAAGGCTCATTGCCGATGTCTACGCCAAAGACGAGGGCAGCATTTCCATAAACGGGCTCGATAATGCAAGCGATGAAGCCAAAAGCAAAGTATTCTTCTTAAGCGACAACCCTTATTACGTCCCTAAAAGCTATCTCAAGGATGTATACGCTCTTTATGCTTCCGCCTTCCCTTTATCCAAAAAGAGATTCGATGATTTGGTTGGTTATTTCCGCTTGCCATCCGATCGGAGGGTTGACGGCTTCTCAAAAGGGATGATGCGCCAATTATTCATCGCCATCGCTCTTTCTAGCGATAGTTCCGTCTATCTCCTTGACGAGGCTTTCGACGGCCTTGACCCGCTTATCGTTGAGGAAATAGGGAGGCGGATCATCGCGATGAAGGACGAAAAGAGGATATTCATCATCTCTTCGCACAATATCACTTCCCTTCACGCCTTGGTGGATGAATTCATCATCCTCCATAAAGGCGAGCTCTCGGCCAAAGGCGAAGAAGATGAACTAAGCGATACCTTCGTCAAATATCAGATATTGACCAAGGCAGAGCTTACTTTCGAGAGGCTTGAGGAAGACGGCTTAAAGCCGGTGAGCGTGAAAAAACTCGGCTCGATTTATCACATAGTTTTGCTTAAAAGCGATGTTTTGAAAGATAAACTCAACGAGCTTTATCGCCCGTCACTGCTCGAAGAAGTGCCAATCGATGCCGTAGAGCTTATCGCCATTGAGATGAAGCACGCGGAAAATAGGGGAAAATAGCCATGGACAAGAGAAAATTCATTAAGCAGGAGCTGCGATCAAAAATCATTTTCATCGCCGTTTTCGCTATCTTCAATCTCCTTTGGGGATTGCTTGGCTCGTTGAGGATCTCTTTCTATTCATCCGGCGCCATCTTTATCTATAGCAACACCAATACGCTTTATACTTCCTTCTTTCCCTTTCTATTCGCTTCTATTTATCCGCTTACCATCTTCTCTTACCGTTATTCAAAACCCTCCGTCGACTTCTTTTATCAGATGCCGGTCGATAAGCGTTACATAAAAAGGGTCAGGATGATCATCGGTTTACTGGCCATTTTCCTCATTTTCACTTTGAATTTCCTTTTGGACACGATGATTGTCGCCATTAGATACGGCAATACCCCGCTCCCGCCTTCAAGCGAAGTCTATTATCGCAAAGTCGAATATAATTTCCTCGGGTATCTCCTTTCTTATCCGCTTCTGCTCGTGGCCTTTTTCGTCGCTTTTGGCGTCTCTTCATTCTTTGCCTCGCTTTCGAACAACAAAAAAGACATGATCTTGCTTGTCTTTTTCGGCTTAGCCATCCTTTTTACCGCCTTCCTCTCTTTTTGGGCTATCATAACCGGCTTTGCGGGCGAGGAGCTTCCCGTCGTTTGCAATTTAGGCAACCCGCTTGAGTTCTCTTTTGCTCCGGTTTCTTCTCTTTTTAATGCCATCAGATGGTCGGAGAATGTTGTTCTGGGGATCGATTCCAGTGACTCTACTGGCGTTTTGGCGCTGCGCATCGTCTCTTATTCCTTTTCCATCATCTGCGGGATTTTCGGCTTCTTTTACGCCTATTTTGCGAAAGAAAGAAGCGGTGAGGCGGCTTCTAGTAACGGCGGATACGATGCTTTCACGGTGTATTTGCCACACCTATGCTTCTTTTTCCTAGGGATTCTTGCCGCAAGCCGCTGGGCTTATCGTTATTCTTTCACCTCTTATTTCATCGGCTCGATCATCCTTTCCCTTGCCTATCTTCTTTCCTATTACTTCCTTGTGGCTTTCTATTACAAGAGGCTGAAAATCGCAAAAAGAGATTTATACGCTTACTTCGCCGTAGCAGCTTGTTTTATCGTTCTCAGCCTCTCTTTATTGATTTTCTCCCTGAGGCAATCCTCTTTTTTGTCCTAAAGAGAGCGACATTATCGAAATCGCCTTACGGATTTCCTTTTATATTGAGGCTTTAAAGCAAGCGCTCTTTGCTCCAAGAAGAGAAAAACGGTATCAATCGATAATCTGTTTTCGCCTCTTATATGAGCGTTTTTTGACGCGTTTCATTTCATTTTTTTCATTCGTCATCCTTTTCTTTTCGGCGAATCAGATGGAAAAATTTAGCTTTCTTGCCTTCATCGTTCGCTTATTTCAAGAATCAGAGATCGCTACCCCTTTGTTAAAAAAGGGGAACTATACGATAATAGAGCCATGAAGAAGAAACGCGTCATCTATTATAGCGATCTCAATAACGATGACTTCGCCCGCAATCAGAACATCAAGAAGAAGCCGCTTCCTCCGAATTTCAAATACTTAAGGAGAAAGAACTTCCTTTTCCGCTTCACGGGCTGGCTCATTTATCGCCTTGCTCTCCCTTTCGTCTGGCTTTACGCCAAAATCGTTTGGGGACAAAGAGTCGTTGGCAAAAAAAGGCTCAAACGGGCGCACTTGCGCGGCGGCTATTTCCTATACGGCAATCATACGCAAGAGGCGGATGGCCTCATCCCTCACGCCACGATCTCCTCTCCGAGAAGAACCTTCACGGTTTGCTCGCAGGATGCCGTCAATATCCGCGGCATCAGGAATCTCGTGATGATGCTTGGGGCTATGCCGATTCCCGCCAACCCGATTGAAGCGCAGCGTTTTTTGGAGGCTATAGAGTATCATTACAGAAGAAACGGGGTCATTCTCATTTATCCTGAAGCCCATATTTGGCCTTATACTACGATAATCAGGGACTTCCCTGACGCGAGTTTTTCTTATCCAGCTCAACTCAATGCCCCGGTCGTGGCTTTTTGCAATACCTATAAGCAAAGGAAGCTTTTCCGGAATTTGCCCCCGAAAATCGTCACGCACATAAGCGCCCCTATTTACCCGGATACTTCTTTGCCGCTACGCGAAAGGACCCATGATCTTCGCGAACAAGTCCATAATTTCATGGTTGATACCTCTGGCTCACTAGACAATTACGAATACATCCGCTACGTCTATCGCCCAGAAAAGAAAGAGGATTGAGTTCTCGCTTGATTCAATAATCGAAAGCATTGGGCTGAAGCGAAAGAGAAAAAAAGGTGCATATCATTTTCTTTGCCTTGGCTTTATCGTTTATAATTACGGCAACCTTTTAGGAGGAAAAACAAATGGAATTAAAAGGATCGAAGACCGAAGCCAATTTGCTAGCAGCCTTTGCTGGCGAAAGCCAAGCCCGCAACAAATATACCTATTTCGCGAGCAAAGCGAAAAAAGAAGGCTATGAGCAGATCGCCGCTCTTTTCTTAGAGACGGCAGATAATGAAAAAGAGCACGCGAAGATGTGGTTCAAGTATCTTGAAGGCGGCGCCATCAAGAGCACCGTCGAGAATCTTGAAGAAGCCGCGAATGGCGAAAATTACGAATGGACCGATATGTATCCGGAATTCGCGAAAGTGGCAGACGAAGAAGGATTCAAGGAAATCGCCGCCAAATTCCGCATGGTCGCAGCAATCGAAAAGCACCATGAGGAACGCTACAAGAAGCTTTTGGAGAAAGTCAAAGGCGGGAAAGTGTTCATCAGCGAAGACGTGTGCGTTTGGAAATGCCGCAACTGCGGGCATATCGTCGTTGGCAAATTCGCCCCGGAAATCTGCCCAGTCTGCGCCCACCCGAAATCATATTTCGAGCTCAACGCGACCAATTATTGATTGATAGACGCGATTGAAAGAGAGCCGGCCGCAAGGCGGCTCTTTCTCTTTTTTCGGGCTCTTTAAAATCTGAGTTGGTATTAGTTGGTATTTCGAAAATCGACAGGCCAT
>CAVKAR010000051.1:0-11084 GCA_963654425.1 Lachnospiraceae bacterium
GCCTCGAGCGGGTTCTCAAAATCATTCGATGATATCGGATAACCTGCGATGATAAACGAAAATGTGGGTTACAAAGCATCCACGCTTGATAAATCCTTATATAAGAATGTGCGTGCATGGCGGCTGCTCATGCCCTTTTTGTCCCTGAATCCCTGCAACTTGCGCTTGCAAAGGGGAGAGTCCAAGGGTAAAGTTAATGGCGCGGAAAACCCTCGGAAGAGGTTCTGCCTAATCGCTAAAAGTCGGAGTGGCAATTGGCCACTCTTTGTTTTTAATGGAGGTATTGATGGAAGAAACAGCAAAAGTCAAAGAGCTTTTGGAAGGGCCTTTAAGCAAAGAAGGCTATTCGATATATTCCGTTTCCCTTTCCGGCCCGAAAGGCGGGAAGACCCTCTCTATCGTCGTCGATAGGGAGAGCGACATCTCGCTTGAGGACATCGTGAAGGTGAGCGACCTCATCAATCCGCTCCTCGATGAGGCAGACCCGATTGAAGGGGCCTATACGCTCGATGTCTCTTCCTTGGGGGCTGAGAAACCCATCGATTTAAAGAAACTGGAGCGTTATCTCGATAAATACGCGAATATTCATCTCTCTCACCCCTTTGAAGGGAAAAACGTCCTTGAGGGAACTATCATCGAAGTGAACGAAGAGAACATCTCTCTCCGTATCAAGGAAAAAGGGAAGAAGAGAGATTTGACGATCGAAAGACGATATGTCGACAAAGCTAGATTAGCCATTGAATTCTGAAAGGGAAAAATATGCCAAGCAAAAAGAAAAATGCCGTCATGATGCCGAAACTCGGCGATGCGGTGAAAGAAATCGCAAACGCGAAAGGGATCAGCGAAGAGAGCGTCGTTGCCGCATTGACAGAGGCTTTGAGGAAAGCCTACGTCAAATACCTCGGCGGTGGAGACGATGCCGTAGTCGAGGTCAAACTCGATTTGGAGAATTCCTCGATTTATCTTGCCCAGATCAAGAAAGTCGTCAAGGATGTCCAAGACGACTATCTCGAAATCGATTATGAAGAAGCCAACGAAGGCTTAAGCGAGCCAATCTGGAAAGAGGGGGACAATTACCCGATCCCCGCCACGGTTGCCGAGCTATCGAAAGTCTTCGCCAATGCCGTCAAAGGGAATCTCCGCAATGAACTCGGGAAAGCCGAAAGAAGCGCTCTTTACGATATCTACAAAGACCATATTGGCGAGATGATCACCGGGACAGTCGAGAAAGCCGATGAAAGAAGCATCTCCGTCAATATCGGCAGAACCACGGTTGAGTTAACGCGCCGCGAGATGATCGGTGATGAATTCTTCCGCATCGGCGACAGCGTCAAAGTCTATATCCAGGAAGTCAAGCAAGTGGCAGAGGAAGGGAAAGCTAGCCGCGGTTCCCAAATCGAGGTCACCCGTTCCTCCGAAGGCTTCCTCCGCCGCCTATTCGAAGAGGAAATCCACGAAATATACGATGGCACCGTCATCATCAAAGGCATCGCGCGCGAAGCCGGCGTCAGAAGCAAAGTCGCCGTCTATAGCGCCAATCCCGACGTTGACCCAACCGGCGCCTGCATCGGGCAAGGGGGGAATAGGATCCAGAAGATCGTCGCTCAGCTAGGAAACGGCATCGACAAAGAGAAAATCGATATCATCGCCTATAGCAAAAACCCAGGCCTATATATCGCCGACTCTCTCCGCCCAGCCCAGGTATTGGGGGTGAAAATCGTCGATCCTAACGCCACGCCGAAGCCAAAAGCCATCGCCGTCGTGCGCGACGAGCAGCTTTCCTTAGCCATCGGCAAAAAGGGAGCGAATGCCCGTTTGGCGAACAAACTGACCGGATGGAACATCGATATCGTCGAGGAATCGATCGCCAAAGACGAGAACATCGATTACGTGCCGACCGACGTGCTCCAGAAGCAAGCCGATGAAGAGAAGAAGGCCGAGGAAAGAGAGGCCTATGCCCGCAAGAGCGCCCTTGAAGCCGCCAAGCGCGAGCAAGCCGCCGCTGAGAGCAAAGTTGAGGAAAATAAGATCGAGGAAGCTAAGAAAGAAGAAGCCGAAGAGGAGCCAATCGCCAAAGAAGAAGTCTCTTCGCCTGTCGCTGCCCCAATTATCGAGAGCAAAGCCGAAGAGGAGCCCGCTAAAGCCGTAGAGCACGCCGAAGTGAGAACCACTAAGAGTCTCTCTGAGCTTGAGGAAGAGCTTGAGAAAGCCAAGAGCAAGCCCGTCACCTCGACACGCGGCAACCCGAAAGCCAAGCGCCCGCACAAGATCACGGAAGAAGAAGTCGAGCGCGTGAAACCGACGGAAGTCACCCCAGCTGTCGATGCGATGCCGATTTATTCGCAAGAGGAGCTTGAGCAAATTGAGCAAGAGGAGAACATGAATAACGACCTCGACAACATCGACGAGGACGAGGATCTCGACCAGTACGACAGCTATTACGATGACGATAAATAAGAAGACGGTTTATAGGAAGGATCTCATCTCGGGGAAGGTTTATCCCCGCAATGAGCTCTTGCGCCTAGTGAAGATAGATAACGAAATCCTCATCGATCGCGACTATTCCTCAAAGGGGCGCGGAGCCTATATCAAGATTGATGGAGCGGATTTATCGGCTTTGGAAAACGGGAAGCTTCTATCCCGCGCCTTCAAAGAGGAAGTCAAAAAAGAGGCCATCGCCTCCCTCTTGGAGAGAATCAATGAAAAAAGATAACGTCCTTGGTTTCCTCGGCATCCTCTATAGGGGACATAAGGCCCTCATCGGGATGGAAGCAAGGGAATCGAATAAAGGCAGGATGGCTTTCCTCGCTTACGATGCCTCCGATAATAGCAAAAAAGACGTCAATTCCCTTATAAAGGGATTGCCCGTCAACGAAAACTATTCCAAAAAAGAGCTTGGGGAGGCTCTAGGCTATCCCGAAGTGAGCCTCATCCTCATCATCGACAAGAAAGCCGCCGCCTCATTAGAGAAGAAAGAGAAGGAGACACTATGAAGAAAACGCAGCAATTCCATTCGAAGAAGAACGATAACCAGAAACGGAGGATCGAGAACTTCCAATCCCATCCGACTGGCAAGAAGAAAGAGGAATTCGCCAAAGTCAACGGCGGGGTTTTCGTCTATTCGAAGCCTCTATCGGTCTCCGATCTATCCAAAGCCATCAATGTCCCAAGCGTCCAAATCATCAAATACCTCTTCATGCAGGGGAAGATGGTCACCATCAATCAGCTTCTCGACGATGAGACGATCGGCACCTTATGCCTAGAATACGGCTACGACTTCAAGAAAGAGAAGATCGTCGACGCCGACCACTTCGAGGAACTCGAGATCGTCGATGACCCAAAAGATCTGGAGGAGCGCCCATCGATCGTGACCGTGATGGGTCACGTCGACCATGGCAAGACCACGCTTATCGACGCCATCAGGAACAGCGATGTGGCTTCGCACGAAGCCGGTGGCATCAGCCAAGCGATCGGCGCCTACCAAAAAGAATATAACGGCAAGAAAATCACGATCATCGACACCCCAGGGCACGCCGCCTTCACCGCGATGAGGGCGCGTGGCGCCCAAGTCACCGATATCACGGTGCTCGTGGTGGCGGCAGATGATGGGGTCATGCCTCAGACCTTAGAAGCCATCGACCACGCGAAAGCCGCCGGATGCGAGATAATCGTGGCCATCAACAAGATGGATAAGCCTGGGGCCAACATCGATCGCGTGAAGCAAGAGCTCATGGCTCATGACATCATCTCCGAGGATTATGGGGGCGACATCATGATGATCCCTCTTTCCGCCAAAACGGGGAAAGGGATAAACGATCTTCTCGACGCGATCTTGGTGAAAGCCGAGATGATGGAGCTAAAAGCCAATCCGAATAGATACGCCATCGGTACCGTCTTGGAGAGCAATCTCGACAAAGGCGAAGGGCCGAAAGCCACCCTCTTAGTCCAAAACGGCACTTTAAACAACAGCGATTACGTCGTCGTTGGCGAGATATACGGCAAAATCAGGAGAATGTGCAACGAATACGGGCAAGTAGTCAAGACTGCCCTCCCTAGCACCCCCGTCTCCGTCACCGGCTTATCCGCCGTCCCTAGCGCTGGCGACCGCTTTATGGCTTTCCCGACCGAGAAAGAGGCCAAAGCCATCGCCGAAAGAAGGGCGTTAGCGAAGAAAGAGCAGACCCAAAGCGGGAGCGCGGCTCTTTCCTTAGCCGACCTCAATAACCTCGTGAACGCCGGCAAAATCCAGGATATCAATGTCGTGGTGAAAGCGGATACGGCAGGAAGTGCGGAAGCGGTGAAGGCTTCACTAGAGAAATGCAGCAACGAGCACGTTCATATCCATGTCATCAGCGCTGCGGCCGGGGCCATCAGCGATAGCGATGTGCTTCTCGCTAGCGCCTCTCACGCCATCATCTACGCCTTCAATATCAGACCTGATGCCCGCGTAGCGGAAAAAGCGAAAGAAGAGCATGTCGAAATCCGGCCATACCGCATCATTTATCAGCTGCTCGATGACATCAATTCGGCCCTCAAAGGCATGTATAAGGCCGAGATGGTGGAGAAGGTGAGCGGGCAAGCCGAGGTGAGGCATATATACAAAATCACCCACGTCGGGACCGTCGCCGGCTCTTACGTCACTTCTGGCGAGCTCAAGGCCAAAGAGAAAGTCAGGCTACTACGCGCTGGCCTTATAATATACGAAGGCGCCCTAGCTTCCCTCAAGCGCTTCAAAGACGATGTCAAAGAAGTGAAGGAAGGATATGAATGCGGACTTTCGATCGAAGGCTATAACGACATCAAGGAAGGCGACATCATCGAGGGCTACGAGCTCGTGGAGAAGGAATAATGGCGGATAGGCAAGGCAGGATCAAAGCCCTCGTCGCGAGAAACATCTCCGATATCTTGACTTTCGAGCTCAAGAACAAGCGCATAGGGATCCCTTCGGTCAACGAAGTCCTCCTCAATAGCGACAATTCGCTCGCGAAGGTGTATGTCTCTTTCCTCGGGGCCAAATACCCTCATCAGAATCTCGAGGAGCTGAACCGCTGCAAAGGCTTCGTCCGCTCATCTCTAGCGAAGAAGATGGACGTCTACAAAGTGCCGGATATCGTCTTTATCTACGATGATCAGTTCGACAAAGCCGAATCGCTCGATAAAGCACTTCAAAAAGAGGAGAGCGAACTCTCCTCCCTTAAAAAAGAAGAGAAGTGAATATGGGCCCCGCGAAAGAGAAAACGCGGGGCTTTTTTGCGCGCATCATCGCTTACGAAAATGGCAATAAATATACATTGACATCCTTTTGTCTTGATAGATGACATCCTTTCAAAAGGGCAAATGAAGCGAATTGGAACTTTTTTCGTTCCTGAAAGTGGATTTTTCACGATGAAAAAGATTCGACACTATGTGGATTTCAAGAAAAATGGGGTTGTTTTTTTTTTTTTTTTTTTGAATTAGGGTTCACGTATAGGTTATGGGACTTAAGGGGGTTACCATAACCTAACCTTTTATTTATTAAGGGGGTATCACGATGAATAACAAAAGCAAAACGTTTCTGTCTTTTCTTCTATCAGCCGGGGCTACGCTCGGCCTAGCTTCCTGCAGCACCATCATCGGCGGATCTTCAAGCTCATCGACGAATGATCCTGCCATCGGGGCGGTATATCAGGCCTATCTCGATAATGGCGGAGATCTGCCTTACGAAGAGTGGCTATCGACCATCAAAGGCGAGAAGGGCGATAAAGGCGAAAAAGGCGAAAAAGGCGAAAAAGGCGAAGCCGGGGCTGACGGCTCCTCGATTCTGCTCGGCGAAGGCGCGCCAACAGCCGATAAGGGCAAAGACGGCGACTCCTACATCGACACCGACACCTTCGATTATTATGTGAAAGCCGATGGGGCCTGGAGCAAGTCGGGCAATATCAAGGGCGCGCAAGGCGAGAAAGGCGACAAAGGCGATGACGGCATCTCCGTGACGAAGATAGAGAAGACCGCTACCGAGGATAACGTCGATACCTATACCATAACCTACAGCGATGGCAGCGTCTCGACCTTCACCGTGACCAATGGGAGCGACGGGGAAGACGCCGCCTCCATCAGCATCGGCGAGAACGGCAACTGGTATATCGGGGACAAGGATACCGGGGTTAAGGCCACAGGCGATAAAGGCGAAACCGGCCTCTCCGTGACTATCACGAGCATCGTCGAAGGCGAGACGGGCGGGGTAAAGACGCACACCGTCACTTTCAGCGATGGGAAGAGCATCACTATCACTGATGGGAAAGACGGAGAAGACGGCTCTTCGCTTTTGACGGGCAAAGGCATGCCGAAATCCACTCTCGGAAAAGACGGCGACTCCTACATCGACACCGACACCTTCGATTATTATGTCAAAGCCGATGGGAAGTGGAGCAAGACCGGCAACATGAAAGGGGAACAAGGAGGCAAAGGCGAAGATGCCGTAACCTATATCCCCTGCATCTTCAATAACTACGATGGAACAAAGCTCTACGAGTTCTATTACGAGAAGGGCTCCGATATCGTCTACGACGGGCCAACGCCAAGCAAGCCCGATGAGACGATAGACGGCTACGACGTCCATTGGACTTTCTCAGGCTGGGACAAATCGCTTGAGAATATCCAAAAGCCGACCATCTTCACGGCCGAGTTCGAGTCGTTGGCGAACTGCACTTTCCTCAATTACGACGGCTCTCTCCTTTATAAGACGGCGGTCAATTTCGGGGAGGACGTCGAATACAAAGGCGAGACGCCAAGCAAGCCTGACACCGTTTCTGGCGATGCCACTTTGACATGGACTTTCTCAGGCTGGGACAAACCCTTGACTTCAATCAAGGAAGATACGGTCTTCACCGCCAAATTCTATTCGCCAAATGCGTATAAATGCACATTCGTCAACTATGACGGCACGACGCTTTACGAAGCCTATTGCGGCAATGGCGACACGATCAAATACGAAGGCGCCACCCCGACGAAAGCAAATTGCGATGATGACAGCGGAAAGGTTCTCTCATACGCCTTCTCCGGCTGGGACAAGTCGCTCAAGAACATCAACGGCGATACGACCTTCACCGCCCAGTTCACCGAGGTGACGAAATACTGGTGCACTTTCGTGAATTACGATAATACGGTTCTTTACAAGACCCTCGTCTTCGAAGGAGGTCAGGCCACTTATGTAGGCGATACGCCTAGCAAGAAGCAAGACGTCGATGGCGCAAGTATCACCACATATGCCTTCTCCGGCTGGGACAATAGCCTCGCAAACATCTCATCCGCCACGACCTTCACGGCGCAATACAACTCATTTTCGTATACCGGCTACAAAGTGACGTTCATGAATGGCGACGAGGAGTTGTATTCCTATTATTTCAGAGAGGGAAGCGAGGCCGCTTACCCATATGAGCTCCCTTATTCCTACGATGAGTCGACCGTCACCCAGTTCATGGGCTGGGATAACCCTTCCGCCCTCAAGAGCGTAACTGAGGCTATTACGGTCAACGCCGTCTTCAAGACGATCTCGCGCAGCCAGAACGGCGAATACCCGCAGAGCAAGGTCACTGATGAAGAGCTTATCAGCGAGATAGCATCGGCCAAGAGCATTGACAAGCAGGGCTATTACGTCTATGGCGGCGAGAGGTATGAACTATATCGCAATAACTTCTACAAAGTCGAGCCGATCAGATGGAAATTCCTCTCCAACGCCTCCGATTCGGCCTTCCTCACCTCCGAGAAAGTGCTCGATGCTCGTTGCTGGAACGGAGACACGGATCAAAGGGATGACGGGACCTACGCCAATAACTGGGCGAGAAGCGATATCCGCGCCTGGCTAAACGAGGATTTCCTCAATAAGGCCTTCTATTACGACGATTCGCTCATCGTGACGACGAGCGTCGACAATTCGGTCGCCTCGACCGGTTCAAATAGCAACCCGTATGTTTGTGAGACCACGAGCGACAAAATATTTCTCCTCTCTCGTGCCGATTTGACGAATTACAACTATGGATTTAAGGACGATCAGAGCAGAATATGCGAGCCGACCGACTATGCCAAAGCTAGAGGCGTTTCTTGGGACTCTAGCTACAACGGCGCCTATTACTGGACACGTTCCCCGTACGCGTCTTACTCGTACTACGCGTGGTCCGTGCTCTGCGATGGCACCCTCGACAGCGGCAACTATGTCGAGTGGGACGACTACGGCGTCCGCCCCAGCCTTTCCCTCGTCATTTCGGAGTGAGCGGAGGGAACGGAGAAATAATCTTCGATTCTTTCCCTCACCTCCCATCAAATCCGTGGAGGCGAGGGTAGGGATAACAATTCATCATGAAGCAGCGTCTAAAGGAAGAAGAAGCGAAGAAAGAGTCGGAACTACTGGTATTCATTAAGGCGAAGGAGCTATCGGCCTATATTTTGCAAGCCAGCGCCAAATCGCCAGTCAAGTATCGGTATTCCATTCTTAATCCGCTCATCAATGAGTCACTTAAGGTAATCGAGTTATTGTATGAAGCCAATGACTTGCCAATGGGGGATGAAGGAAGAATAAGCCTCATTCGCTCAGCCAAAGCCAAACTCAAGCTTATCGACTTCCTGACTTCTCTAGCGAAAGAGGTTTCCTGCTTCTCGCTTCATCAAGAGGAGACGATCCTCCTCAAAATCGGTGTTTGCTCAAAGTACTTGCAGGGGTATCTGAATGCCTCTAGAAAGGCTTCGGCAATATAGGGATTCGTTATAGGGTGGCGCCTTTGATTCCGCTTTGCCTTCTCTTCCCCGAACGCGTCTAACTCGAACAACGCGTGGAACGTGAACTACGATGGCAACCTCAACAACGGCAACAATGTCGATTGGAACAACAACGGCGTCCGCCCCAGACTTCCCCGAATAGAGCGATATATTCGCTCCTTAAAGAGTCAGCCGCTTCAGGCGATTCGGCTTAGAGGGAAAGGGAACGAAGACCCTATTCGCTTTCTTTGTAGGGAAGCGAAGAATCAAGCATAAGGCGGGATGGACTGCCCTAAGGCATTTCATCCCCATCAAACTTATGCTTTTCATTTATGGGATACGAAGAGATATTCAGCTACGAGCACTTATTGGAGGCTCATAAGAAAACGAGGAAAGGGAAACTTCATAAAGACGAAGTCATCGCTTTCGAGCTCAATAAAGGCGAGGAGATATACCGCCTTTATGAGGAGCTCAAAAGAAAGACATACAAAATCTCGCCATACCGCACCTTCTATATCTACGAGCCGAAGATGCGGAGAGTGGACGCCACCTCATATAGGGATAGGATCGTCCAGCGCTGTTTCATCGATAACTATCTTTCGCCTCTTCTGGAGAATCGCCTCATCTATGACAATGCGGCATGCAGAGTCGATAAGGGCACGGATTTCGCGAGAGAAAGGCTCAAAATGTTCATGAGGGAAGAATATAAGCGGTGCGGGGCTTCTTTTTACGTCTTCCGCTTCGATATCCATCATTATTTCGAATCGATAAATCACTCTATTCTCAAAAATAAGATGAAGAGGATCGCCGATGAAGGCGTCTATCCCTTCATCGAGATGATCATCGATTCCTTCGGGGATGAGGATAAAGGGCTCCCGCTCGGGAACCAGAGCAGCCAATGGTTCGCCCTTTTCTATCTTGATGCCTTCGATAGGGTCATCAAAGAGCGGTATGGGATCAAATACTACAGCCGCTACATGGACGATGGGGTGCTCCTTTGCCGCGATAAAGCCATTCTCCTCGACTTGAAGGAGAGGCTAGAGGGCGAGCTTAGAGGCCTCAAGCTCGAATTCAATGAGCGCAAAATCGCGATAAGCCCTTCTAAGCAAGGCATCGATTATCTCGGCTTCCATTATTCGTTGAACGGGAATGGGAGACTGGTCAGCAAGATGAGCAACCCCAAAAAGAGGAGGCTCATCCGCTACCTCCATTCATATGGGCTCGATGAAGAAACGCTTCTTTCCTACGTGAATTATTTGAAGATGAGATCAGACAACCATCATCTCATCAACGAATTGAACGGACGAATAAGAGCGATCGGGGAAGATGATGGTAGGGCAATAATGAGCAAGGCATCTTGCCTCTAAATGACGTAGCGATGCTTCTTGCTTCAATCGCTCAAGAACGCCTATCGCCGATAGGCGGAAAATCTACATTGCCTCTATTTTGTATGGATACGAATAGCTTAAGAAAAGGAGATAAAGAAATGAGATCAAAATACCGAAAAGAGCGAAATAGGCGATGGCTTGGGGATATTTTCCCCATTCTCATCGCCTTTAGGCGAATTAGCGGCTTATCCGCATTCCGTTTTGAGAATAGCCTATAAGGAACTAGACGAAGGGGATATATAAAACAAGGAGAACGGCAATGAACAACAAGAGCAAACGCATTTTGGCTTTTCTTATGTCTATCGAGGCAACGGTCGGATTGACCTCATGCGATCTTTCGGCGATCAGATCTTCAAGCTCATCGACGAATGATCCCACCATCGGGGCGGTATATCAGGCCTATCTCGATAACGGGGGCGATCTTTCTTACGAAGAGTGGCTATCGACCATCAAAGGCGAGAAAGGCGAAAAGGGAGACAAAGGCGAGACTGGTGAAAAAGGCGAAAAAGGCGACACCGGGGCAACTGGCGCGGCTGGAAAAGACGGGAAAGACGGCACCGATGGCAAAGACGGCGCAAATGGGGCCGATGGCTCATCGGTTTTGACTGGCAAAGGCGCCCCCGCCGATACGCTCGGGAAAGACGGCGATTCCTATATCGACACCGACACCTTCGACTATTACGTCAAGGCAGACGGCGCTTGGACCAAGTCCGGCAACATCAAGGGAACGGACGGCAAAGACGGCGAAAATGGCACCAATGGCAAAGATGGCGAGAAAGGCGATAAGGGCGAGAAAGGCGATAAGGGCGAGAAAGGCGATAAGGGCGAGAAAGGCGACAAAGGCGATTCCGGCGTTTCCGTAACGAAGATAGAGAAAACGGGTTCAGAAGACAACGTCGATACCTACAGCAGGCCGCGTTTCACGAATGTATGTTGAATAAAGAAAAGCCCGCCCTCACAATGTTC
>CAVKAR010000052.1:0-11025 GCA_963654425.1 Lachnospiraceae bacterium
GAGCAAAATAGAGACTTATGGGAATGGAAGCAAAAAATAGAGCGTATCTTCGAGGCCTCGGAGCCAAAATAAAGTCATCGCTCAACCTAGGGAAAGGCGAAGTCGACGAATCGTTCGTCAAGGCCTTCTCCAACGCTTTGAGAGCCCATGAGCTCGTCAAAATAAGGGTGCTTCAGAATAGCGATGAGGAAATATCTTCCTTATCCTCCGCTCTAGCGGAGCGCTGCGAATGCGAAATAGTCGCGATCACCGGCAAAACCGCCCTTTTCTTCAAACAGAACGAGAAAAACCCCATCATCAAGCTCCCACGATGAAAGAATCTTTGATTTTATACCTTAAGGAATTCTCTCCTATCACAATCACAGAGGCTGTTTTTGCCGCCTCCATAAGCAAAGCGAAGAAGATGCCTGTCGCCTTTTTGCCCTTAAAAGAAGGGGAAGGGGCCTCCTATGAGGATAGGCTAGAGATGATAAAGGCGGCCATAAAGGAGCAAGAAGCGGATTTGCTGATTGATCGCTCTTTGCTCGATGCATCGCTTCATGAATGCTTGGGAAAATACGCAAACAAAGACCTGTATGTCTTGATGGATGAGGAAAATAGAGACTTCATCAATAGGGAACATGCCAATGATTTTTCTTCCTTCAAGAAGATAAACGCCAAGGATATCGGCTTCATTTTCCCTTCTTCAGAAAAAGACAATCGCTCTTTGTCTTATATCGATCTTGATGCGGGTGTTTTGCGCCTCATTCACGACAAGGGGCTTTATTATCTGAAGGAAGTCGCTCCTTATCTAAGCGAGAAGCGCCTCAAGCACAGCGAATCGGTGGCTCTTCTCTCTTATGAGATCGCTATTTCGAATAATCTCCCCGAGCCCGGACGGGCCTATATCGCCGGCCTTCTTCACGATATCGGGAAATACGTGGAAGAGAAAGACGCTTTAAGGATAATGGAAGAAGAAGGGGTAGAAGAGGCTAAAGACTGCCCAAACTGGGCTTATCACCAATTCGTGGGAGCTCTTCTAGCAAGGGACAAATTCCATATAAAGGACGAAGAGATCTTATCCGCCATACGTTATCATTGCTCAGGATGCGGCAATATGACGCCTTTAGGCGAAATCATCTATAGCGCAGACAAAATAGACCCGCTCCGCCTCTGGGACAGCGCTTCCTATATCAAAGAATGCAAAAGCGATTATCATCAGGGCTTTATAGACGTTTTGCGGGCCAATCGCGAATTCCTTCATGAGAAAATGGGGGAAGAAGCCGATAAATGCGCCTTATCGGAAAAATGCTACGAAGCCTATCTATAAAGAAAAGAGGAATAAGAAGATGAAACTAGTGGAAGAAATAAAGAAAACGCTCGAAGAGCACAAAATAGAGGATGTAAGCGTAGTTGAGCTCACGAATATCAACCCATACGCCGATTATTACCTTCTTGGTACCGCATCCAACGAAAGACAACTAGCCTCAATGGAGGAATATATCGAGGAGGCCGCCAGCAAAAACGGCGGAGAGATAAAAAGAAAAGACGGAAATGGGGAATCCGGATGGATAGTCTATGACTGCGGAGAAGTGATTGTGCATCTGTTTTTGAAGCAGAATAGAGAGGAGATCAATCTCGAGGGCCTCATCGAAAAGACAAAGGAAAAACTCAAACTTAAATAGTGGTATCTATTAAATTAAACAACGAAACCAATGAGCCGTCAGCAAAATGCTGGCGGTTTTTTCTCTTTGCAAGAAGAGGTGGTGGCAGTTTGAAAAAAGACGAGAGAAAAGACAAAAAGAAATGACTACAAAAATCGTGAACATCAAAACTACTAATTTAACTGAATTTACCTTCAAATAAGACAACTTCGCATAATGTATATTATGTTAAGCAATAATAGTGAATAAGCGATATTTACGATATTTTTAAAAATATATAATATTAGGTAATATTAAAGATAATGTGGAAAAGTCACGCTTTTCCACACAATTTCAAAAACTACTAATTTATTACTAATTCATTTAAAGAATTGTTTATGTCTCATCATAGAAAGGAGACTAATATTATGAATGGGCTCGCAAACTGAATTGATCTTTGCTTTGATATGCAAAAAAGAAAAAGGCTAGGGTTTTCTCAAATAACCATATCATTTATAAGCTCATGAAATCGCTAAATTATTTTCTTAACGATTTTCGCTTATCGCCATCATCTTATATAACTCGTTTATCTCTCTGCGGTGAGTTATCTTCCTGAATGAATCTGCGCTTGATGATATTCAAAGGTATATCGAATAAAAGAACTAAGATTATGGCGATGAGCGAATAAGCGATGACCGCATCCATCTCGACATACGATTTGGAAACCGCTATCAAATTACCGATTCCCATATGCGTCGAGCTGCTGCTGACGATGATCTCGCTCATAATCGTCACCTTGAAGGAAAGGCCGAAACTCTGTGTCACCGCCAATAAGACATACGGAAAGGAATCAGGCCATAAGACCCGCACGATTGAATGAAGGCTTTTATGCCCTCCGCCTTCGAGATCAAGGGCGTTGATGATTTCGATTGGCTCATTCTCAATCCCTGAGCGGAATGATTCATATATAAGAGGAAAAGCCACGAAGAAAACGAGAAACGACGGCACGAAGTCAGGCAAAGGCCCTTTTTGGAAAACAATGGCCAAAACGATAATGACAAGGGCAGCCGTTGGCATGACGCGGGCAAAAACGATAAAGGGCTTGAAAAACCGTTTGGCGTTCTCATATAGCCCTGAGAAAGTTCCAAATATCATTCCGAGAACGAAAGATATCACCCATCCGACGATGACGCGGAGCAAGCTCCAGCCAATGCCGGAGAAAGTCATTGCCGTCTCTTTTATCAATAAAAAGCCCAATTTGGAGAAAACGTCGATGGGACCAGGGAAAAGATAGTTGCCTTGATTTTCCAAGGAGAAGGAAACAAGAATCCAAAGAAGCAAAAGAAAAAGGAAACCAAAGAGCTCGAATAAGCTCCCTAGGCAATTATTTGGTTTCTTTTTCCGCATATTTTACCGATTATCTTTTATAAGAAGAGCTCATCGCTATAGGAATCCAAGCCCAAAGCCTTCGCAAAATCATTCGCCACCGCTTTTTTCGCACCGATTTCCGAAGATGGCACGAAATTGAGTTTGTTTGCCCCATCCTTTTGGAGCTTTTCAATCGTCTTTGCGTCATTTATGCCGAATCTTGCGGCTAATTTCTTCGCGTGATCGCCGCTTGCTTCATATGCATCGAGATAATTGACGGCTTCGCTTGGCTTATTTATGAGATTATCCTTGCTTTGTTTCATCCTCGTCCAAAAAGCATCGATTTTGCCCTTATAGGCCTCGTATTTGTCTTTATGGATGAAAAGCGCTCCGCCAGGGATAGAACCATAGCCTGCTTCTTTCCATTCATCTTGCAAAGAGCAGATTACATTGACATTATCGACTTGAGAGGCGATTTCCTCTAAGGAAGGCTCGGCAATCACGTAATAGTCGTAGGCGTTTCCGTTCTTGAGGATTGTGCTTTTGACCCCGCCTACCCCGCTTTCATAGCTGATCGTTCCTTCATAAGACCACTTCTCTTTGGCTATTTTCTCGAAAACAGTCGAGGCGATGCCGCCTTTAGCGAAGCTTTGCACGGTAGCTGTGGCTAGGAATACCTCGTCAGCGGTATGCTTTACGCTCACCACGTAAAAACTGCCGCCCGTAATCCATTCCGCTAATCTGTATTTGGAGCCATCGCCGGCCTTTTTGATGACGTTAAGCCCGGAGATGCCGTCGAATACCACGGCATCGCAATCGCTTTTCTTGAGCTCTGGCGCCACTATTTCGGACGGGGAGGAGCTTGAAACCCAATTCGCGTTATCGGCATCTTTATAGAAACATAAAGCCGGGGTCCCGGTCGGACTAACCCATTTGACCTCATGGCTATAGACGCTCGAAGAGGACGAAACGTTTGTCGAACTCGCGCAGCTTGCTAAAAGCAAAACGGATATGGGCGCGAAGAGAATGAACGATTTTCTTTTCATGATTTTATTCCTTGAAGAGTTCCTTGATATACGCCCCGATCAGATTTTCGGGCCTATTGAGCTTGAAATTATGGAGAATGCTCGCCCCAATATCGCCGAAAGAATCCCTCTCATCGATATAAGAGCCGTTTTTGATGGCCTTGCTATAGGCTAAAAGCGGAACTTTTTCCCGAGTATGATCGGTGCCTATATGCGTTGGGTCATTCCCGTGGTCAGCCGTTACGAGGAGCAAGTCATCGTCTTTCAGAAATGACATCATCTCCCCTACCCGCTTATCGAAGGCTTCCAGCGCCCTTGCGTAGCCAATGGGGTTCCTTCGATGCCCGTATTCGCTGTCGAATTCGACGAGATTCACGAAGCATAAACCGGTGTAATCATCATTTTTGACTTGCTCGATGGTTTTATCCATCCCGTCTTCATTAGAAACGGTATGGACGGTCTTATTGACGCCATACCCATCGAAAATGTCGCATATTTTGCCTATGCATGAAGTCATATAGCCATTATCAAGCAAGACGTTCATATCGGTTGGATAAGGCGGCTTCAAGGCATAATCGTGGCGATTGCTCGTGCGCTTGAAACTATTTGGATCGCTTCCTAAATAAGGGCGGGCGATGACTCTTCCTACGCGCCAATCCTCTTTCATGCAGAGCTCACGGGCGATCTCGCAGCATCGATATAGCTCTTCTAGCCCCGTCACCTCCTCGTGGGTGGCGATTTGGAGAACGCTGTCGGCGGAAGTGTAGACGATGAGCGAATTGTCGCGCATCTGCTCTTGGCCTAATTCCTTGATGATCTCCGTTCCGCTTGCGGCGCAGTTCCCGATTACCTTATGGCCTGTCCTTTTCTCCAGCTCATCGATCAATTCTTTCGGAAAGCCGGTGTCCGTGAAGGTCTTGAAGGGCTTTTCGGTGAGCACTCCCATCATTTCCCAGTGACCAGTCATTGTGTCTTTTCCGTTGCTTCTTTCCCTTAAGCGCATCGAAAAAGCATGCGGATGATCCTTTATTGCTTTGACTCCCGGGATATCGGCGAGCTCCCCTATCCCAAACTTTTCCATGTTTGGGACGTTTATCCCGCCCACGGAAGAGGCGGCGTGAACCCATGTATTGGTTCCTCCGTCACCGAATTTAGCAGCGTCTGGCTCCTCTCCGATGCCGGCGCTGTCGGCAACGATAAGGAAGATGCGCTTGTATTTGAGAAATTCCATATGCTTGGTCTCCTTTTTTCCAGGATGTTGTTTGCCAGTTGCCATTATACTACTTTCGCTTCGCGTATTGCTCGTAGGCGCTCATGATTCTCTTCGTCGATACCGAGGTATAAATCTCGGTTGTGCTGATATTGCTATGGCCGAGCATTTCCTGGACCATCCTGAGATCAGCCCCTCTCTCCAAAAGGTGAGTGGCGAAGCAGTGGCGGAGAGTGTGCGGAGAGACATTCGCCTCTATCCCGATCCTTTTGGCGTATTTCTGGACTTGCTCGAAGAAATAGATCCGCGAGAGCGGCTTCCCTTCGCGATTGAGAAAAAGATAAGGCGAGGGTTTTTTCTCGTGCCTCTTTCTCGGCCCGTTCATGTATTTCAGAAGATAAGTCAAAGCGAATTCGCTTATCGGAACGCTTCTTTCTTTCTCCCCTTTCCCGTGCACGGTGATGATCTTGTTCACGAGATTGACGTCTTTTTTCTCGAGCTTGAGGAGCTCGCTTACGCGTAGTCCGCTCCCATACATCAGCTCAAGCATCGCCCTATCGCGGATGCCGGCATCGCTTTTCATGTCCGGCTCCTCGAAAAGGGCCTCTACCTCTTCCTCGCTTAAGACGAGAGGGATGCGCTTATTCTGCTTCGGGGCATCGATATGTGGGATTTCGATAGCCGCTATCTTCTCTTCGTTGAGGAACTGGAAAAAACCGCGCGTCGAGGATAAACGGCGGAGCATCGTCGGGACGCTCAATCCGTCTTTGGCTTGGAGCATCAAAAAATCGGCGAGGTCGCTTGAGGAAAGATTATCCGTGTCAGTGCGTGAGGAAAATTCCTCGTAACTGTGGAATTTCTTCAAATCGTCGCGGTAGCTCTCTACCGTTTCTTTCGATAAGCCTTTCTCGACGGAAAGATATTGATAGAAGAGCTCTTCAGCTTTTTTTATTTCCATCCTCTTTCGCCTTTCTGAGCGTCGATAGGTATTCGCCCTTCAGTTTCCTGTTGAATTCGTTGATGAGAAGCTTCGTCTTATCCATTTCCTCGTATTCCGGATAGTTCCAGAAAGAGAGCTGAACCGTCTCTTCTTTCGGGTCTAGCAACGAAGAAAGGGAAACGCCGACCAAGCGGATGACTTGCCCTAAGAAATTATGCTCATAAAGAGAGAGGGCCCTTGAATATATGTCTTCGAAATCGTTGATGGGGGTTTTGCTTGAAAAACTCTTGTCGTGGCTTTTGAAAGAGGTGTCCTTCACCACGAGCGAGACCGTTTTGCCTTTTTTCCCCTCTCTTTTCGCGGCATAGGCGACTTCTCTCGAGAGTTCCTGGATTTTATAGGAAATCTCCTCATAATCGTTGGTATCGCTTTGGAAAGTCTCCATTCTTCCGATGCTTTTCGGATCAAATGGGGTTGGATCGACTTCATCATCCCCGTATCCGTTCACCCATTCCTTGGCTGTAAAGAAGAATTTGCCAAGCAGCCCTTCGACCTCTTTATCGTCTTCATCGCATTTCTTTTTGAAATCGCCGATCGTCTTGATGCCGATGGCCTCTAATTTCGGCGCCGTCTTTTTCCCGATGCCCCAAAAAGAGGAAATGGGCAAAGGATAGATGAGCGTAGGCAAATCCTTCCTTCGGCAAATGGTGATTCCCATCGGCTTTTTGAGATCGCTTGCCATCTTGGCCAAGAATTTGCTCGGAGCCACGCCAATCGAGCATTTGAGATCAAGCTCATCGAGTATCTCTTTTTGAAGCTTTTGAAGATAAAGCAAAGGGTTCTTCTCGTTTTTGAGGATCTCGGTCATATCGAGATAGCCTTCATCGATGCTTGCGGGCTCTACGAGCGGAGTAAGGCGCCGCAAAAAGGCGAAAAAGGAATTGGAAAGCATCTCGTAATAGGAAAAATCGCAGGGAACGATGATAAGGGAAGGGCATTTTGAAAGCGCCTCGTATGTCGGCATGGCGCTCCGAATGCCGTATTTCCTTGCCTCGTAATTGGCGGTTGATACCACTCCCCTGCGCCCCGGATGGGAAATGATGATGGGCTTTCCGCGCAAAGACGGGTTCCGCGCCTCTTCCGCCGTGGCGAAGAAAGCGTTCAAATCGATGTGCATGATGATTTTCGCCATGCGAAAAGTTTATCCTTTGAAAGATATTATGTTAAGTAAAAGGCTCTTTATTTGCCTTCCGAAAGGCTATAGACAAGATCGACTAATTGCGAAACGAGGCAGGAGGCATCGCTCAATTGCTCCTTGATGGAGGCATGAGGGATGAAAGCAAGAGGCAAGGCTCTTACGATGACTTTAGCGCGGCTTCCTTTTTCCATCAATGCGGAAAGGAGAGATTCAGCAAAGCCAGTCCTCGTGCTATAAGGGTCATAAATGACGATGTTTTCGCTTTTCGCCAAAGCATCGAGAGCCTCGTCATCGAGAGGGGAGAGATAAACGGGATCGATGAAGCCGATCTCCATCCCTTTGACGCTCTCGAAAAGCTCATGCCCCAAAGGGCCGACGGCGATGACGTTCGTCCCGCCAGCGATGATTTCTTTCCGCCTTATCCATTTTCCGTATTCTAGCGGGGCCTCTTCCGCTTCTTTTTCCTCTTTTCTCATGACTTCATGGGGGTAGCGGATAGCGAAAACCCCGTGTCCCTTTTCCAAAGATTGCTCAAGCAAGGATTGGAGAGCTTTATAAGTGCTAGGCATCGTTATGGTGATGTTCGGGATGCTTTTCAAGAAAGCCACATCGTATATCCCCTGATGCGTTTCGCCGTTTTTGCCCACTAAGCCGGCTCGATCTATTAGAAGCGTCATATCGACCTTCATCCGGGCGCAATCATGGGAAAGCTCATCGTAGGCTCTCTGCAAAAAAGTCGAATAAATCGTCACAATCGGGTGCAAACCGGCAATGGAAATGGCACTGGACAAAGTAACGGCATGCTCTTCGGCGATGCCAACGTCGATCGAGCGGAGCGGGAAATCGTCAAAGCAGGCCTCTAAGCCGCTCCCCCTCACCATCGCGGGGACGATTAGCTCCGAATCGGGTCGCGTTGCCATATAATGGTGCACGAGATCGGAAGTGTGATGCGACCAAGAATTGAGCCCTTCATGAAGGTTGAGCGGCTTTCCGCTTGCGATATCGAAAGGCGTGACGCCGTGCCAGTAGCCGACTTTGTCTTTCTCGGCTGGCTCATATCCTTTCCCTTTTTGCGTACGGACGTGGATAAGCACCGATTTCGTCGCGGTTTTGGCTTCTTTGAAAGCGCGCTCAAGGGCTTTGATATCATGCCCGTTCACGGGACCTAGATAAGTAAAACCCATGTTATCGAAGATAGTGTTCGGCACCAAGACGCTTTTGACTTTGGATTTGATGAAATGGGCGATGGAGCTGAGCCTTTTTCCAGTGCCGGTCTTCGACACCATCGATTTCCGAAAGCTGCGTTTGATGTCGTTGTATAGCTTATTGACCGATACCTTGCGGAAAAGCTTTCCCATCGATCCGGTTGGTGAAGAGATACTCATCTCATTATCGTTCAAGACGACAATGACCTTGTGGTTTCGGGAGCCGATATCGTTGAGGGCCTCGAAAGCGAGCCCGTTGACGATCGAGGCATCCCCTATCACGCTCACGATATCGTAATTCTCGTATTTGAGATCGCGGGCGATCGCAAAGCCCTCAATCACGCTTAAGGAAGTCGAACTATGGCCAGCCTCATAGAAATCGTAAGGCGATTCGCTCATCTTCTGGAAACCGGAGACTTGCCCTTTTTCGTTCAGATGATCAAGCGAGCGGCCCGTCAAGATCTTGTAAGGGTAGCATTGGTGACCGACATCGAAAACGACTTTGTCCTTATCGAAGTCAAAACTGCGGCATAAGGCGATGCTCAGCTCAACGATGCCGAGGTTGCTCGATAGATGCCCGCCGTATATTGATGTCTTAAGGATAATCTCGCGCCTGATGTCATAGGCAAGCATCTCAAGCTGCTTATAAGACAACGTTTTTACAAGATTAGGGTCTTTTATGGAATTTATGTCGATTCTAACTGGCTTTTCTTTCATCGTGAAACAACTAAATATCTACTAATTAACTACTTTACTTACTTTCAATCGTATTGTATTGGCTCATCTTTTCCTTGGCGGAAAGAAGCGTATCGTTGAGCTCTTTGATGAGCTTATTGCCTTCTTCAAAAAGGGCCATTGACTCTTCGAGAGAAAGCTCACCGCTTTCGATTTTGCTCACGATGCCCTCAAGCTTCGCGAGTTTATCGGCGAAGCTCATTTCCTTTTTCTCACTCATCTTTCACTTCCTCCACGCTCGATATGATTATACCATCCTTCATCAGCGTCTTTAACTTTTCGCCAATCCTTGCCTCTTTCGCGCTTTTGAGGATTTTCCCTTCTTCGTTTTCGATTATGGAGTAGCCTCGCGCGATGACGTTATACGGATTGACGGCAGATAAATGGTTTTTTAGCGAGTCCACTTCTCTTCTGCTCATCTCCAAGGAATTCGCGAGGGAAAGGGAAAGCCTTTTGCTTAGTTGATCGACTTTCTCGAGAAGAGGATCGTACATATCGCCAGGATTGAGGAAGAAAGAGCGGCTCGACAATAGGCGCAGCTTATTCTCCTCTTGCTCTATCTTTCTTCGCGTGGAGGCTTCAATCCGCGCCGAGTAATCCACCAAAGAGGCGAATATATCATCTTGATTTGGCGCCGCCGCAACGGCAGCCCCGGTCGGCGTAGAGACACGCAAATCGCTGACGTAGTCGATGAGCGTGACGTCTATTTCATGCCCTACGGCCGAAATGACCGGCATTTTGCTAGTGGCCACCGCTCTAATTAAGGCTTCGTCATTGAAAGCGCTCAAATCCTCGTTCGATCCGCCTCCTCGAGCGATAATAAGCGTATCCAAGTCGTATTCTTGGCTCTTTTCGAAGGCTTTCAATAATGAAGAAGGCGCTTCTTCCCCTTGCACGAGGCTAGGGAAGAAAAGGATATCGGCGAGAGGCCAGCGCATGCTTATGTTTTTGAGCAAATCGCTTAAAGCGGCGCTTCCGCGGGCACAGATGATGCCGATTTTCTTAGGGAAAGGCTCTATCGCTCTTTTCCTTGCCTCGTCGAAGAGCCCTTCCTCAGCGAGTTTCTTCTTGAGGGCCTCTAAACGCAATAAGGCATCGCCTTGGCCAGCGGGGCTCATATTGCGGGCGATGAAATTATACTTCCCTCTTGCGACATAGACGTTGATTCTGCCCACCAAATCGACCAAATCCCCGATTTTCGGCTGAAAGGAGAGATTCGCGAAAGCGGAATCCCACATGATGCAGTTCAGGACGCTTTTCTCGTCCTTGATGTCGAAATAAACGGCTGTTGGGTATCTTTTGAAAGAAGATATCTCCCCTCTTACGCGCAAAGAATAAGCCATCGTCCCTTCAAGGACGCTTTTGACGAGCTCATTCGTCTCGCTTACGGAAAGATAATCCTTTTCTTCCTTATTCACGGACGAGCACCTTGTCGAGAATCGCGTTCACGAAGCGGTAGTCCTTCCCGTCGAGATAGTTTTTTGCCAAATTGACGGCGATATTTATGACAACCCCTTTGTCGACTTCTTTATCAACGTAAAAATAATGGGAGAGAGAAAGCAATAATATGGCCTGCTCGACCCTATTCAAGCGCTCAAACTTCCATTTGATCATATTCTTTTCGAGGAGCTCCACCTCTTCCGCGAAATGGCGGATGCTCGATAAAACGATGGCCTTCACGTAAATAGGCGCCTCTTCGTATGGGAGATCGCAAAGCCCTGA
>CAVKAR010000053.1:0-10876 GCA_963654425.1 Lachnospiraceae bacterium
CGGCGGAGGGCATCCCGTGGAGCGATGTGGCAAACCCGATAAGCGGCTCCAGGAAACTCCTCGAGGAGACGCTCAAGGGGAATACGGGTTACATCGACGCCTCCTTCGACAAGAACCACGCTTCCTTATCGACCGTCATGAACAAGAACAAGGAGGATGTGCTCTCTGTCATCACCAATATCTCATATTACTATGCGAAGAATTTCTACAATATCCTCTGGGAGCCGAGCTCGGCGACCGGCAGGGCCGATGCGGTATTCGTGCCGAAGAAAGCGGGATATATGCCGATCGTGATTGAGCTCAAGGCCGACAAGACGCCCGAAGAGGCCATCGGGCAGATAAAGGGACGGAACTATGCCTCCATCTTGAACGGGTATCATGGCAAAGTCATGCTGCTCGGCATCGCCTACGACTCGAAGAGCCTCAAGCACCGTTCGAAGATAGAGTACGTTGAGATATAGGCAAAGCCGCCTTTGAAAGAGAAGCCGCTTTTGATTTCATGCGTCAAAAACAATGGTTTTTCTTTGATGGCGATTGCTTTCATGAGCGTTAGAAAAGAAGAAGGCGAGAATAAACAAGAGCCATGATGAATTTGGGATTCACCTTCTTTTGCTCTTTTGAAGCACGTGTGTGAGAGACATATTCTTAGATGTGAAGCCGCTAGATGATGGACCGCTATCAGAATACCGTCTTTCTTTGCTCTATTTTCACTGCCTAGAAGAACAATGGATTGATGATTCTACTTTATAGTTGCTTATCATCCATCAGAGCGAATTTAATAGCGGTTTTCCTGAAATAGCCTTTCGCGCAGAGCTTGTTAAGGGAAGAAAGAAGAGACAAAAGGATATCTAGCTTTTTCGCCTTTCTCTTCTTAGCGGTAGAAAAAAAGAAGGAAAACGCTTCCCTTCTAGTGCTAGAATAGGGCAAATGGCAAAAAAAGCGATGAAAAACAGATTGCGCTCGCTCCTCGGCGGGGGGGGTTCACTATTCCTTGTATCGCTTTCCACGGTTGCCGTAGGCTACGCCAACTGGGATGTCGGGCCTAAGATAGTGAGTCTATTGCCCTCGACTGATATCGGGGCGGATGAAGCGATTGATGCGCGCATTTTCGGAAAGCCGAGCGTGGCGACTTTCAAGACCGCGCAAGACGGCATTTTCGATCGCGATGATTCTTCAGCCCTCATCCTCACTGGCTATATAACGGTGAATTTCTCCATCAATGCCTCTTTTTTGCTTACCTATGGCGAAGAATACGGCTATCTCTCTTCCGGCTCTTTCTCTTTTTTGACGAGCTTAATCCCGGACGATTCGTCTTTCCTTGCGTATATTGATACATCTATATCGATGAGCCTTGATGGAGGGGAAGCAGCTTCTAATGAAGGCGAGAGGTCTTCGACTGCCTTAATGAACACGCTCAGCGTGTCCCTCTCTAACGACTCTTCCATAACCGTCAAGCTCATCTATACGGTCAAAGAGCCTTCTAGAGGCTATATCTATTCAACATACAAGGATATGTCCCTCTCTTTCCTTGTATCAGCGAAGAAGGTCGCCACAGCATGAGCAAGAAAGGGGCTTTTGCAAGGATTTTCCTTCTTTTGGCCTCTTTTTGCGGCTCTCTTGATGCTGCTTGGGCGGATTGGGCCATCGAGAATGATGCCGCTTCTGCCTCTGCCACTCTCGAAACCGATTCAAAGACCAAAGCGGTGTGTTACATCGGGGATACTTACTATACCTCGCTAGATAGGGCGTTGAATGTGGCAGAGAGCAATGAAACGGCGGATATGATATATGTGATACCTAACTTAGGGAGCCCTGTTTATATAAAAGAAAGCCACACGGTAAAAAACGGCGATTCTTTGGTTTTGCCCTATGAAGGGGAGACGTACTTCGATCCAGACGTACACGGGACCGTGGAAACGTATAAAACCCAAAATAGTGACGGCACCGAAACGAGCCATAAATACTATTTTGCCGATCAGACGGCGGATAGAGTTGCAAAATATAGAAAAACGCAGGTCAAGATCGGCGGCGAGACGAATAAAGTAACGCTGACGATTAAGGGGACGCTCAATATCGGCGGCGTATTGGGGCAGCCGGATATTGCGGTAGCCGGAGAGACTACAGGCGCTTATTGCGAGATCACGATGCTGAATCTATCGCAAATCGTTTGCTCTAGCGGAACGATAAATTGCTATGGGTATATCAAAAACGGAAGCGACAGCGATGAATATAAGCCGTCAATGGCAATCACTGACAAAGGGACTCTTTTTTGTCCCTTTGTCATATATGACTACAAAGGCGGCAATATCACTTTGGCGATCAATAACCTTACGGGCGAGAGCAAATACTGCCCATTTCAAATCTTCGATTTCTGCAATATTCAGGTGAAAACGCAGCTTTATAGCGAGTCGGTATGGAAAACGAGAGCCTGCATTTACATAAACACAAATAAGACGTATTACCCAACGACCGAAGAAGAAAAAATCATCAATTTCATCGGGCCTAGCGAAGATAATACGGCTCTTGTTCTGTCTAGCGGTTATATAACGGTCGAATATCTCCATTCCGATAGTGAGACAAAGGGAGTCACCAATGAGGATCCGGATTTTGCCACTACATCGATAACGATCGCCGGGAAGGTATCGATTGGCAGCATCGCCTTATCGATGTCGGTTTATGGCAAAGAAGTGAATATCGACACGACTGATTTCTTCTTTCCTATTTCTTACCGCTTATCGTTTTTAATCGCAAGCGGCGCGACGCTCGACGTGTCTAAAAAAGTCAAACTCATGAATGGCGCGAAGCTCCTTGTCGATGCTGGCGGAGCCTTGAACGTCAATAATTCGCTTATCATTTATGATGGATATACCGAAATAACGACTTCATACAGCAACCCCTATCCAACGGGGCGAGGCGCTGCAAACTTAACCAATAAGGGCAAGATTGAGGTCAATAGCGATGGGGCGATTGGCGGAACGATCAAGGCCGATTCAACCGGAGCCTCTCTATATTATCGCTCAACCAATTATTCGGTCAGTTCGCCTGAATATGGCGGGAGCGTTCCAAATATAATCAGCACCCTAGGTGGTATTCCAGTCAGTACCATTTCCTATTTGAAGACCGCATCTGGGGCATTAACCACCACGGAGATTGATCCGGTTTTCTCTAACGCCTCTAGCGATATCAAATACAACGACTATAAATCCGTATCCGGAACAAGTGCTGAGGGAAGCAAAGCGTATGGATGGTATCACCAAGAAACGATCAGCTTTGAAGTGATTAATGACCTTCAAACATCTGAATACGGGCAATTGCAGCTAAAAGCCGTTGTCAATCGATCGGATTTAAGCGGCATCAGTTACGCTTGGAGATGCAAAGACGCTGATGGCAATAGCATTGTTTTCAATAGTGACGGGGCAATAGCCACCATCACTAACTACACCACCAATGAGAAAACGGTTATGGCAGAGGTGACGATTACCGATTCACTCGGTAGCAGCGAGTCATCGTTCTATAACGTCAGCGTGAACGGCATGAACACGGCTGCTCTTGAAGACATCAAGGATGATAGCCTTGCGTTAACGATTGGCGAATACACTGGCGATAATAAAACCGTCACCATTTCGGATGATAAAAAGATAGGGACCGTAACTTCTAATACTGGAGGCGCTGTCTTTGATTTAGCAGCTACTGTCGAACCTGAACAAAATTGCTCAAAAATTACAGGATATACGTGGGCGTTTGCCGTAGAAGGAACCTCTCTTAACCCGCTTAAATCCCCCAATGTTGTGTCCTTTATAATTGGCGATGATAAGAAAATTCAATGCGGAGTAGATGGTGTGACACAAGAAAAAATCACTTCTACAACCAGAAAAGATTTTTCGGATAAAAGTAAATGGATTGTTTACAAAGGTGGCGAAAACGATAGTTCAGTTAAATTCAACGTTAATGTTACTAAAAATGTCGCTTATGAATACTGGGTTATCGTTCAAATCTCGTATACAACCAGCAACGGCGATTCGAAAGCACAAGAAGCTACGGTGACGATCAATTCGAATAAGTCATCATAAACGACTTGCTGTTTAATGAACTCATAATCAGCAATGATGTTCTTTGCTCGATAAAAAAATAAGCGGCCATACTTGTTTTGACAGTGCTAGAATACCCTTGATGAAAGAGGGTAAGGGGATCAATAAGAAAATAAGATGCTTCCTCGGCGGGGGGGGGGCTCTATTAACTACCTTTTCTTCTCTTGGCGTCGGCTTTGCTAGCTGGAATTTCACGCCGCAAATCTATGCCTGCTTGAAGGTATCAGCCGACGATGTCGAAACACAAGACTTATTGTCTTTTAACTCTAAGTCTGGAAACGCATCATTTTCCAAATACGGATTCATAGACTCGGAAGGGCAAATTACTGATGTCTATACTTTTTCGTATTGTTTTGTGCTGAATCAATCAGTTGCTAGGCAAGCCAATTATGTCATTGACGATTCGCTTATTTTTGATTTTCAGTTTTCAAATCTCTACAGTGGCGGCAAGTTCATTTATTTATTCAGTGCATCTTATTTAATCGCCACTTTGAATATTGTTTATGGCGGCGTCGCAACAAGCGATGCGAACGTTGATTATTCGGAAAATCGCCTTTCATCTTCTGTGCAAGTTCCAAATATCACTGATGCTGACAGTGAGATTTTGACGATGAATTTGACTTTAAGATATGTTGACGAGAATTCTTCAAAAACCAAAGCGTATTTCGAAGGATTGCCTTCTGATGCTGATTTTTCTTTTCGACTGAGTGTAGAGGCTAAGAGGCAATCATGAACAAGAGATTATTTCTTCTTGCGTTTGCGTTAATGGGGATGCTTCTAGCAAATACGGGAGATGCCAAATGGATAATCAAACCCAGTGTTGCTGTTGATGAGAATATGAGCATGCACGATGTTGGCGGAATCATTGAGTGCTATAAGGTGAATGGCGGTGCAGAGGAATCAACCCCTTATGCTAAATTTGCTACGCTTGAAGGAGCGATAGCCAGCGCAAATGCTGAAGCAAAAAATACTGATGGAGTGAACATGTATTTGCTCCAAGATTCGCATATTGAGGTTGCTGATCAGAAGTTAACGCTTAGTAGTGGCGCTACGCTCTATCTTCCCTATGAAGGAAAAAAGTGCGATATCTCTTCTAGCAACGAATTGTCGAGCACGATGAATAGCTTCATCGATATAGATGCCGATTCGGTCAAAAAGTACAACGTCTCTAATTTGAACTTCAAGAACTCTTCTTTAAGTATTGATTCCGGAGCAAAAGTGGTAATCGGAGGCAATTTTCAGGAAACCGGCGTCAGCGGTTATTATTCCCAAATCACACTAGACAGCAATTCGTTCATCGATGTCAGCGGTGAATTGATTTGCAACGGGTATATCAAGGAAAAAGACGCAAAAAACATCGATCAGAATGGATGTGCTAGTTATCTTGAAAACGACCAGGTCAACAATGAGTGCGATAAAAACAGATATGTTTTGGTAAGGGGCTCCGGGGTATTGAAGGCGCCGATCGCCTTTTATGACGCTGGCAAGACGATGGGCGCGCTTACTGGATTGAATGATGCTGGCGTATTTCCTATCAGCGTATTCGACTTTCCTTGCTTGCAAACATATGTTCGAATAGAAGCGGGAGCCAAATTCCTAGCCGTTGGCAGAATGCTTAGATCGAGTGGTGGCACTTCTGTTCCCGTAAACGAAACGATTCAAATTGTTAAAGGTTCATCGGATTCGAATTCCGCTCTGATTACTTTGTCATCCGGGTACGTTTCGTTTGAATATTGCCCATTAACGCCAGGGTTCACGAAAAAAGATGAATCGAAGACATATTTAGTGATCAACGGCGAAGCATCGCTTGGATTTTTAGCTATATCAGTCACATACAGCATTTACACGGTCAACATCACTACTGAGGACAAATATCTCCCGTTCTCCTATAAGTTGAGGGTCTACATTGGTAATAATGGAGCCTTTGCTACCAATTCCTACAAACTGAAATTTCTTCCTGGAGCCCAGCTGAAAATACTAAAAGGAGGTCAATTCAACTTAAGTAGTGCTCTCATTACTTACAAATCAAACTCTCTTTCAAACCTTTCGACCACTTACCCAACTGATATGAAAGATGCCGTCATTATTTGCGATGGGCGTTTCAACGCTAGGAGCGGCTCTACGCTAGGAGCTTATTTTTCGACGACTTCTAGCGATGGGACTGCTTTGATTGATTTGAGCAGTGTTTCACAAAGCTCATTAAATGCATCATCGCCTGAAGGTATGAGCGCAACGGCGGTTTCCGTTTATTCAATCGGTGATTTTATTGGTGATGACGGCGTATCTATGGTGCAACTTTTGCTGAAAGCTGGAATACAAATAAAATCTGATAGCAACGGAAACCATTATTGGCAGAGCGAAGGCAGCTTGGTCTCGTATACTTTGTCGATTATTGTTTCGAACAGCAAAAAATACGCACATCCCGTATCTGGGTACCAGGTTTATAAATACGATTCCTCAGGCAACGAGACGCTCCTATCGACAAAAGATCTCTATGAAAGTGAAAGCAAATCTTACATACTCGAGAAAGGCGATTCGTTTAAAGTCGTCTCTTTGGACAGGGCTGAGAGCACAAGCTTTACGAAGCAAAGCGATTCAGAATATACATTCACTAGTGGTAATAAATACGCAATCAAAGGCGATACTGACATCACGATTACGCCTGGCGAAGGCATATTGGTTAGGTGTGAAGTCAGCAATGGATCGGGCGCTGGCGGTGCAAATCACAAAATATACGAAAAAACATCCGGGGATTACAATTTGGTGGATACCTTCAACGGACCAACGAATTTTAAGGATATTGCGATTAAAAAAGGAGCAACCATTAAGTATTGGTTCAAAGAAGGTCAATGTAATTTTCTTGACTATACCATTGGTGATCACTATTTGCTTGATGGAATAGTCAATAAAACAAATGTATTAAAAGAAGCCGACTTGGGTGGCACTAAACTTACAACGAAATCGGAAAATAACGGCAAATATTCAGAAGTTAGCAACGTTACAAAAGAAATTACGATCCATCAATTAATAATACAAGGCGGATGTTTGCTGCCAACCGCCTCCGTCCTCATGGCCGATGGAACCTACAAGCAAGCAGGATTGATCAGAACTGGCGATAAAGTAATTTCGTTTAACCATGAAACCGGCCGATTCGAGCCGAACGTCGTGATCGGTAATGATCATTCGGACGTTCCGGCGCAGAATTACGATGTCGTCCATCTAAGCTTCTCCAACGGGAAGTCGACCGAATTCATATACGAGCATGGCTATTTCGACAAGGCCTTGAACAAGTATGTCTATCTGCACGAAGATGACTATGCCGATTATATCGGCCATGAGTTCGTTTTCTACGACAATGGAATGATCTCGACGACAAAGCTGATTGGCGGGTCCGTCAGCACAATGTATACAACATTGGTCTCTCCAGCCACGGCAAACAACCTCAATCTCGTCGTCGACGATATGCTGAGCATCGGGGGCGGATTGGACGGCCTCTTCAACATCTTCGAATACGATCCTGATACCCTCGCTTTCGATGCGGATAAGAAGCAAGCCGATATAGATCGGTATGGGCTGCTCGGGTATGAGAGCTTCGAGAAGTACTTCCCGAAGGAGATATACGATTTATTGCCTTGCGAATATTTGGGGGTCTCTATCGGGAAAGGGCTCATCAGCTGGGATATATTTGAGGGATACGTCAGCAAGTGGAAAGACCAGCTGATGGAGAATATCGAATAGATTTTGATGTTTGTGCTTTTTCTCTTGATTGGATGCTTCATTGAAAATGGAAACCAAAGTTCAGCTTTTAGTGGTAGAATGGAGCACGATGAAAAAAGGCGGGGTCATCAGCAGGAATTTAAGGCGCTTTTTTGGCGGGGGGGGGGGCTTTAATTTGCGCTTTTTCGCTTCTCGCCATTGGCTTTGCAAGCTGGATTGTTACTCCGCAGAATTATCCTGAAGCCTCTTTCGGCGCGGATGATGTCAACCTCACTATCAAAGGGTGCGACTATGTAACAGAGGCGAATATCGCCGGCTTTAACTATTATCCAGGTTACGGTTTCCTCGAGGATCAAGAATATAAGTCGTCTATTTCCTTAAAGGGCGATATGACTTTCGATGTCGCTTTAATGGAAAAGCAGATCGAGACGTTTGCCTCTGCTTATCCCGATAGTGATGGCAATACCGCTAGGCGTTTTTCCCTTGAAGTGAACGTTGCGATGGATGGCTACTCGTTTTCGATATCGAATTTGAGCATCAGCTCCTCTACGTATGTGAAGAGTCAATCATCGGAATCGAATAACGTCAATATCGAGACTGTCGGGCTTGATGATTCGATAAGTACTTTCAAGATGAATTTCTCCTTTAAGCTCATCTATACGGGTTCTAGCGAGTTCCCTGACATCAATAGCGATCTTATGGTCAAACTCACGCCGGGGGAATATGCCTTATGATCAGAGATTATCTCCGCAAAATGCGGTCGTTTGCTCTCGCTATGTTAATTCCTTTTTCCGTTGGCTTTGCCGAGTGGGTGGTGGTGACTCCACCCACTAAAACGGTGAATCCAACCGGAACGCAGAAAGAGCCTGTTTGCTATTACTACGATGCTGATGGCAAGAAAAAAGGGTTCTCAACCATCGAAAGGGGCGTCGAGTCCGCCAATAGTGAAAGCGACAAGACCAAGAATTACGAAGTGGTGGTGATACCTGGCGGATTCCAGGAGACGTGCACGGTCACGAAAACAACCACGTACTACTACAACGAAGATGGTACGGAAAAGTTAAATTCTTCTGGTAATCAAGTAACAAGTACAAGCACCCCGGTATCTTTTCAATATTCGAATGCGTCATCGCAAGCAATAACGATTTCGAATAAGATGACCATAAATTCAAACGTGACTTTGACCTTGCCTTACATTGATGAAACTGACGCATCTTTGAAGACGCGGTATTTTTATTATGATTTGTCTCGCTACGTATACAAAGATGAGACGACTGGCAAAGAAACTAAGATTAAGGATCAGGTAAAAACAACCTGGGATATTTCTTCTTATTCTAGAGGTACCTACGAAAGAGGAAACAATGAAGAGTGTCTATATAGAATCGTTGATAGTTCGAGCGAACTTTCATCTTCTACTACTCGTGTTTTGGATAGCACGATTCTAACAACCAAGAACACTGACGTCCATTCGGCTTATTCAGGCTATATGACTCTTAACGTCAAAGTGAAAGACGGCGTCACGATAACGAACAGAGGCACCATTAGGATAGCTGGCAAGCAAAGCGGAGCCAGTGGCGGCAATATGGCTGGATTTGTGACGCATTTTGCTCAACTGACGCTTGGCAATAAATCTAAACTTGTTTGCGAAGAGGGGAGCAAATTGGTTTGCTTTGGCTATATAGTGGGCAGCGACACTTCATATTCGGATACTGACGACTGCACGAGCGAGTTAAGCGCTGTCGCTAATTACTCACTTGAACTGAAAAAGAATTCAAAAACGTATTTGCCCTTCGTTGTGATTGAACATAGAGGAGGCAGCATTTTTTCAAGCCTTTACTCCTATGATCTTAAAGGATCCCCGTTCAACCGTTTTTATTTTCCTAATATTGCTGACGCCGTTATCTTGATTGATAGCTGTTCTATTTACGCGGTGCCCGATTTATACGCAAATAGCCAGCACAACCGCTGCTATGTCAATGTCATTGGCAATGACGATACATTCATGCTGCAATCATCTGACTTTACGGTTGTTGCCTACTACCATATTTATAAGAATGGAACTGCATACGCGAATAATTTAGCCTATAAGCCAAACCACAACCTTTTGTTTAAAAGAGGTATGATTAAAATGAATGCTTTATCTTTGGAAGCTGTAGTTACCGTTGGCACCGAAAACTGTCATCTTCCTGTTTCTTGCTACTATTCGTTGAGATTAGAACAGGGGAGCCTTTCTTCGAAAAAGCAAGGCGTCAAATTGCTATACGGATCCCACATGTATATAGCAAAAGGCTATAGCGTGACCTTGCCTGCCATCGCTGTTTATGGCTACGGGACAAGTAGTATTGGCGATATTACCGGTAGCGGATGTTCGTTGAAATATGAGCAATATGATGATGCGATATTGGTGACGAACGGCAACATAACTGCCGACTATGCCTGCGGATATTTCAGGACCGAATCGGAAGGAGGATACCTCAAATTTTGCCAAATACATGATTATATCTATGAAGTCATCGTCAATGATAGCAAGTACAAAGGATGCAAAGTCCAGCTTTATGTGGATTTTTGCGACACAACTTTAGAATCTACGACTATCACAAACAAAATGGCCGTCAACTCTAATAATTTGAAAGCCATCGAAAGCGATGAATCTTTTTATTACGCGATAGGGGAGTCCGAACCTTTGTCTCAAATTATCATTTCTGAAGATTCCGATGTGTATAAATCAGAACAAAAAACAAAGGCAACTTTCAACATTTCGTCCTCGTTCAATCCGAGCAATTACTCCTCGACAATAACCAAAATTGAATGGACCGTAACGAATAGTTCGAACTCGACTTTAGCAAGTTATAAAAAGAGCGAAGATCAAAAGTCACTTACGCTTACGTTAGACGCCAACAGTAGTTATACAGACGAGAAATTCATCGTTACGCTTAAAGTTACGACTGGTGATAGCGAGACGCCAATTACGTCCAATTCGCTGACATTTGTAGCCGTCGGCGATAGTTGCTTACTTCCGACCGCCCAAATCCTCATGGCCGACGGGTCAGTCAAGCTGGCTGGCGATATAA
>CAVKAR010000054.1:0-10762 GCA_963654425.1 Lachnospiraceae bacterium
CTCAATGGATACCTCTGGCCGAAAGCCGAGGGTATTCGCCGGGAAGCTGAAGGAACGGTTCGAGGAGCTCTGCGAGCAGGACGAAAGGCGGGATGCCGTGCTCGGCGAGACCCGCAAGCAGAGGCTCAACGCATCGATACTCCACAGGGCGCTCGTTTCCGAGGGTTTCAAGGTGAGCGAGAGGACGGTGAGGGCGAAGCTCTCTGAGCGGAGGAAGAAGACGCCGGAGGTCTTCATAAGGCAATGCTACGAATATGGTGAGCGCGCCGATTTCGATTTCCATCAGGAGAAAGTGGTGATCGCCGGCAAGCCCACGACCGTCCACCAGGCCACAGTGAGCTGCCCGAAGAGCAATCACGTCTACGTCGCGCTCTTCGAGGACGAGAAGATAGGCTCGGTTGAGAAAGCGCTCATCGGCTTTTTCGAGGAATGCGGCGGCGTTTTCGGGGAAATAGCTTTCGACAATCTGAAGCCCGTCGTCGCGAGCATAGGCAAGTCCAGATCCGAGAAGGTCTTCACCGACGAGATAGAGCGGTTCGCCGCGTATTACGGCTTCTCGATCAACGCCTGCAACCCGAGAAGCGGGAACGAGAAAGGGCACGTCGAGAATTCGGGGAGATGGGTGAGGCCGGAGCTGTTCTCGCTGAGGTTCGAGTTCTCCTCATGGGAGGAGATGGAATCGTATAGGAAGGGCAAGATGCTGGAGATAAACGCGAGAAGCGCCCCGGAATTCGCGAAGGAGGCATCATCGCTGAGGCCGCTCCCAAGCAGAAGGTACGTCGTCGCCCAATACGGCACGGCGAAAGTGAATTCCTATTCGCTCATCGCCGCCAAAGGCAATTTCTACTCGGTCCCGGAGGTTCTCGCCGGGGAATCCGTTGAATGGGTCATCGCCGAGGGAAGGGTGGCGATAACGAGCGGCGGCGAGATCGTCGCGTCGCATGCCTGCCTCGCCGGGAAAGGCGGGTATTCCGTCGAGATAAGGCATTATCTGAAGACGCTGAGGGAGAAGCCGGGCGCCGTGGCGAGATCGCTCGCCCTGAAGCAGAGCGACGAAGGGCTGCTCGCCGTCTACCGCGAGAGGTTCAAGGGCGATCCCGGCGGGTTCATCGACTACATCGCCGGCAAGAATGAGCCGACGGAGGAGGGCGGGAGGATCGCCGACGCCTCCATCCGCCAGATAAAGGCGATGGCCGAAAGCGTGGCAGTGAGGTGATGGCGATGGCGGAGGAAACGATATGCTCGATGGCAAAAAGGCTGAGGCTGCAGAACACGAGGGAGAGATACGGGGACATCATAAAGGAGGCGATGAGACGCAACGCGAGCTACGAGGGATTCCTCTCCCTCGTGCTCGAGAGGGAGTGCGAGGCAAGGGAGGCGAAAGCCATCGCGAAGCGCATAAAGGGGGCCGGCTTCCCCTACGAAAGGAATTTCGGGGAGATCGATTGGGGCGCCTTCTCGATCCCGGCGGCGAACGCCATAAGGGAGCTGCAGTCCCTCAGGTTCGTCGAAGACGGGAGGAACGCGGTTCTCATAGGGAACCCCGGCGTCGGCAAGACGCATATAGCCATATCGGCGGGGATCCTCGCATGCCAAAAGGGCAAGACCGTGCTCTTCGAGTCGGTCCCCGATCTCGCCCTGCAGCTGAAGGAATCCCTGAAGGAGAGGCAGGTCGTCGCGCTGAAGAGGAAGCTGATGTCGTACGATCTGCTGATACTCGACGAACTCGGATACGTCAGCTTCGACAGCGAGGCGTCGCAACTGCTCTTCAACCTCATATCGAACCGCTCAGAGGGCAAATCGACCCTCATAACGACGAACCTGACGTTCGAGAAATGGCCATCGCTGTTCGGCGACACGATGATGGCGGCGGCGATGGTCGACAGGATAGCCAACAAGGCCACCGTCGTCGAGATCATAGGAGAGTCGTACAGGGTAAGGCAGACGAGCGAATGGATGAAGCGCGAGGGAACCGGGAGCGTCACCACTTGGGACTCTTTCGCGAAAGAGTCCCGCCAGAAAGGCGAGACGGAAGGAAGATAAAGAAAGGAAGAAGAATCAATCAAGTTAACGGGGGTGGGTCAAATCTCAATTTCCGGGGTGGGTCAAATTTCACTTGCCGAACGCAAATGATAATAATTTGCATAAAACGTAAAATTATTACTACAATATTGATAAAATTATTGCCAAAGGACTTAAATGATGGAAAAAGAGCTATACGAAAGAAGGATATACCTTGATCGAATTCGCCCTTTCAAAAACAGCTGCGAAATAATCAAGGTCCTAACAGGAGTCAGAAGAGCTGGCAAATCTTCCGTCATGGATCTTGTGAGAAGAGAATTGAAAAGAGATGGCGTAGCGGATAGCAATATAATCTACATAAACCTCGACGCTAAAGAAAATATAGGCATCGTGACCAAAGCCAAGCTCATTCGAAAAATAGATTCGCTTGCGAAAAATATCACAGGAATCAAATATCTTTTCATTGACGAGATACAAAACGTGAAAGGGTTTGAGCTTGTCATAAACGCCTATCGCGAAGAAGGCGATTACTCAATTTTCATAACCGGAAGCAATGGTTATCTCCTTTCAGGCAAGCTCGCCACGAAATTGACGGGAAGATACATCGAATTCCATATCGGCACCTTGATTTTCAGTGAATACCTAGAAATGAAAGAGCGCTTTGGAAAACAACTCTCCTCCGATGAAAAGGAGTTTGAAGAATATGTCTTATGCGGGGGTTTCCCGGGGGCTCTTGAATTCGATAGCCAAGAGGCCAAAAAGGAATATGCTCAAAACATAATCGAGGAAATCTTCAAGAAAGATATCTTGACCAATAAAAAAATACGGGACTGGTCCCTATTCAATCAAATCCAAAATTACACAATTAATAATTTCGGGGCCACTTTTTCAGCGAAATCGCTTACTACAAGGCTCAGCAAAAGCCATGGGGTGAACCACAGCTACAAAACCATATACAATTATCTTTCCATTCTTGAAGAGGCGAAAATCATCCAAAAATGTCAGAGATTCGACCTAAAGAGCAAAAAGTCGCTCAATGGCGAAGAAAAATACTATCTCACCGACCTTGCCTTTTACTTTGCGACAAATACGGATAACCGGATCAATTACGGGCCGGTGTTAGAAAATCTCATCTACAATTACGCAAAAGCTTTTGGCTATCAAACATCTATCGGGAAAATAGGGAATCTAGAAGTCGATTTCATAATGAGAAGCCGATCAAACGATTATTCCTACGTCCAGGTCGCGAAAACGCTCGATGACGGAAATTATGATGAACGTGGCGTTCCAAAGGTCGAAGAAAGGGAATATAAGCCATTAGAAAAAATCAAAGACAATTACCCTAAGTATGTTTTGACCATGGATAAACTTCTTCAGCGCCGAAACGGGATCATTAACGAAAACATCATCGAATTCTTTAAAAAGGAAGGAACGTTTTAACGCAGAAATCCTTGCAATTAGGCAATCTTTGCCAGCTTTAGCATTCGCAAGCTTCGGCAAAAAAATCGCGTTTTAATGATAATAATTCGCCAGGTTTATAGTTTTTTTACTACTAAATCGAAAAATTCGAAACATGCGCGATACGAAAATATGCGTGGGTATAAAACAAAGACCGCAAATCACCACGATTATCCCCACAAAATCCTTTCCAAGATAAAATCCAGGCGTTTCCGCCTGGATTTTTCCTCTATCGTTCTTTATCAATTCTCGTGAAGCGGCCAGGTCTGCTCTCCAACGAATTCCATATAATGAGGGGCAAAGAAACAGCTATTCATCACCGTAAAGAGCTCATCCCACATATAGACTTCTTCATAGCCTCCATCGAGTTTTTGCCCTTCCTCGTTTCCTCTAGCGAAGCAGAGATAGTACTGATCATCGAGGTAACGAAGCTCCGTGCGATTGACTCGCCCAGTCCAGCTATGATAAGAGGCAAGCTGATATATGTTTTTCCGTACAAAGGAACCAGTCTGGTTGTAATAGGTGATGCTGTAATCTTTATCATCGTGCAGCCAGCCGTATCTATAGGTTGAAAACTGGCCATTGAAGATACCTGCAGCGTTTTGGAAGAGGTCATCGTTTTTGGCGAAGAAGCCGGCATAGCTTAGATAATCCTGAATCGTGTAGGTGCTCGAGCAATAGGCTCCGCTACAGGGATTGAAGTCGTTCATGACGGCATTCACGATCAAGCCTGGCTTATAGCTATAAGCGGCTTGATGGTTTCCGTACCTGCCTGAATCGTTGACATAGCTCATGAGGAGGGCTTGTCTAGAATCATCGCCCTCGACGTCATTGCGGTTATAGGTAAGAGTGGCCATTCTTGTCGAATATTGCTCTCCTGCCGGAAGATAGGTATTGATCATCTTGCTCGCGTTCTCAGCGATTGGCTTAAGCGATTCGTTGACTTTGTAGAAGTATTCGTTCGCCGCATTCACCGCATCAGCCATGTTGTTCATCATTTCGACATAGGCGGCCAAAGTTGCCGAATCCTTGCCTTGCGAGAGGTAATACATCTGGAATTTGGCGAGGTTGGCGCAGTTGATGAGGGTGCTATCTAGATAAGCCATGAAGTTTCTCGTGTTCTTGTAGCGCTGGATGGACCAAACATCGGTTGTCCCGATCGTCTTCTCGTAATAGAAGAAGACATCTTTGCTTCTATCCGCCGGGTTTGGCTGTATGAGATAACTCGCCAAAGTGGTGACGTAGCTAGCCAAAGGACGACCGTCGATCGTGAGTTTGCGGGCGGTGTTGTTATAGAAAGCAAGCCTTCTTTGCTCAGCCTCTTCTTCGCTCACTTCCGGATCATTTTCCGCTGTGGCGATATCGCCAAGGCTCTTCACCGCGAAAGGAATGTAATTGATGTTCGCGGCATGGAATTCATTAAGCAAATTATTAAGCACGTCTTCGGCGTGGATCTGCTCCTCGCGATAAGCGATGGCGTCGATCTTCTGCTCGATTTTATCGAGTTGCTTTTGGATTTGCTCCAAGGTCTTCGTGGTGGCATCGCGCAAATCGATGCCGCACTCTTTGAGAAGATTGAGGACTACGCATTTCCCGTAAGCGCCGATCCCTCCTTTGATGAGTTCGCCGTTTTGCGAAATAATCGAATCAATGAACGTGTCGACAAGGCTTTGGTTATCCGGCTCATCGCAGAGTTTCAGCGTAGTCTGTTCACTATGAGCGGTTTTATCGAGGGTGATGGCTGGGATCAAAGAAGATGGAGATGATGCTTCAAAGCCTCCGCAGCTGGCGATTCCAAGCGTGCTAGTGCTTAGAAGCAATGAGAGTAACGTTCTTTTATGTTTCATTTTTGAACCTCCTCAAGAGTTACATTTTAATTTCTTTTGTATCTCTTGTGCCTTTTTTGTAACATGGTATTTTTGTCTGTAACTATAAAAATTAATTTTGTTACAAAAAATCTTTTTATAGTGACCAATATCGCGAGCACGTGCGTACAAAATAAGGTTATCCCTGAATATCCATGGAACAGTTAGGGTCTCCTAAAGGCACCTGCATTGATTGCTCGATGTCTCAAATCACATATGGGGCTATGCCAAAAAAGCAGAGTCACCGTTATATCGCTTGTTTTTCTATATGACCCAATTAAGTAGCGAAAGTAAACGCATTACTCGGGCATAACCAGTTCGCGGTTTGTTTGGTGTTTGACCGGGTATTCATTGTTCGCCAGCAATAAGTTTTTCGAGACAAGAGCGCCGATTATCTCTTTTCGGAAGTAAGTAGACGGCTTAAGGCCTATCGCTGTTTTCGATTAATCCGCCTGGATGAGCCAAATCCGGCAGCGTCAGCAAAAAATAAGAGTCGTCGCAGCTAACGTATGGATAATAAGCGGCTCCGGATCTCTTGTATTCGGTTTCGATTTTGTCAAATCCGCTTCCTTTTTTATCCATTATTTTGCACAAAGAAAAAACTGCGCATATAAGCTCGTTTCTTCGAAGCGAGGGGATTGACGACAGCCTCTTTTCGTTGTGCAGCCATTTTTTGCTTGTCAACGATCCAGGGGAAATAATCTCAAGACGATCTTTGTAGATGTTTATTTCGATTTGGCTACCGGATATGAAATAGTTGCGATGCCCCAAGGCGTTTGCCACTCCCTCCGACAAAGATCGGCGTGGATATGACACGATATCATCTCTTCCCGTTTCCGTCTTTATGAAACCATTTACGGATCTAGAAGAAACAAAATCGATTATTTGTTCGTATTCATCCAAAAGATTGCCTGCTATCCTTTTGCTTGCCATAAAAAGATTGTCGCCTTTGCTGATGCCGGGGAAATGGGAGCATTCAATAAGCGTTCTGTCGCCGCTACAATCATCTTTAAAAAGAAGCGCTCCGTTTTTTAGCCTCCCATCTAACGTGAAAAAAACAATATTCAGCAAATCTTTTTCCGTCAATTCTTTGCCGTCGTTTTGCTTTTTGTAAAAGGAATAAAGTCTCTGAAAAATCGCGCGGATCAAAACGCGTCTCGCTCTCCAAATTATCATAGGAAACGAACTCGCTGCTCATGACGAGGGCGCGAATTTCTTCACCTGTCGCTGCGCTTGTCTTCCCAAAATGTCTCACGTAAATAACGCTTATAGAATTGATATGGAGGGAAATTGGCGGAAATTTGCTTTTCTCCACTTTGATCGCTAGCACGTATCTAGTTGGAATCGTATTGGGAACCGCAAGCTTTTCGATACTGTATTTAATCGGTGGCTCTACATGAATAGAAATCAATCTCTGGGCCATAAGAGCGATGCGATCGGCCTCCTCATGCGACAAAGCTACGACTTTATTGGTTTTATTTTCTACCCCTACGTATAAAGTTCCGCCAAATGTGTTAGCGAAAGCGACTATTTCTTTAAGCCATTTTATCTCTTCGCGGCCCACGCCATCACTCGAGGGCCCTTCTTTGATGATGCCTTTGAATTCGACCTCATAATCCTCAAGATTTACGCCTCTAATCATTTCTTCGAACAACATTGTTTGCCCCTCTATGCAAAATTACAGCCACACTTCACAAGAAATGAAGTAAAACTTCACTCTTAAAAGCCAAGAATGAAGTATTACTTCACTCTTACTTCACACTTCACTTCGCTCTTAGAAAAACACCTCTTAACGAAGAAGGAAAGCCAAATAATACGGCAGGGAGAGAACATTCCCGTTTTCGCGGATGTTGCTTTCGCTCAATTTGATCAAACCTTCGACTTCAGCGTAATGCGTTTTGTCCCCTAGAACGGTTTTGGAGGATTTGGCATTGCCGTTTTTTGCTTTTACTTCCACCAAATAAAGTTTTCTTTGAAAACAGGTTATGAAGTCTATCTCTAGTCCGCTTTCTTTTGAATAATAGTAGAGAGGTATGCCGTTTTTGCTCAATGCATCAGCGACGATGTTTTCGTAAATATAGCCTTTGTAAGAACCCATTCCGCCAAACATGATATCGGAGGCAGCTCCTTCCTCTAGCATTGCCATAAATAAGCCCGTATCAGCGATATAAAGCTTAAAGATGTTTTCGATGGCGTTTCCTTTCAAAGGCAATGACAAAGAGCGAAGGTTGTGGCAATAATTCGCTAAGCCGTAATCGATGAGCCACTGAATCGCCGGATCGAATTTTGCGGAGGTTCCCCTGCTTTCAATATTCGAATACATGAATTTTTTGTTTTCTTTCGCTAGCTGGGCCGGCAGAGAGGCATATACCTTATTGATGCGCGAAAGCAAAATCTGATCAGTCTCTTCCTCTTCCTCTTTGTTAAGGTGCTTGCCGAAATCGTCTTTGTACCCTTCTAAGATATCTTTTTGCTCTCTATAGGCCGACAAATAACTGTCCTCATTGAGATATGAAGAAAGAACGCTCGGCATGCCTCCAACACAAATGTATTCGCGGAAATATCTGAGCATCGAGACATGAACGCTGGGGCTTATTGCCTTTTTTCCAGCGAAACACGTCTTTAAATAATCGATTGATGAGTGACTTATGCCCTTTGCCCATAAAAATTCCTCAAAATCCATGGGCTTCATATAGACTGTATGTTCATAGCCGACCGATACTCCGCCTTGATATTTTTTGTTATAGCCCTTTATGCCGAGCAAAGAGCCCGAAGCGATGATATCGAATCTCCCATCCTCCATAAATGGCTTAATGGCGGCTCTTGCTCCGGAACATTCTTGAATCTCATCGAAGATCAAAACGGTTTTATAAGGAACGAAAGCAATGTCAGGCCTAGCAAAAGACAAATCCAGAATGATCCTATCGACTTTCAAATCGCCGGCGAATATCTCTTTCAAAGAAATCTCCGTTTTGAAATTTATATACACGACATTCTCATAATTAGCATAGGCGTAGCGCTTGATAGATGATGTTTTCCCTACTTGTCTTAAACCTTTAAGCAAAAAGGCCTTCTTCTTATAAAGCAGCGCTTTTTTCCATTCGTCTAATTCTATATCGATTTTTCTTTCGAATAACTTTTCTTCCATTATCAAATAATGTACTTTTCCAAGCGACTTTTCAAATTGTTTATGTACTTTTCCAAGCGACTTTTTGTGCAACGAATGTACTTTTCCAAGCGACTTTTTTAAAACTATCGATAAAAGCTGCACTTTTTAAATATGAGAATATTAGAGGGCAAAGTCACCATTATTTTGCGATGATGACGCACTTCATTAGCTTATGAAAACGGATGCCTATGTCACATTTCTTCAGTGACCCAAATTCATTATGAATAAAGGCTATTTGCTACTCGCTTTATCCAGTTTGCCCTATATCGTCTGCTTAAGAAACCAGCGCTTATCTTTCGTTGAACCTACGCTGGCGATGAGGTTTGTTTTTCTTTTTCTAGATATCCCAATATCTCTTTTTTTCCTTCCGCCTAAAGAAGAAAGCACATCATCTCGATAATTGGCATTATCGATCGTGACGACGAAAAAAGAGTTCCTCGTTTGATAAGTAACATGCGTTTTATCCCCTCCAAAAAGCGCCGCTGTCCTATTCGTTATTTTAAGTAGCCCTGAGCCCCGACGATTCATATAGCCAAGTCTCCAAAAAAGGTCCGCTATACCGGGATTTCTCCGCATCGATTCGAAATTGTAATCGATATATTTCGGGAGAGGATTGCCCGAAACCAAGACGCCGGGAGAGGTTATCTCAATGCGGTCATCGTATATATTTAGGCAAACCTCCGCACCGAGATTGCTGTAGCTCCGATGAACAATCCCGTTCACTAAAGCCTCTAGGACGGCCTCTTCATCGTAATCAGGGTGATGCACGGTTCCATCACGCTCTTTTTCCAAGGGTTTTTGTATTGCTTCTGAAAAAATCCATAGCCATTTTAAGCTGCCTTATTAACGATCCATCAAATTCGCGATCATCGGTGGCTTCATATTCGTTTGTTTTGTTAAGGCCATTCCATCTCGTACAGAAAACGCGGCTCTGCCGATAAGGGTTGGAATCAGCAAATAGCACTCCAGCATTGGTGAAAAACCCGTTTTTGTCCGTTAAGCCAAACGATACAAAATCCTCATCCGCGCATTTAGTCTGGGTTTTTTCCAAAAAATCGCTTTCTAAAATAGAAAAGGCGAAATCATCCTTCTTGTAGCCTGTCAGCAAACTGTCATAAGTGTTGCCTTGACCTTTTAAAATAAGCTCATTAAGCAAATAATCCGGTGCTTCGATAGAAGATGACCCGCTTCGAACAAATACGGTATAACCATTTTAATTATGGTAATAATACGGCGTCGAATTGCCGGGATCGACTTTAAGAACGATGACAATCTTCCCTGCTTCCTCGATTGGCGTTAATTTGTAAATAGGTTTAGGGCTTATGTATTTATCGATGAAATCGGTAATGGAATCAATCGTGTGCTTTGTTTCTTCAATGCCGACAATATTTTTTCATCATCAATCCCAAAAAAAAGATTTTCCCGCCTATGCCATTGGCGAACGCCGAAACTGTTTTAAGCCATGACTTCGGTTTTTAACCTCTAAAGCGACCTTGAAGTCGCAATCAGTGCATTCTGCTATCATCTCATCAACCATATGAAACCTCTTAAGGCATTTTAGGGGGCCTATTTGTTGATTTGGGAAGACGATTTCCCCAAATAATTCCCAAATGGACAAATCAATCTCAAAAAGGCCTTAACAGAAAAAGCACCCCTTTCGAGGTGCTTTGGAATAACATCCGAATCCTAATTAGTGAAGGATCTCAGCGACAGTGCCAGCGCCGACGGTCTTTCCACCTTCACGGATGGAGAATTTGGTTCCTTTTTCAAGAGCGATCGCGTGGATGAGCTCGACGGTGAAGGTAACGTTGTCTCCAGGCATGACCATATCGGTTCCGGCAGGAAGGGTGATCGAACCGGTGATATCGGTGGTGCGGAAGAAGAATTGTGGGCGATAGCCGTTTAAGAAAGCGGTATGACGTCCACCTTCATCCTTCGTGAGAATGTAGACAGCAGCGGTGAATTTGTCATGTGGGACGATGGATCCTGGCTTAGCAAGGACTTGTCCACGCTCGACTTGGTCATGGGTGATGCCACGGAGCAAGACACCGACGTTATCTCCGCCCTCGGCGAAGTCAAGGGTCTTGCGGAACATCTCTAGACCAGTGATAACGGTCTTCTGAGTTGGACGGATACCGACGATTTCGGCTTCGTCATTGAGGTGAGCGACACCACGCTCGACTCTACCAGTGACAACGGTGCCACGGCCAGAGATCGTGAGAACGTCTTCGATAGGAAGAAGGAATGG
>CAVKAR010000055.1:0-10296 GCA_963654425.1 Lachnospiraceae bacterium
AAAGCGGATTTAGTGGATGGCTATGCCATTGTGAAAGAGAGCGAATAGAAGAGATGGGGAATACCAGGATATTGGCTTTTTGCGGGAAAGGCGGGGTTGGCAAGACCTCGATTTCCGCTTTGACGGTGCGCCTATTATCCGAGACTTATCCCGATAAGAAGATCCTTGCGATCGACGCTGACCCGGCCATCGGCTTGGCGACGGCTCTTGGCGTATCTTCCTCTTCGACGGTCGATGATATCAGAAAGCTTTTCATCTCCCATGCCGAAAGCGGGGACAATAAAGCGGCTCTGGAGATACTCTCGGAAGCCAAATACCAGATTTTCGATGCTTTGAAAGAAATCGATAATGTTTCCTTTTTGGCGATTGGGAGGCCTGAAGCAAGCGGCTGCTACTGCAAGGTCAACGCTTATCTAAAAGAAGTGATCTCCCTATTGGCCTCCAATTTCGATTACGTCGTGATAGACGGAGAGGCTGGCATTGAGCAAGTGAATAGAAGGGTGATGGAGAAGGTGACGCATCTCATTTTGGTGAGCGACGCCTCCAAAAAAGGGATCGAAGTCACGAAGACCATAAAGAAAGTGGCAAAAGAGCTATCGATGTTTGAGAGCGATGGGCTCATTTTGAACAGAGTCGATGAAACGCTCGATATTTCGCGGCTCGATTTGACGGGGCTCAATCTCTTGAGCGCGATATATGACGATAAGAAGATGAGGGATGCCGATATCGAAGGGGCCTCTATCTTCACGCTTAGCGAGAATACGCCTTTCGTCACCGGGGCCAAAAAGGCCCTCATTAGATTAGGGATATTAATGGAGGAGGCCTCATGAAAGACCTAAAACACCTATATTATTTCGAAAAACTCTTAGAGGATGCCAACAATGAGTTGGTGAGGAAGGGGAAAGAGGACGGCAATAAGTGCATCGGCACCACCTGCTATCAGATCCCAGAGGTTCTCATCAACCTCAAAGGCTGCTTCTCTTCGCGCCTTCGCGCCCCCCGCACAGGCTCCATGGAAATGGGAACATACTATATGACCTCTTTCCTTTGCGAGTACACCCGCGCATTGCTAGAAAGAGCCATTGAAGGCGGATATCAGTTCCTTGACTGCCTCCTCACCCCGGACGGCTGCACGATGATCAACCGCTGCGTGGAGAATATGGAATTGCTTAAGACCATCCCTAATGATGGCTTCTTCTATGAATATCTCGAAGTCCCGATGAAGGATGATGAGAACGGATTGAGCCTATACATCTCCGAATGCCGGAAGAAGATCCTGAATTCGCTCCATGAGCATTTCGGCATCGATACGAGCGATGAGGCTCTCCGTGAAGCGGTGAAGGAGCACAATAAGCTCTGCCATATCATCACGGAACTGGGGAATTTCCGGAAAGAGGAGAATCCCCGTATCACAGGCTACGAATTCCATATCATCACCCTTTGCACCTACGTCTGCCCCCATTACCTTTTGCTCGATAAGCTCGAGGAGACGCTTGAAGAAGTGCGTAACAGGGTGCCGGATGAGAAAAAGAAATTCCGCGCCCGCGTGCTTGTGGTCGGCTCGGAGATCGATGATGTCGACATGATAAAGCTCGTCGAAGATAGCGGCGCGCTCGTCGTGGCTGACCGATATTGCTTCGGCTCTCTCCCTGGGAGAGAGGAAATAACCCTCAATGACAAGGATGATGTGCTCAGTCAGATCTGCGCCCACTACATGCATAGCTGCATGTGCCCGCGCCATATGAACCTCGCCAAATTCAAGCGAAGGAAAGAATACGTGAATGAGCTTGCGAAAGAATATCATGCCGATGGCATCATCTACGAGCAAATGAAGTTCTGCGATCCCTGGGCGTATGAAAGAGTCACCGGGACCCATATGATGAGAGATGAATACAGTTATCCCGTCCTCTCCATCGATAGGCCCTACGCCGTCGGGAATTCCGGACAAATCAGGACGAGGGTTCAGGCTTTCGTCGAAAGCATCGAGATCAAGAAGATCCAAGGAGGCAATAAATAATGGGAAAGAAAGTAGGGAGCGAGCCTTTAGGCAAGCTCTATAACGGCAAAAGAGTCAGGAAGAGGAGAGAGTGGAGAGGCATCGTCGACACTTTCTACGATTTCAGATGCTGGCTCAAGATCATGTGGATGCTCGCCAAATTCGTGATGAAGCCATCCAACATCAAAGGCCTTCTCCGTTACCGCTGGATGATCAATTACCTCGCGGTTCCGATGATGATCGATAAGCATACGACGGGCTTGCGCGGGGAAGCGCTTAGGATCGCTCACACCGAATACGATTTGGTGGCTTTGGATATCGCTCAGCTCTTAACGCGCTGCTTCAAGGCCGATAAGCGTTGCGGCAATAATCAGAAATTCTCGAAAAAGTGCGTCATCTTGGACGAAAACGAGATGTTCCACATCATGTGCGGCTTCCCGAATCTATATGCCGTCTCATGGGAAACGGCCGCCATTTACGTCTCCGTCCTTTTGAATGGCGGGGCCGTCACCCACTATCTTGACGTCCTTCAGGAAATGGGCATCCCGGGCGATGTCTGCCCAATGCCGGCGGCTGAGGCTGGCGCGGCGGTGGACGAGGATATGCCGATATACGGGGCTTGCGCCATCCAATGCAACACCACTTGCGACGGCTCCTTGTTAGGCGGAGGCATCATGAGCAAGAAATACGAGGAATTCGGGATCCCGACTTTCCAGATTGCCGCCCCTCTCCGCCATACCGAGGAAGGCGTCCAGGAATACGCCGCCCAGGAAATCAGAAACGCCATCAAGTTCATCGAAGAGAAGACGGGCGAGAAATGGGACTGGGATTATTACTTCAAATGCGCAAAACGCTTCAATGAGGAAAATAGGCTCCGCAAGAGCTGGATGGATATGTCGAAAACCGAATATCCGCAGGTGTATGGGGCCAACTTGGCTTTATACGCCGAGACCACCTATATGGCCGTCGCTGGGAGAAGCGATGACTTCGTAAAGGCCGACAAGAAGATAACGAAACTCGCCGAGAAAGCCTTCAAGAGAAAGGCGATGGTCTGCAAAGAGAACCGCCATCGCGCAATCATTTGGGGCGTCCAGTCGCAGTTCTATACCGACTTCCTCCCTTGGCTGCAGAACTGCTGGGGCATCCTCCCACTTGTCGATATGCTCTCTTTAGTCTATTTCGATGAGATAAGCGAGAACGACAAGGATCAGGCGATTTATGACATCGCCAAGATGTATCAGGAGATGATCATGAGGAACCGCACCCATGGCGGATATGAGGTTTTGCTCGATGATTTGTGGAAATTCTGCGAAGAATACCACGCCGATATGGTAATCCTATGGGAGCATATCTCCTGCAAAGCCCTCGTAGGCATGCACGGCTTATTCGAGCAAAGGGCGCGCGAGCACGGCATCAAGCTCATCTGGGTCAACCATGACCTTATGGATCCGCGCGTCATCTCGAAGCAATCAATCCGCGACGACGTCAATCGATACATGCGCTCAGTCATGAGAGAAGAGCCCGTCGATCCTTCCTTGGAAGTCATCGATGACGGGGCTTCCTGGTAAAAATAGAGGAGAAACAAAACAATGAAATATTATGGTGGATGCGACTCTGGCAGCACTTACACGAAGTGCGTCATCGTCGATGAAAACGGCAAGATGGTGGCAAATGTCACTCTCCGTAGCCGCATCAATTCGGTCTTAAGCGCGCAAGAGGCCCTCGATGAGGCCGTCAAACAAGTCGAAGGGCTATCCTCGGCAAAAGATTTGGCTTATTTAGTGGGCACGGGATACGGACGCAACAAAGTGCCTTTCGCCGACGAGAACATCAGCGAAATCTCCTGCCACGCGATGGGGGTGCATGTCACGGATCCAAGCGTTAAAGCCATCATCGATATCGGCGGGCAAGACGTTAAAGGGATTGCCGTCGATAAAGACGGCACCGTCCTCAATTTCGCGATGAACGACAAATGCGCCGCGGGCACTGGGCGCTTCTTCGAGGCCATGGCTAGAGCCTTCGAGATGGATCTCGATACCTTCTCCAAACTTAGTTTATCGGCCAAAAACATCATCCCGATCACCGCTCAGTGCACGGTATTCGCGGAAAGCGAGGTCATCTCGCTTGTAGGCGAAGGGAAGCCGATGGATGAAATCGCGGCAGGGATCGAGTTCTCCGTGGCCAAACGCTGCTTCGTGATGGCCAAAAAGGCCGGCGCGGTCGATAATATCGCTCTGACGGGCGGATGCGCGAAAAACGCCGGTCTTAAGGAGGCTATCGAGAAAGTGCTTCACCTCAAAGTGGTCGAATTAGCGATTGATCCTCAGCTTATGGGCGCTTTGGGCGCTGCGACTTTTGCTCTCAAAAAGGGCCAAGCGGAGGCTAGATAATGGGTACCGCGCTTATCGTTCTCACCTGGGTCTTATTCGCCCCGATGGGCTGCCCTTTGTGGGCTAACGCAATCCTAACCGTGGTCGGCGCTTTCATCATCCTTTTCGCGCTTCTATTCATCGTCTATTTCTTCAATCTCGATATGAAGCTCACTTCCTCGTTGGAGCCGCTTCTCATCAAGCTCAACGAGAAGAAAAAACGCAACCGCAAGATCTAGAATATGTTCATCTTCGACGATCTGCTCGAAACCGTATATCAAAGCATTGAGGAAGAGGAGGCAAGGAATTTGCCTCTTCTTTCCGAAATCTCGGTCAAAGAGAATAAGAACCAGTTCATCTTCCCTAGCGACAAGGCTTTCGAGCTTGGGGCAAAGCCGTATATAGGCACTTCTCTTTCCTTGCTCACCGATAATGATTTCCCTAGTGGGATATCGCTTATCGGGAAGGATCTAAACGAGCTTAAGGAATATAAGAATTACGCGCGTATCGTCATCGGGAGCGTCGATCCTTCGAAAATGGGGGAGAAGAACGCTTTCTACAACAACATCCGCAAATTCGATTACGTGAAGTACCATTTTTCCTATCCCGAAGTGATGGCTAGAGACTCCTCCTTCAACAATCTCGAGAGCTTATTGGTGAGCAAAAAAGGGATGAAAGAAGGGGTTAACTTCTCGAAAATCGGCAGCTACTTCATCTCCAAATACAAGGAATTGCCTTTCGTGAAGAGCGTCAAAATGATCTTTGTGACTTCTGGCTCTTTCCCTTATGGCGTTTTGGAGAGCATTCAAAAAAAGAGCGAGAATATCACCAAAGCCCTTGATCATCTCATGAACAACGTGAAGATGGATTGCCGTTCCTGCTCTCTTCAAGTCATTTGCAACGAAGTGGAGAAGAAAGTGGAGAAGGACTTCAAGAAATAAGGATTGCGCATTTCCCTGCGGCTTGGTTGCTGCAGGGTTATTTTTTGATGAACTTTTAACCAAAAGAGCAAGAAATACTACAAAAACAAGGTAAAAAATGTTTAGATAGATAAAACATGAAGCTCAAACATATCCCTTATTTATTCACTAAAAACGATTTGAGAGACAGTTTTTCGTCAAAGAAGCAATACGACAATTGGCTTCATGTATCTATGAAAAATGGAAAAATCAGAAAGGTGCGCAACGGCTTATACGTATCTTTGGACCAAATGGGTTCCATCTCGAGCACCAAATTCGAAATCGCCAGCAAAATCAACGGGGATTCTTATTTATACGCTCACGCGGCCCTTGATTATTACGGCTTAGCCAACCAATGTTTCAATGAGCTTACGATTGCTAGCAAAAGCAGATTCGCTTCTTTTGAGTTCGATGGTGTCACATATCGATACTGCAAAAACGACAATTATGAGCAAGTCATCTATGATGAGGCGAGCGGGGTAAGGGTCACTTCATTGGAAAGAAGCGTCATCGATTGCTTCAAAGACCTTGATAAGGCAGGCGGAATTGAAGAAGTCCTAAACGCTTTAGAGCTTATCCCTTGCCGTTTAGACGAAAGAAAATTAATGGATGCCCTCAAGTCGTACGACCAGGTTTTCCTTTATCAAAAGGCAGGATATATTCTCGAGCGTTTTCAAAGCAAGTTTTCCTTAACCGCCGGCTTTTACGACGAATGCCAAAGCCATCTTACCAATCAGATCAAATATTTTTTGGAAGGCGAGTACCAAAAGATTGGCTACAATGCTAAGTGGAGACTCATGGCTCCTATCGATCTATTGAGTCGCATTGATGAAGGCTATAGCTCATTACGTCTATAGTTTTGATGATTATAGCTATATCAAAATACAGACTGTTTTGTGGATGGAAGACAATCTATCTGTTAGTAAAGATGGAAGTAGTTGGTGAATGAATGACCGTCTTTTTCACGGGCAACCAGTTTAAAATCGATAAAAAAAGGCATTTTAGACGGCCTATCGTTGGATAAGGTGTCTAAAATCGATAAAAAATCGACATTTTAGACGACCTATCGTGCAATACGGTGTCTAAAATCGATGGAAAACATGCATTTTAGGCAGCTTATTCGTTCTTGATGATCGACAATCAAAAATCGGAAATAACAAAATTATTCGATAAATCCTATGGTTCGTATGGATATTTATTGTTGGTGTAATGCTTTTGCTTTCTTGTCTATTGCTTAAATCGCCCTTATTCCTTGTTCTCCTTTTTAGTGAGCAGTCGCAGAAAAAAGCCTGCAATGCCCATCTTCGGGGCAAGCGGAGCGCTCCTAATGCACCCCATTTATTCTCTTAACGAGAATACGCAAAATTTAGTAGTGATATTCGAGGCCTGTTTGTGATATAAAAACAGCGCGAAAAAAGCTGGCTCGGAATATGAAGAAATATGATGCGATAGTGGTGGGGGCAGGAAATGCTGGGCTTTCCGCCGCAGCGACGCTTTCGCGAGTCGGCTTGAAGACCATTCTTTTCGAAAAGCACAATCTCCCAGGCGGCTCGGCTACGAGCTTTAAACGCGGACGTTTCGAATTCGAGACCTCTCTCCATGAGCTTGCGCAAGTGGGGAGCGAAGAAAAGCCAGGGGCGGTGCGTAAGCTTTTCGAGCGCCTTGGGGCGAAAGTCGATTGGCTTAACGATACCCATTTATATCGCGTCATCTCGACTGATGAGAAAGAGAGATACGATGCGAATATGCCTGCTGGAGCAAACGAATTCATCGCTACGTTGGATAAGCTCGTCCCTGGATCAAAAAGCAGCGTCACGCGTTTTTTTGCTCTTGCGCAAGAAGGGCTTGATTCAATGCATGAGATAGCCTCGGGCGAAGTCGGTCTTTTTAAGATTTTCCGAAAGCATTCCACCTTTATGCGTTTGGCCTCACATTCCGTCGATGAGGTCATGAATATCTTGAAGATACCGCTTAAAGCGCAGCATATTCTCACCACTTATTGGCCTTATATAGGCGAGCCAACGCCTACTCTTGATTTCCTCACTTTCGTCATGATGTTCATGGTTTATGTCGAAGATGGGGTTGGTTTAGCGAAAGGCCTCTCCCACGAACTATCCTCTTCGCTAGATAAAGTGATCCGCGAAAATGGGGGAGAGATCCGCTACAACTCCCCGGTGAGCAAAATCCTCGTCAAAGACGGGAAAGCTTATGGGGTTAGTAGCAATGGCGAGGAATTCTATAGCGATCATATCATCTGCAACTGCTATCCCAATGACGTCTTTTCGCATATGCTAGACGAGAATGAAATCCCGGAATACGAGGTGAGGAAAGCCAATGCGCGCGATTTGGCTTTGTCTTTCTTCACGGTGTATTTGGGACTAAATAGAAGCGCGGAAGAATTGGGGATCAAAGACTACTCGGTCTTTTTGGAGCCGCACGCCGATTCCCTAGGGCAATATGAAAACAGCTTCTCGCTTGGGGGGACAGGCTGGGTCATCGTCAATTGCCTCAATATCGTCAATCCCGATTGCACGGAGAAAGGGACTTCCGAGCTTTTCTTCACGACTTCCGTCTACGGCGATATATGGAGCAAGGTCAAACCTGAGGAATACAAAAAGACGAAACTCAAGATCGCCGAAGAGATGATCGACTATTACGAGAAGACGCTCGGCGTATCGATAAAAGAGCATATTGAGGAAATAGAGGTGGCGAGCCCAGCGACGTTCGCTAGATACTTATCAAGCCCGAACGGGACCCCGTACGGCTATCAAGGGCATATGTGGGATTCGGTTATCCCTCGCGTCGTCTCTAGCGAGCAAGAGCGCTCGATAAAAGGGCTTCGCTTCTGCGGGGCGCATGATTATAGGATGGATGGGTATGGTTCAACTTACTTCTCGGGGGAAGGGGCCGCCATCAAGACGATCGAAGATATAGAAAGAAGCAAGAGCAATGGCAAAAAATGAAATAAGGCGCTTAAATCCATTTAAACTCCTATCGCTTTTTTTGCTTCGCCGCAAGAAATTCAAAAAAGCCGCAAAAACCCCTCTTCCAGCTGAATATCCCGTCAATAAGCTCGCCAAAAGACTCCATCCAGGGGAGCAATATGCAAGGATTTCGAAGATTGTCCGGCATTCAAAAGACTGCAAAACCTTCTTCTTTTCCCCCAACGCGGAGAAAGGGACGAAGGAACTTGCTTATTTCTCCGCTGGGCAATACATCGTCATTTCTTTGAATATAGACGGCATGAAGATAAAACGCCCTTATTCTCTTTGCTCATCCCCGAAAGAATCGCTTGCTGGGATTTATGCGATTACCGTTAAACGGGTAAAGGACGGCATCGCCTCCAATTATATTTTGGATAATTGGAAAGAAGGGGACGAGGTGACTATCTCTTCGCCGGCTGGCAATTTCACTTATGTTGGTTTGCGGGATGCGAAAAACGTGATTGGTATCGCCGGGGGGAGTGGCATTACGCCTTTCTTGTCGCTTGCAAAAGCCATCGCTGATGGCGATGAGGATTTTAATCTCATCCTTCTTTATGGCAATCGCGCATCTTCCTCGATCATTTTCAAAGAGGAACTCGATGAACTCGCGAAAAGCTGCGACAAAATCAAGGTCATCCATGTTTTGAGCGAAGAGAAGAAAGGCGGATACGAATACGGTTTCATAAATAAGGAGCATATAAAGAAATACGCCCCTAGCGGTGTCTATTCCGTTTTCATTTCCGGTCCGCAGAAGATGCATGATTTTCTGGACGATGAGTTAATAGCCATGGGCTTAGAGAGAAAATACATTCGCCACGAGCTATACGGCGAGATCCTCGATCCGTCTGCGCAGAGCGATTACTCGAAGAAAGAAAAGAAGGAAGTGAAGATAGTTGTCACTATCGATGGGAAGAAGAAAGAAGTTATTGGAAATACCGAGGAAACGATCCTTAGGAGTTTAGAGAAAAGCGGCATTGCCGCTCCCTCTAGCTGCAGAAGCGGTGAATGCGGATTTTGCCGCGCTTACTTAAAAAGCGGGGAGATATACGCTCCCAAAAAATGCGAAAATCGCCGCAACGCCGACTTCAAATACTCGTTTATTCATCTTTGCTGCTCTTTCCCCTTGTCGGATATAGAGATAGAAGTGCCGTCTGATAAATAAAGGAATTGTCTTTGACTAACGCGAAAGCGAGAGTTCGGATTTTCCAGTTATTGCTTTTAATCGTCTTGATACGTTTAATTCTAAACGGCCTTTAAGCACAAAAGTTTATCGGTGTGTCACGAAAACGACACGAACGCGACATGAAAACGACACGAAGACGACAGATCAGCCCGGGTTTCCATGCAAAAAAAGAAAAAAGAGGCCTCAGCCTTTGCGACTGAATAACCTCTTTCTTCCTTACATCAATTTGGAGAAGAGCGCTTTGACATCTTCCAGCGTGGCTTCTCTCGGGTTGCCTGGATAGCAAGCATCCTTGAGAGCGTCTCTGGAGATGTTCTCGAGATCCTCTTTCTTGATCTCTGGGCACTTATCGGGGATGCCGACATCGTTCCCGAGTTTCTTCACGGCTGCGATCGCCTCGGCGCGGTATTCATCTTGGCTCATCGTCTCGACTCCTTCGACTCCTAGGGCTTTCGCGATGTCTTTGTATTTGCTGCCTGAGACGGAAGCATTGAATTCCATCGCGATAGGGAGAAGCATCGCGCAGGCTTTGCCGTGCGGGATATCGTAATAGGCACTTAATGTGTGAGCCATCGCGTGATCGATGCCTAAGCCGACGTTGGAGAAACCCATGCCTGCGATATATTGGCCAAGTGCCATGCCTTCTCTGCCGTCTGGATCGTTTTTGACGGCGGCGCGGAGATTCTTGCCGATTATTTCGATGGCCTTGATGTGAAACATATCGCTCATCTCCCAGGCCCCGCGGGTGATATAGCCTTCAATCGCGTGAGTGAGGGCGTCCATGCCGGTGAAAGCGGTGAGGGAT
>CAVKAR010000056.1:0-10285 GCA_963654425.1 Lachnospiraceae bacterium
CAGAAGGACGCACATCGCCTCCGCTCCCTCGGTCGAGGCCGAGAAGAGCGAGGAGACCCTCTTCATCACGGCTTTCCTCATGGAGCGCTCGCTTGCGTTGTTTGTGGCCGGCACTTTCGGGTTGGACACCAGGGTGTAGTAACGCTCTTTGTTCCTCAGCCCGTAGGCGATCGCCCTGTTCTTCGGGTCGGCTGCGCCCATGTCGCATATCGCCTCGGCCGATGAGAAGTAATCGTCGATGAGCGGCTTGAGCTCTTTCTCCCTTCTCGCGGAGAGCTCCGATTCCGGCAGGCCGGAGAGCTCCCTCTCCTTCGCGAAGACGAGGTTCGCCTTGTCGAGCAGGCCCTTGACGTCGTCGTAGTCCTTCCCGCCCGGGGCGCCCAGCGCCTTGAGGTAATCGAACAGGTATTTCCGCAGATGGCTCCAGCAAAGCTGGTGCGCCGCGCATTTGAGATAGGCCCCGTAGGCATCGCTGACGACGGCCCCGGCGAAATCATCGCCTATGAGCTTCGACAGGTTCTCGTATTTCCTGTCCGGCGAGTATAGGTAGTAGGCGGCCTTCGCCGATTCCTTCGGGCCCGAGGTGATGCCCCATATCCGGTTCTCGCCCTTGTCCTCCAGCGAATTCCAGACGGTCTCGTCGATCATCAGGGCCGAGCAGCCCTGCATCTCCTCCCTCATCCTCTCGGCGAACCCCGAGAGCAGATTGCCCGTCTTGATGAGGTATCTGACGACCAGCTCGCGCGATATCGGGGTCCCCGCCATCGAGAAGAAATCCGCCACCCTCTTCGCCGGCAGGTAAAGCCCGCATGACATCATCGCGAGCAGCCCGGCCAGGCTCTCGGTGCAGGCGCTTCTGCCGAAGCAGTCGCCGCCATCGGCCTCCTTGGCCTTCGCGGTCGCGCCGCATTCCGGGCATCTGTAGACGGCGACGATGTGGTCGACCTTCCTGAGATGCTCCCTGACGGCGTATATCTTGCTGTATCTCTCGTAGCCGGCGAGCTCCATCTCCGCCCCGCATTCCGGGCATGCTTTGTCTTGAAGCTCGGATGCCGCCGTCTCGGGGGCGTAGCAGCCTTCGACCCAGTCGAAATCGTGGGTGCCGGCCTTCCTCCCGACCTTCCCGCGGGCCATTGCCCCTTCTTTCCTCAAAGGGGCCGCGCCGCCCTTCGCGATCGCCTCGCCCGCGAGGTTCCTGGTTTTGGCCGATGATTTCCCGAAAAGGGCGTTCACCGCCTTCGCCGTCATGATTTTCTGGTCGATGAGGTATCTTTTCGCCTCCGCGATCAGCCTGTCCCTCTCGGCGATCGCCCTCTCTTTGCCGGCCAGGGCCTTGTCCCTCTCCGCGATGGCCTTGTCCCTTTCCGTTATGGCTTTGTCCCTCTCCGCGATGGCCTTGTCCCTGTCGGAGACGGACTTGCGGAGCCCGTCGAGCTTCGCGCCCATGATGGCGAGCCTCGCCTCGAGATCCGCTATCCTGGCAAGCTGGGATCTATGGACTGACAGTTCCTCTTTGTTCATAGGCAAATTTTATCGCAAATCGGAGGAAAAAGCAACGAAAAATGCCGATATTATCGGCATTTTTTCAATATTTTCCATAGGTGATGGGGACGCGTCCCCCGGATGCCTTCGCAGGCTCGGGGCCCAGGCCGTCGAGAAGCCTTTGCAGCGCCCATCTGTCGATGACGATCGCCTCTTCCGGCGTCTTCGGCCAGCGGAACCTTCCGGCAGCCAGGCGCTTCTGGTAGAGCCACCAGCCGTCGTAGCCCACCTCGAGGATCTTGACGTTCCTCCCTCCCTTGCCGCAGAAGCAGAAGAGCCTTCTGCCCATATCGCCGCCCGGGAGGATGGCCTCCGCCAGGCCGATCAGGCCGGTTATGCCCTTCCGCATGTCGGTGAAGCCGGGTCTGACGTAGACGGCTTCGATTTCCGAGAGGTCAATCACCCAGGAATGCCTTCCTGAAGTCGGCCACCGTCATCGAGAATACGGCCTTGCCCATGCTGACCGAGACGGCCTCTTTCCCGCCGGGCCCGGCCACCTCGACGAAGCCGGCGTCGCGGGCCGCCCGCATCTTCAGCTTCCTCCTTCTCGCCTTCAGATGGTCGATTTGGTTGACGGTCGCGCCGAATCTCTCGGCCGCGGCCTTGTTGCCGTGGGAGTCGGCGTATTCGATGATCTCCCTTTGCGCTTCGCTCAGCGGTTGCAGCATTTTCGTTTTTCCTCCAGTGCGGATCAAGCCTATCAAAAAAGGGTCACGCTTCGCCATGACCCCCAATTGACACTTACCGTCAAACGAGCAAACGATGTTGCTCTTATAAAGGATGTAAAGGCAGCCCGCGATGAGCTCGCCCTCGCTTTTTGCAGTGTAGATGAACCTGAATTCCCTTTTGCCGAAATAGAGCTCGTCTAACGACACGTTGAGCGCGATTGCGATCCTGGCCAGGTTCCGGAGGCTTATCAGGCCCTTGTCCTTGCCGTTCTCGTACCGCGATATCTGGTTGACCGACAAGCCCGACTCTTCGCTCAGGGCGCGCTGGGAGAGGCCGGCCGATTCGCGGGCTTTCTTGATTCTCACGCCCACTTCCGCCGGAGCCGGCTCCATCAATAATCGAACACCCATACACCCTCCTTTTCGCCCTTTGGCTTTTCTCATATTATCACGAATGGGTTGCCACTTTTGTCAATGGGCGTCCGCCACCACGCCCCCATTGACAAAATCGTCATGCCGATTTTGCCAGCTGTTTTCGCCGCCCCCCTTGCTCGATAATCGGGCCAGGAGGAAAGAGCATGGAAAAAGGCAAACCAAAAACGATAGGCGCCCCCTTGGGCGCGAGCAAGCCGGGCGGCGGAGGGAAGATGCAGGCCTATATCCCGAAAGGGAACGGCGGGAGAAGCGGGCAATACGCCTCGGCGAATAGAACCCTGCATTACACCAGGCCGGGTCGCAAGAAGCTTGAATACAAGAGGCATTCCGCCGATTGGCCGAATTGCGGCGGGAAGCGCATAATCAACGTAAAGGGGGCGTACAATTTCGCGAAGGCCAAGGTGAAAACGGTGACGGCGGTCATCGAATCAAACTACCATGATTCATTGCCGGCTCAATGCAAGCCGAACTCCGTCATCAAAAAGATAGTTGCGGGTTGCGTTGTGACGGAGCGATATTATGATGAGAGGGGCGAGGCCTGCCTCGGCATTGATTATTCCAATCACGGAAACCGAGCCGCCCATCCGAAAGTCCCGCATTTCCATTCGCTGAAAGTCAGCAGCTATGGCCAATTAATCAGAAACCATTGGGAGGATGAATGACATGAGAGAAGAATGCATCGAAGCCCTTATCGAAACAAACAGGGAAATCGAATTCGAATATAAGAATGAACTGTATTCGATCACGTATTTTAAAGGGGAGAACGGCGAAAAAATCGTAAGTTTCTGCAAGTTCTACTGCACCCCGACAAATTTCGACAAGCCGTATGCCGTCATCAAGCATAAAATAGGCGGCAAGACGATCCAAGAGATATTCGCCGAGCTCCCGGATGACGCTTTTGCTATATTCTGAATGCAACTAAGAGATTGTGTATCAACAGCCATCGCCTCTATTCACAAAGCTCTGAAAGGCATTCAGAAAAGCGACAGCTGCTCGGCATCGTCCGCCTTTTCATATCCTTCGATAAGCTTTTTGAGGAATTCGTAATCCTTCGAAAGGTAATTTGGAAGTTTCAATAAGCGCACGCCATGTTTTTGACAGACTTCCATTTTCCGCTTATCGGCTTTGATGCGGTTGATATCCCGATAATGCTCGCCACCATCGAATTCGAAAGCGTAAAGCGGCAAATCTTTCTTGAAGAGCTGCTTTTTGTAGATAACCGAATCGAATTCGCTTGATGAATCTTCATATTCCTCAAAAAGCGACTTGAGGGCAACGTTTCTCACCAAAACGTATTTATCCATCGTCGAGACAATCTGGCCGATTGTCTCATAAAATTCATCTTCATTGAGCGAGCCATTGGATTTGCCGATAGAGAGATTTTCGCATTCTGGAGCCACTACTTCGATATTCCCATTGCTCTCGCAATATTTGATGAGCTCATTCCAGACGCTGTCGCCGCTTTTGACGCTCTTCAGTTTCTCTTTGTTCCCGAAGACGACGAGTTTCTTTTTGGCCCTCGAGACGGCGACATTGGCAATCTCGCCGTGCTTATTGAGCCACTTTATGGTGTTTTTGGAGGTAAAAGAGGAAACGCCGTCTGAGATAATGATGGTGTTTTTCTCGGCACCTTGAACGCTATGGATAGTGGCGGCTTTCACCTCGCTTATTCCGTTTTTGATCAATAAATCGTTAATGAGTTTGGCTTGGTTTACGAAAGGCGTGATAATCGCGCAGTCGGTGATATCGTTGTTTTTGCAGTACTGGACGATTTTATAGGCCTCGGAATAATTCTGGTTGCGAAGCGGGGTTCGAATGGTGTTTTCGCAGTCGAAAAAGAGAAGCTCGCCATCGGATAAAGACGGATTTACGATCAGCTTGTTCTCGTAAAAATACTGGTTATTGAAATCGATGATTTTCTTCCCGCACCGATAGTGATTGCGCAGCAATATGCAGTCGGTGACTTTATCGGCCGCCTTCATCGAAGAAAGTATGGAATTCGATAGGTAATCATAGGTATCGGATATCTCGAATTCTTTTTTTAGGGCTTCATTTACCGACGGGTCAAGCTCAATCACCGGAAGAAGCTGATCCTCGTCTCCCACAAGCAACAAGCTCTTCGCTCTAGAAAGCGGGATCAAAGAATGGGCGAGGTCCGCTTGCCCCGCTTCATCCATGATGAGCAAATCGAAAGCGTAATCCCCATCCCCAAGGCGATAGCTCGATAAATTGGTATCGAAAATAAGCGGAAAGACGTCCGCGAGCAGAGCGAGATTCTTGTTGCTTGCCAAGTAGGAATTGAATTCTATGGCACGCTTGCTCTCCTCTTCGATTCCCGCGATACGAATGAGCTCTTCATAATTTTTCCCACACAGTTTCTTGAAACGGGAAAGAGAAGAATAATAGAGATACTTCAAGGCTTCTTCATCATGCTCGAGAGAAACGAAATGGGAGATGATTTCCTTCTCGTCTTCTTTTTTCAAAGAGGATATCTCTTTCTCAAGAAGGGGCTTTTGCTTTTTCACGATGGAGTTTCTAGCCCCCAAGTCCTCGGCCTTGTTCAAGAAGTTCAGATTATCCAAGGCGGCTGAGCGCTTTTGGTAATTGGTCAAGGAGAGCACCGCTTCTTTGTTTTTGCTTAAAACGCGTTTCCGAAGCTTCTCCAACTCTTCAACGCTTAGAGCCTCCTCATTTAAAGAATCGTGGATTTTCTTGATCTTAAGCGCCGCTTCAGCTGTTTTGCCCATATTGCCCAATCGCAAAAAAGGCATTTCTATATGCTTGTTTTTATAAGAAAAGGAGAACTTCTCGACGATGCCGTCCAATGGGCGATTGTTGTTCGTGGATATCAAAACCGTCTTTTTGGCAAATAGCGATGAAAGGATCGTATTGAAAATGGTTTGCGTTTTCCCTGTGCCCGGCGGCCCTTGGACATAAGTCACTTTGTTTTTGAGGGCCCGATAAACCAAAAGAGCCTGATCGATATTCACCTTATCATCGAAGAAAACGAGGCTAGGAAGAGTTCGACCGTTATTCTCGAGGCTCGAATTTCCGAAGAAAGCCTTCAAAGGCGCCTCTAAATTATTCTCTTTGTAGCGGTTCTCGATTTTGGCGAAAAGAGAGGGCAAATTCAGCTGCATATCCCTCTGCAAGCAGTAAAAATCAGGCCTGCTGTCAATGGATTCGCCAGGCCTTAGACTTTCGCGAAGCCTTGCGGACATCGCTAAAAAATCGGTGTTTAGATTCTCGAGGAATTCCATCGAATTGAGCTCGGTATAAGTCGATAAGGAATGCCTTTGCCCATCGATGAGGAAAGATGAATTGATTTTCATCTTGCCGATGAGCTTCATCTTTTTCTCTTTTGGCGAGAAATAGACGTTCTCATAGGCAACGATGTACTTCTTCCCGTCTTCGTCGATCGATAAGCGCGATAAAGCAAGCTCCGAGCGCTTCCGCTCGTAATCGCTTAAGTCGGTCTTGATGACGTAACGTACGAGCCCGTTTATTTGCTCGTCGTTGAGGATGAATTCACCATTTTTGGCAAGGACTTCCGAATCTATCCCCTCTATCATCGCGTAATCTTTGATGGATGGGTCTTCGTCCATCTCACAGCATCTTTCCAAATACGAAAGGATATTGTTGCTGAAATTCTCGAACTTCAGCCAGGCAAAGCCTTCAAGATCGCCGTTTATCTTATCCACCAGAGCTTGGTTATAGGCCCCAATCGTGAAATTGATGATTCGCGCTTCCAAAATCCTGGAAAAGGACAGCGTCACTTCGATGGTATCGGTTCCTTTGTTCGTATTGAAGCAAGAGACGGATAATTTCTTTTCTTTTGGGTCGATATCATTGACAAAGCACCAAAAAGAGGTGTTTCTTTTCTCTTTGTGCGAATCATAACGGACGCTCAGCCACTTCCCCTCCTTGATGGAGAGAGCGATTTGGCTAGCGATGGCGTTTTCTCTTTTGCTTTCTTCTTCCATCTTTCTAGGGAAATGATAAGCCAAAGGGCCTCTTTCGTCTTTATTTTATGAAAGCAAAAGCATAGAGATATCCCGAAATCTCTTTATTTCGGCAGCGAATTGAATAATGAGACATAGGCGAAAATCATCGCAAAAGCCCCTTCTAAAACGTGTTATACGATTTATTCGGCCTTTTCGCGGATGATATTTCTTAAGCAGGGGAGTTAAGAAATTCCAACCGCCAGCAAACAAAAAACCTCCATGCAGGAGGCGATTATAGACGTGTTGGTGCCGTCTAGCGGAATCGAACCACCAACCTATTGATTACAAATCAATTGCTCTGCCAATTGAGCTAAGACGGCATGGTGGGTGTTAGAGGTGTCGAACCTCCGACCTCTTCCGTGTGAAGGAAGCGCTCTCCCGCTGAGCTAAACACCCGCGAGAAGAATATTACTACTCTTTAAAGGATGTTTGAAGAACGAGTTATCGCCCAGCAAACGCTACCATAGACGCAAACTTGATTTCGACAGAATCATTGAAAACATCATGCAAGTGCGAGCTTATCGATTCATTTCGACAGAAGATAGTCTTCCCATTCTTTCAGCGTGAATGTCTCGTCCCAACCAGCCCTCAAGAATATTGAGAGATGCCGTGAAAGGTAATCATTGTCCTCGACCGTATCGAAAATCTCCTTTGGGTAGTTGTCCTTGAGGAGCCAAAGGGTGAACGTCCACATCAATTTTTCTTTTTCGGAAAATTCGCTTATCGATTCTATGCTTTCGAGAAAATGTTTCTTTGAGACATTGGCAGCATATTTCTCTCCCACATTAATTTTCATCTTCGTTTCCTCCTAGCAATTTTACTTTGATTCGCTTGAAGCGAAATCCATCCGACTCATGGTCATCTATATTATCAATCAAGTATTTGGGAGATGACAAAAGTATCTCTTGTTCGCATTTGTTCAATGACACGCTTCCAACCGGCAAAACATGATGGCCTTAAAGTCGATCTAAACCGAGTTTAATCGCATGAAGTCGACAATCTCAAATAAAAAACCACTCAACGGAGGAGTGGCGATGTTCTATTGGTGGGCCTTAATGGGTTTGAACCATCGACCTTGCGCTTATCAAGCGCACGCTCTAACCAGCTGAGCTAAAGGCCCGTCGCACAAAAGTGCCTTAATAATATACAACTAAGGAAAATTGGAAACAAGACGGAAAATCGCAAAGTTCGTTTTGCCCTTCATCATACGAAAAAAGGCTCGGAACGACCGAGCCTTTTGATGGCGCAATAGAGATTAACGCTTTGAGAATTGCGGTGCGCGACGAGCGGCTTTGAGACCGTATTTCTTTCTTTCTTTGCTTCTCGCGTTGCGGGTGAGCATACCGGCGACTTTGAGGGTCTTGCGGTCTTCGCCAGCTTCAAGAAGCGCGCGGGCGATGCCTAAGCGGATGGCTTCGGCTTGGCCAGTGAATCCACCGCCTTGGACGAAAGCCTCGACATCGTATTTGTTCTCGGCGGCGCTCAAGACGAGAGGCTGTTTGAGGTTTTGAACCAAGGTGGCATATGGCATGTATTCATTGACATCTCTGCCATTGACGACGATTTTGCCTTTGCCAGCGGTAACGTAAACGCGGGCGATGCTGCTCTTACGTCTGCCAGTTCCGTAATATTTCTTTTCGTTAGCCATGAGTGATCTCCTTATTTCTTGAGCTCAAGCTTGACTGGCTTTTGAGCTTCTTGTTTGTGCTCGGCTCCGGCATAGACGAACATTTTCTTGTACATCTTGCGTCCGAGAGGTCCTTTTGGGAGCATGCCCCAAACGGCGCGCTCGACGAGTTCTTCTGGGAATTCGCGAAGCATCGTGCCGGCGCTGCGGGTACGAAGTCCGCCGTTATAGCCGGAAACGTTGTAATAGTTCTTCTTGTGCTCGGCATCGCCAGTGAGTTTCACTTTGCTGGCATTGACGATGATGATGTAGTCACCAGTGTCTTGGTTTGGGGTGTAAATCGGCTTGTTTTTGCCCATTAAGATCATCGCGACTTGGCTTGCGAGACGTCCGAGAGGGATATCGGTTGCGTCGATAACGTACCAAGCTTTGTTGAGCTCAAGAGGTTTCGCCATTGTGGTTTGACGTTGCATTGTTATCTTCCTTCTTGTTTTCTAATCTCTTTTGAGACGGGGTAATTATCATCGTCGAAATGCCGATAGTCAAAGGCATTTTCAATATTTTGTTTACGTTCGAGCAACATATTCGCTATTATTGTTGTGTGAAAGAAAAGAAATCATTTGAAATCCTAGAATTGGCCGAGAATAACAATGGGTATATTTCCGTGAAAGAAGCTCAGCGTTTTTCAATTAGCCAAGAATATCTCGTCCTCGCGGAAGAAGCTGGGCAATTCGTTAAGGCGGCGCGCGGGTTATACGTGAAAAAAGGATATCCTCTTGATCCATATTACATCCTGCAATTCACCTACAAAAAAGCTGTGTTTTCCTTATCAAGCGCCCTATATCTACATGAATTATGCGATGCAGATCCCAAAATAACCGTGAATTTGCCACGCGGTTACATGAATAAAGGAATCCCAAATACCACTTCTAAGCATCTGAACGAGAAGGATTTCTATTTGGGGCAAAGCCTCATCTTCACTAACTACGGGCATATCGTGACGACTTACGATTTAGAGAGAGCCTTCATTGATGCCTATAGGCACCGCGATGAATTGAAGATAAACATGAAAGATATCTTTCTTAAAGCCCAAAGCAAGGGGCTTGATAAGGAAAAGCTCCGTATCTACGCAAAAGAGCTAAAAACTGAAGAAGCGATAGAGGCTTTCTGCTCCCTATTATAAAAGCCGCGATTTTCATGCGGCTCATATACCTTTATATATTATTAGATGTTCTCGACGTTATGATAAACGGCTTGGACGTCTTCGCATTCATCGAGCTCATCGAGCATCTTCTTGAATTTGCCGAGGTCTTCATCGTTTAAGGTAACGTATTCATTCGGAACAAGGGTTGTCTGGGCGTTGTCGAATTCGGTGATGCCCATATCATTGAGGGCTTTCTTCGCTTTCTCGAAATCGCTTGGATTGACCCTCACTTCGATTTCGCCATCATCCAAATCGACCGACAAGACATCGACATCGCCGAGGATGAGATTCTCTTCAACCTCATCGCGATTGGTCCCTTTGAAATCGATGACGCCGAGCATTTGGAAATTGTATTCGACGCTTCCCATCTTGCCGCCCTTGCGGGTAACGATGGTGCGAACGCCTACTAAGGCGCGGTTGACATTGTCGCTTAAGGTATCAACGATGACGAAGCTTCCGCCGACGCCGAAGAATTCGTAACGTCCAGGGATATAGGCAACGGCATCTCCGCCTTTGGCTTTCTCGATGGCTCTTTCAATGACGTCTCTTGGGCAGGTTTTGCGATATTTTTCGATTGCACTACGCAAAGCGAGGTTTGATTCCGGGTCTGGGATGCCGCTTTTCGCAGCAGCATAAATCTCCTTACTGGCGCGCATGTAAATCGCGCTCTTTGCTTTGGCGGTCGCAGCCATTGCCGCGGCTCTAACTTCAAAGTGTCTTCCCATGAATAAAACTCCTTTTGGCGCGGCTATTTTATCACTGCTTATATTCTAGGGTTAGCAAAAAATGGCGCGTAAGCCCCATA